>JAVBNC010000168.1:0-27274 GCA_031551765.1 Desulfovibrionaceae bacterium
GAAGGGGAAAACCCCTTTTTCCAAAAAGGGGTTTTCCCCTTCCCCCGGGCGTCGCGCCACCACCCGCTCCACCCCGCCTCAAAAGGAAAACATATGAAAAGCAAACGTGCTATTCTGCATATAGATGAAGCCTTGTGCAACGGCTGCGGCCAGTGCGTGCTGGACTGCGCCGAGGGCGCGATTCAGATCGTGGACGGCAAGGCGAAAATAGTGTCGGACTCTTTTTGCGACGGCCTGGGCGCCTGCATAGGCGGCTGCCCCACCGGCGCGCTGACCATCACCGAACGCGAGGCCGTGCCTTTTGACGAAGCCGCAGCCATGGCCCATGTGGCCAAGGAACGCGAGCGCCACTGGCGGGAAGCGGACGCGGAAGAAAAAGGCTGCGGTTGCGCGGGGCACGGCCACGAGCACCACAAACACGGGGAATGCGGCCACGAACACCATGCGCATGCCGGAAAACACGCCGGAGCGGCATTAGGCGGCATCGCGGCCGTGCCGCAACGCCACGGCGGCTGCCCCGGCGTCCAGGCCCAGGGCGCGCCCTGGCCGGTGAAGCTGCGCCTTATCCCGCCGGACGCGCCTTTCCTGAAAGGCGCGGACCTGGTCATAGCCGCCGACTGCGCCGCCCCGGTGAGCAAGGACTTTTTCGAGAAATTCGCCGACGGCCGCATCGTGCTGATAGGCTGTCCCAAGTTCGAGGACAACGGCGCGTTGAAGGACAAGCTGGAAGCGATTTTCAGGACGGCCAAGCCCAGGTCCTGCACCGTGCTGCGCATGGAAGTGCCCTGCTGCGGGGGGCTGGTGAGGGTCGCGAAAGAGGCGTACGAGGCGGCCGGCGGCGGGTTTTTCTGGCGGGAACTGGTGCTGAGCCGGAAGGGGGAGGTGGTGTAGCGCGGAGCGCTACGCTTCAGCGAGAGTGGGAGAGAAAGATTCTGTAGGTTTCTTGAATGCCTGTTTTCAAATCTATGGAAGGCCACCAGCCTAACCGGGTCATTTTGCTCACATCCAGGAGCTTGCGCGGGGTCCCGTCCGGTTTTGACGCGTCATAGTCTATGCGACCGATGTAGCCGACTATCTCGGTTATCAGCTCAGCCAGTTCTCGGATGCTGATGTCCTCCCCACAACCGATATTGATGTGTTCCTCTCCCGAATAGTGGCGCATGAGAAATACCAGCGCGTCCGCCAGATCGTCTGCGTGCAGGAATTCACGGCGGGGCGTGCCGGTGCCCCAGACGCATACCTCGGATGCTCCGGCTTCCTTGGCTTCGTGAAAGCGCCGGATCAGCGCGGGAAGGACGTGGCTGTTCCGGGGGTGGAAGTTGTCCCCCGGCCCGTACAAATTGGTCGGCATGGCGCTGATGGCGTCAAAGCCGTACTGCCGGCGGTAAGCCCGGCACATCATTATCCCGGCGATTTTGGCCAGAGCATAAGCCTCATTCGTGGGTTCCAGCGGCCCGGTGAGCAGGTATTCCTCTTTAATGGGCTGCGGACAAAGTTTCGGGTAGATGCAGGAAGAGCCGAGGAAAAGCAGCTTCTTGCAGCCCGTGCGCCAGGCGGCGTCAATGACGTTGGTCTGGATCAGCAGATTATCGGCAATGAACTGCGCCGGGTATGTGGCATTGGCATGGATGCCCCCGACTTTAGCGGCAGCTAGAAAAACATAGTCCGGCCGCTCTTCTTCAAAAAAATTCCGGGCGGCATCCTGCTCGCGCAGATCCAGTTCAGTGCTGGTTCTCGTCAGGATATTCCGCACGCCAAGGGCTTCCAGCCTCCGGCAGAGTGCGGAGCCGACAAGGCCTCGATGCCCCGCGACGTAAATTTTGGCATTCAGGTCCATGAAGCGTTACTCTTCATAGGAAAAGGATTTGAAGCCGGCCACCTTGCAAATATTGTCGCGCATGGCCAGCGCCAAATCTTCTTGCATCATTTCCGCGACCATATCGTCGAAGGAAATACGGGGCCGCCAACCGAGCTTGTCAGCGGCCTTTGACGCGTCGCCCAGCAGGGTTTCCACTTCGGTGGGGCGAAAGTAGCGCTCGTCCACGCGCACGACAACATCGCCAGGCCGCATCCCGCATGCGACTCCACTTTTAACGGCGGCGGAGAACACCGCATTGTCGACGGCGGCAACAATGCCGGTTTCCGCTTTTCCTTCCCCCAGCCACTTCAGGGTCACCCCCATATGGGCGGCCGCCGAGTTGACGAAGCCGCGCACGGAACACTGCCGCCCTGTGGCGATGACAAAGTCTTCCGGTTGCTCCTGCTGGAGCATGAGCCATTGCATTTCCACATAGTCCAAAGCGTGCCCCCAGTCCCGGAGAGCATTGAGGTTGCCGAGATGCAGACAACTGGAAAGGCCGAGAGCAATGCGGGCCAGGCTTCTGGTAATTTTGCGGGTGACAAAGGTCTCGCCGCGCAGGGGGGATTCATGGTTAAAGAGAATGCCGTTGCAGGCATACATACCGTGAGCTTCGCGGTAGTTTACCGTGATCCAGTACGCGTAGAGTTTGGCGCAGGCGTATGGCGAACGCGGATAAAAAGGCGTGGTTTCCGTTTGCGGGACTTCCCGCGCCTTGCCGAACAGTTCGGAAGTGGATGCCTGGTAGAACTTGGTTCTACGCTCCATGCCCAGGATGCGGATGGCTTCCAGCAGCCGCAGTGTGCCCAGGCCATCCACGTTGGCGGTATATTCCGGAGACTCAAAAGAAACTTGCACGTGGCTCTGGGCGGCCAGATTATAAACCTCGTCCGGCTGCGTCTGCTGCACGATGCGGATAAGATTAGTCGCGTCGGACATATCCCCGTAGTGCAGGACAAAACGCCGCTTGGGCTCGTGCGGTCCTTGGTACAGATGGTCGATGCGGTCCGTATTAAACAGGGAGGAACGGCGCTTGACGCCATGTACCTCGTAGCCTTTCTTCAGCAGAAATTCCGCAAGATAGGCTCCGTCCTGGCCGGTAATGCCGGTGATAAGCGCGCGTTTCATGAGTGAATCGGCCTTTGCTCAAATTGTGTTCTCGTAGCTTGTTTCACATCCAGCGAGAAAAGCAAGCGGCTGGGTGGGGGGAATTTTTTTTTCGCAGCATACCGACAGGGACTTACGAAGGCGGCGAGCTCTTTTTCCCGCTGACAATTTTCAACGAAGCCAAAAAGTGCTTAGCGAAACGAGGATATTTATCCACCAATTCTTCCAGAAGCGAATTATCCCCAATCTTATCACAGTAGAACAGACAATCCGCGAACACTCCGTTGGTTAAATCAAGAATAATAGGCTCAAAGCGGTGGCCGAAATGCGCATTCACAGCGTCATAGGCTTCCAACTCGCTTTTGCCCACAGTGTATCTGTGCTTCAGTCTATCCACCTCCGAGAGGTAGTACACGGATTCTTTGTGGCGGCGGTATACGCTCATCACCTTGTTGATGAAGCCTATTTTTCCCGTCTCCGCGTGTAGTAAGTGCCAATACCAGTCACCAGGCATGAGGTCGGTGCGGAACCAGTCCGGCAGGCCGTCCTTGAAACGCCAGCGGTACATGACGGAGTTTGTTTGGATAAGATTGCATTTAATGAGATCACTAAGATAGTAGAACTGGCGGACGCCGCGTGGAAGCTCTTCCACCGGTGGGTACACGCGTTTCCTGCCGGGATCATCCTCATATGTCACGAGCACAGGATGGAAGCACAGTGCGCAATCCGGATGGGCGTCCATGAAATCGGCCTGGATTTGCAATTTATCCGGATCAGTAAAGTAATCATCGCCGTCGCAAAGCGCCACATATGGGCTGCGGGCCATGTCGAACAGCGCGTATATGTTGCCGGAGCCATAAGAGCGTTGCCGCTGGAAAACGGGTACAATGTGCGGGTGCTTTTCAGCATAGCGCAAGATGATATCTTGGGTGCCATCCTCAGAACCGTCGTCCGCAATGATATGCTGTATGGGAAAGTTGACCCGCTGTTCAAGGACACTTTGGATGGTCTTTTCAATGAAGGCGGCGTGGTTGTAAGTAAGGGTGAGCACGCTGACCTTGGGTGGAGCGGGCTCTGGGCGAGCACGGAGTGCAGGCAGCGCCGGAGCGGGATCAAGGGCATCGTGTAGGGCGTTACGGCAGGTACGTTGTTCACGGGTCAGATAGTACGTTTGAGCGGCGTCGAGTTCTTCCAAGCGTGCTCTGGCGAAATCCGGTTCCAGACGGGCGGCTACTTTGAAAGCAAGCTCCGGGGTTAGGCCGAGGAAGGGCTCCCAATCGGGCTCGGGGGCAGGCTCAGGGAAAAGACGCTCCATGCCAAGTCGTTTGGCCAGGACGGCATTGGACGGCGCATAATGGCTGAGGATATCGGTGCGGCGCTTGGGGCCCAGCAGAGAATGCCCGTCGGAGGCATAGCCTGACTCCGGGGTGAACCTGTGGGCCTGGGTAGACCAAGGGAGGAGAGAAGGTATGCAAAAAATATTTTCGCCGGAGACATTGGCGGCTTTGGCAAACGCCAGGAACTCCCGCGGCAATTGCAATGTGTACGGTGGGGGGGGTAAATCGTCCATAAGAGATGAATACTGTAAGAAATCAATTGAAAAAATCGATAGAAGTTTAGTTATTGTGTGCTCGTCATGGATTGGTAGATTTTGATGGATATCAATTACTGTATTTTTATGACCAAATATTTTTATTGTATTATCTATTGTGTCATTGTAGCTAAAAACTTTTTGTTTATGATGGGATATAATATTATTAATCGTGTTGTCGGCGGGGTAAAGGTTTAAAAGCGTGACATGAGACTCTATTTCCAGGTCCTGTCGTGCGAGAGTGAGAAAGGCGTATGGAGGAATGTGGGGGAAAGTATTTTTAAGTTTTGCACGTATTTCTCTAACTACAGATAAATATCTATAATAAGCATATGTTGAAAGTAATATTCCGTCAAATTTTTTGATGTAATGCTCAAGGGCATGTATTGGGTTTTGATTTTTTTTAGGGTATTTTTTTAAAAATGGAGATGGATCAAAGTTTTTATAAAATCCATCTTGCGTAATAAAATGATCGATCTCTACAAATTTAAACTCTTCTGGTGCGATTATATTATTTTTTTGTAAAAATAGTGCGTTGTTTTTTACGAAATTTAATAACTGTATTGATGACTTTATGGCTCCTATATGTAATATGATGCGTTTCATATGGTATTTTTCAGTGCATAGGTATTAATTTATAATCACTGTAACAAATTCTTGTGTTTCTTCCATGGGTTCAAAGAGGGGCTGGTTTAGCTGGGCAGGGTGCCAGTGCGGCTGTGATGTGATAGCGCTATCATAAAAGTTCCATATTGATTTGAGACGTCAGAGATGCATGTTTCCCACATGTCTCTAGTCTTTCCATAGTAATATGTATATTGTATGCTGAGTGGTTCAAATAGTGTTGTAAAATCCCATGTGTCATCAACATGTAAATAATTACAGTAGCCAAGGCTTTGGAGGTTTTGTATGTCAAACAGGTGTCTTTGCGAATTTGCTTCCACATCCAAAGTTTGAATTAGTGTGCCATTGCAGTTTAGTATTCTATTTATTTCGTCATAAAAGACTGCCAGCGCTCGTGTGGGAACATGCTCTACTACAGAAATAGAAAATACAGCATCAAAAAAATTGTCAGGAAGTTCCGTAACTCCTTGCCCAACCCAGCCTGCCACGTACGTGGTGTGACGCCGTTGCTCATTTGCTTCTGAAAGAGTTTGGGCATCATAAAATCCAGGAGCGTCACACATCCAGTACTCGATGCCATTGTTGTGGCACCAAGTGTCAAAAAAAAGATTAAAGCCTGCGCCAATTTCCAAAACTCGCTGTGGCTGCAGCGTCTTGAGAATGTCCACGACAAATAGCGTTCCAAGTTGCTTAAGGCCCCATGCTTGATCTTCGCTATACCAAAGATCTTTATATGCGGCCTTTAGCCGAATAAGATCATTACATCGCGCAAGGCGGAAGATATTCATGTATTTATTCATCGATGTGTTTTTGAAAAAGTTATCCATGCGATTTGAGCAAGCCTAAAATCATCCTCGGTATCAATATCAAGGGATTCGACCTTTGTCATTGGGTAAAGCGCGGATAGTTTGCCCATGCGGTTCTCTCCGTTAGCACGAAATGATGCGCGTGAAAAAAAATATAAGCAGCTATTTTCCTCATAGAGTGGCGGTAGGTCTTGAGTATTAAGCAGAGTGGCCGGATCATGGTTCAGGGGGCTTTTATCCGCTGAGAAGAATCTGGATTGATGCCTGATGACCGAAAAAAGCGAATCAAACTCGGCAAGCGCGGAAAAATACGTCCGCGCCGCGTCCGCCACTGTCCGGTTTGTCAGCATGGGGTTGGTGACGTGGGTTTGCAGATAGTGGCCGTCTCCTAAAAGCCCCAAGTCATATGCAAGAATGCGATTCATGGACACAGTATGTCCACGGAGGGAGGTGGGGCGTTCATGGATACAGACTTTTTGAAAAACTAAAGCCTGCTCTGCCACTTTTTCGCTGTCCGTGTTGACTACTATGCGTTCGATACAATCGGTGTGCTGCAGCATCTCCAGCACATAGCACATAAGCGGCCTGCCACAAAAATCGCGCAAGTTTTTGCCGGGAACGCGTTCCGACTCCCCCTTGATGGGAACCAGGGCGGTCAGCGAGTGGGGCATGCTGGCTTCTCCTGCGGTTGAAGCTGCGCCTGGATGGCGGCACGCAATGTTTCTTCATCGGGTTTTTCGGCAAAGGCCAGCAAATTACCCCATGCCAGGGGCGTCGCTGGTTCGGATGGATAGCGGACAAAGCGTCGCCATTGATGTTTGATGCCGTAGCGGACTATCGGGTGCCACTCGCTCATAAAAACGTGATAGCCCAAGTCCAGCAACAAGTGGCCCATGTCGTGGAGTGTGTTTCCCAAAGGAACGGTTTTTCTGTCTTCGAACTCGCAGAGAATGAATCTGGGGCGTATGCGATCAAAGGGAAAACCTTGCAAGACCATGTAGTCGAACCCCTCCGCGTCGACTTTGAGAAAGTCCAGGGCGTCAATGCCCTGCTCCGCGCAGTAATCGCTCAAAGTGACGGTAGCGACTGTTCCGGCGCATACATGGCCTGGGGTAAAAGCCGCCATGCTGCTTGCGCCCGTGCTTTCCGGTGTTTTATGCCAGGGATACTCCCGGCCGGAAACCTTTGAGACGGCCCTGGAGTCAACGGTAATGCCCGGAAGGCCGGATGTATTTTTCAAAAGCTCCGCACGGGCATCCGGGTCGGGCTCAAACGCATGAACCAGCCAGCCCCGGTGCAAAAAACGAACGCACGTCCCACCGTGGTGCGCGCCCACGTCGATCATGTTGCCGTTTTTGTCAGGAAAGAAGGGGTAAAAAAGGCGTAGTTCGTCGATGGATGCTTCGTCCTCCCGCTCGTGGATTCCGGAGAGCCCTGGATCATGCCGTGTCTGTTCCTGCTTGCTTCGCATTTCCGCAATGGCTGAGAGGGCTTCATTAAAGGGGCGCTTGGGGAAGGCGTCCACGCGGGATAAAGGGTTGGCGTTGATCACGAGCGTGCCGGAGAACTCCAGCTGGGGGCGCAGGGTGCGCCAACTGAGTATGTGGCTTTCATGGCCGGAATCCTGTGTGGGGTTGGGAATGTGGTATCTATCTCCAGCTTGTTGGTAGCCCTCAAAAAAGTAGTTTGGGTTTTCCCGGGGGGTTTCCGCCATTTCAAGAACGGCGTTGTCTATTTTCTTTGCTTCTTTAATAATTTCAACATACTGACCGTCAATACCCAGCAGAATAATGTCCCGATACCCCAACATGGCGGCCCAGGCTACGGTATGGCTGCCGGTGGTCACCCAGGTTCTGGAGAGAAAAAAGGGGTTGCCGAAATACTGCATGGCTTCCAGGCTCGTCACATAGGGAAGTCGTCCCACGTCGCCCAAGGCTTCCACAAGATTGGCCCGAAGCAGGAACTTCCGAATGCCATAGCTGGAGGCCCGTATAATGAGCCTTTGGATGGCGTCCTTATGAGAAAGCCCCACAACTTCATCAAGGCAGCTGTAGTAGGTTGGATACCAGCCTATAGCATCCCAGTGGCGGTATGCGGCGTTCATGCCGAACGTGTCGAAACAGGAAAGCTCCTTCGCGAAATCAGCGCCTCGCAAGGAAGGCCCGTTTCCGAGAACAGCGGCAGGAGGATTTAGTTTGATGACGCTTTCCGTTTTAATAAGTGGCATGTCGCGTTCCATTGACGCCGATTGATGAGGTCGGCGTTTAGTTTTACCGGGCATATCCAGCCAAAACTATGCTGCATATTTGATGTGTTTCAAAAATTGTACGGGCATCCGGGACAATTTGTGCCCAGCTATGCGTAACATTATCTGGATTAGTCGCGTATTCGCAGCGAAAATGAAGATCATCTTCTGCTATAATTTCGTGAGATAGTGGGGTAAAAAATTTAAAAAAATGTTGTTTGATCATGGAAAAACGCTTTTGCATGTGTGATGATGGCGTGTCAGAACAGCTGATATCAATGAGGTGCAGAGACAGACTATTTTTTTTCAAAATTCTCGCATTATCATGGAAGAAAAACTCCATGTCCTCTGGGGCCACGTGCTCTATTACGGAGATAGAAAAAGCGGCATCAAAAGTCTCTTTTGCGAGTAGGGCCCCCGTGTGTCCAAGATACGCATCAATAACTGAAATTTCCGAGGGAAGGGCGTTCTCGGTTGGGCCAGCTCCGCAGCCTTCAAATTTTTCAATGTTGACGCAGTGATTCTGCCGCGCCAGCGTGGGAAGCAGGCGCGAATTACCCCCTCCGATCTCCGCAATGGTTTTGCCGCGAAGCATATGCAGCCTGGAGAAAGCGACTGCGTCCTGAATGGTTTTTAGATGCCATGGCGCGGGGCACGGCAAAGTTTCCAGCAGGCCGGAATCTTCCAGATCCCAGTATTCTCTTTTTGTGACAAAGCGCATCATAGCGGAAACCTTTTAATCCAGTACGGTATAAAATTTATAGTAAGTATTACGCTGCAGCGGATTTCACTTTTTTTACGAGATAGTTGGGGTTTTTCAGGATCACTTCGTACCGTCCAGATTGCTTTACTTCTTCCACGACGCGCTTTACCCCCCAGCTTGAATGGTCGCCAGAGTCATCAAGCAAAATAAAGCCGCCGGGAGCGAGGTGTTTGTCGGTATTACTGAAGTCCCTGTGGGCGAATTCATACGTATGATTTCCGTCAATATAGCAAAAACCTATAGGTCCGCCCAATATGACATCTCTTGAAAAAATATCTGTAACGGCGGTATTGCGATCCCACTGGGCAAAAAAAGTATCCGATTAAGTTTCAATGGCGTAGGGTTTGTCATGCCGGGAAAACATAGCAATATTTCTTTTAAAAGATTCCCTGACGTAGTCTTTATATTCCGCATGGGTGATAGTCGTGCCTGACCCGATTGCAGCATTCTTCTTTTCGGCCCCCTCAAAATTCCATGCACGCAAAAAAATGGATTGCTCTTGTCGCATGCTTTTTTGAAAAAATTTCTGATGTTAGCGGAGAGGCCGCAAAACGATCCTATTTCAACAATAGCTGTATTCGGATGAAGTTCTTTAATGGCAATATTCATGCTGAGTATATTGCCATCAAACAGCATGCCCGCGTTGACAAAGCGTAGCAACGTCAAATAGATGTCTTTATATTCAACATGTTCATGCATATTGTGATTCTTTATGCGTTTATGTATTGTTGCGCATAACGGCATCAAGTTGCTCAGGAATGGTGTTCAAGATATCTTTATACAAAAGAGCGGCCATCTTATGGTATGGCAGGCTGTTCCCCGAAATTTTTATGCCGAGTTCCTTCACGGTGCCCGCAAATCCCTCATCTTCCGGCATATGGGCAAGGAGCGGAGTGAGGAGCGTATTGTAGGTCTCTCTGCCTAAAGCAAAATAGGAGGCCCAACTCCACTGCGCACTGTGGCGGACATGAAAGCAGAGCGGTGTTGCCGTTGCAGTGGGAATAGCGTGGAGCAGACTCCACATGGGGAGTAGAACATCCCAAAACGGTTCGCCCAACGCATGCGTTGTCACGGGCAGCGAGGGAAGAACCACGGGATTGAAGAAAAAAGCGTCATACCCAAGGTCATATACGTCTCCAGTTGCGTGAGTATGTGTGGCAACGTCAACTCGTCTACTGAACACCATCCCTTTTTGTGCGGCTGATTGCAGCACTTCATACCGCAGCGCGTAAAGCGACACATCCGAGTTTACAATGCCAACAAATGTATGCCCTTGTTCCTTGGCGTAACAGGTCGCGTAGTCCAGCAGGTCGCTGATGAAAATGCGTGGGCGGTCCAATATGGGCCTGGAGTCGCGCAAAGCCGGCAAAAACGTGACGGAAGGAAAGGATGCGGACAGGTGGTCTATCTCGTCGGGATAGTTCACGGCCACAGGTTCAAATCCTTGGGCTGTCCAGGTGGCTATGGCCTCCTGTTGCGCCGTCATGCGTTTGGGGCCTATGCTGGTAAAAATGGGTATGCCGCGTTTTGGCGCAGCTTCTTTCCCTGAAACTTGCTGGAAATCCTTGACGGAAAATTCGGCGCTGGCCATGGGTTTTTGATGAAAATTCAGTGGCAGAGGCGCGTTTCCGGTTTCATGGGAATGCAATAATATGTCGTTTCCCGTAAATTTTGCGAGCCTATTTTTGAGGGCATAGTATGGAGCGCAGAGAGAGGGATGAGGCGAATCAAGATCGCGCGCGCCCTGCCGTATGTGAAACATTAAGGGATCTTGCCCCAGGGAAGCCCAGTGGACCTTGGTGTAGTAAGCCGCATCAAAAAAAGGCAGGGGGCAGTGGTTGGCGCTTCCCGAGAGTAGATAGAGCAGGAAAGACCTATAGTCGATACCGCGCTTCGGTGCTGTCCTGAAATATGGCGCCAACTGCCTGATGGCAAAAAACCGTCGAGCAAAAGGGGAGCGCCGCTCCAGCCAGGCGCGGACTTGGCGGCCGTAGTGGCGCGCATAATAGCGAGTCCTGTATGTGCAGAAGGTGAATCCCTGACCCCAGAAGGGCCAGGCTCGGGCTTGGATGACTTTATATTGTCCGTCATCAAAAGATAAAGACGGGCCGCGCGGGGGGAGCAAGCGCCTTTTCCAGAATGCACGGGCGGCGCGCAGGCGATCTTCCAGCGGTCGTACCCGGTCTCTTTCCATCTCATATAAAGAGTCGCCCGCGTCATCAAATTGCGCACTCAATTGTTTTCCCGGCCGCAACGCGTAGAGGCACAGTGGTGTGGGGAGGTACGCAAAATCCGTATGCTGCGCAAATCGCGGCCATAGTTCGTAGTCGCCGGCATAGCGCAGGTCTTCTTTCAAGGGGCCGGCCTGCTTCCACAAACTCCCCTTCCAGAACATAGAGGCCTGGTCCAAATGCCGCCAGCAGCGCGTATCGCAGCAGCCAGCCCGGACCAGTTCCTGTGGAAAAGGCTGCATGGAGTCAACGGCAGCAAGCCGTCCGTGCATATTGCCCAATATTGCCCCGCCCATCCACCGCAAATCGGGTATATCCGCGAAGACGTTAGCCACAGTGGAGAACGCGTGGGGGATATAGTGATCGTCAGTATTCGTCCAGGCCATGATACCATCGTCCGGCACGTTCAGGGAGGCGAAGCCCCTGTTGATGGCCTGGTACATACCGAAGTCCGGCTCGCTCTTCCAGGTGAAGACAAGCTTGTTGCAGCGCACAAGCGGGTTGGGCTGGGAGAGGATACGCTCCCATTCCTTGAGTTTTTCTATGGTGCCGTCCGCCGAACCCCCATCTTGCACATGGTAATGGATGGTAAAGTCGCCGACTTGAGTGATCACACCCATTATGGCGTCATCAATAAATTCACAGGCGTTGTATGCTGGAGTTACAATATAAAATGTCTGCCTCATGCCCGTCTCATCTGTGCTCACTCAAGGGGTTTTCCCGACCTGCCCCACAGACGGGCAGCAGGCAATGCACCAACTCTCCCTCCACCAGTCCAGAGTAGCGGTTGTGTATAGTCCTGGCAAAAATGCCCGCGTGCGCTTCTTTGGTGAACATGATGCCGGGAAGAGGAGCTTCCCCGTTACGCAGAAGTTCCTCCGGGCTGCGCACGGGGATGCCGTCCACGCGCATGCCTTTGGCTTGGCCGTAGTCTATGTCGCTTAAAAAGCAGCGGGGCTTCGTCTCCGCGAAATAGCGCTTGAAGCGTTGATAGGCCACCCCGTGACCCCAAAAGTAAACCTCTTTCCCCGCTAGTTTTCTACCCAGTTGCTCAATGGCGCGTTCTCTTCTTTCCGCCAACAGGGTTCTGTAGCGGTGCCCCAAAGCGAGAAGGGTTTCCGGCGTGACCGGCTCCTGCAGCAGCCCCGCAAATGCTTCTTCGTCCATGAGCTGCTTGAAGTGCAGGAGCATAGCCCGGCGGTAAAGCTGATTTTCTTCCGCCAGGCCCCACTGGACGAAGGGGTAGGGCTCTTTGACGGGGTTGAAGGGCATACCCTTGTACGTGACAAAAAACTCTTGCGCCTTTTCATCCGGCCCCAGCGGCTTGACTCGCTCCAGCGCTTCGTGGAAGGCGTCCTCACTGTCCAGGCACAGAGGTTTCAGCCTGTCCGGGTCCGGAGTGAGGCGCACCTGCACGCCGCGTGTGGATTCCGGCAGGCTTTCGTCGGCCCGCACGTCGTCCCGGTAGTTGGTCGGGTACCAATCCCTGGCGGCGGCGATGATTTCTTCGTTCGTGAACTGTTTGTCGGACACGGCGATATGCTTGTCCCCCAGGCGCACGGCCCCGGCAGCGCGGAAATCCTCCAGCAGCTTGGGCGTGAATTTTTCCTGGGCGTCGATAAGGTGCTGGCGCTCCATGGGCAGGCACATGCCGCAACGCGGGCAGAGTTTGCTGACCTGCTCCTGAAAGGCTTCCGGCGGCCGTTTCCACCAGCCAGGCTCTATGGGCCAGGCGTGCGCGCCTTTGTACAGCACCGCGTCCAGGGGGCCGGCCACTTCGCAGAAATAGGCTCCGTGCCCGGTGACGGAAGGGCACCACAGACGCGGCAGCCAGCAGTCGTTGGCGAGTTTCCACATCATGCCCTTGTCCGGCACGGCTTCATCCACGGCAATGGTCAGGGGCTGGTGGCGGCAGACGGCGACTTGCTGCGCATCGTGCGGGTTGTAGTGGAACCAGCCGAAGGCGGAATCCAGGTCCGGATCCTTGCGCGGGTCGGAGAGCGGTGTTCCCGGCAGGCCGGAAGTCCAGATGTGCAGCTTTTCTTTGGGAACGCGCCTTCTGGCTATGGCCACCAGTTCCCGAAATTGCGGGTGCAGCAGCGGTTCGCCGCCCATGATGCCGATAATGTTGGGCCAGCCTTCCAGCGAATCCAGCACGGCCTCAAAGCGTTCCGGCGTCATGGCGTAGCGGTCCTGGGCCGAGACGTGGCCCAGGTAGCGGGTGCAGTAGATGCAGGTTTTTTTGCACACGCTGGTGATATCGATCTGCACGCACCAGCTGTTGTAAATGTAATCCATAAAAGCTCCCGCCCCGCGCCGGTCAGAACACCAGTTTGGAACCTATGTGCTCGCGGTACAGGTCCGGCCCGAGAATGCGTTCAGCTTCCGCCCGCCAGAGTTTGACCAGCGTGTTCTTAATGGGCGCCGCCAGAAGCTGCCGGGCGTTTTTCTGCACGGTCCAGGGTTTGGCCGCTGAAATGTTGAAGTGGATGCAGTATGGCTTGGACGGCCCGAAAGGATGCACGATGAGCGTATTATAGGCCGGATCGATCATCCGGCACAAGTCCGGGTCGCGCATGAACAGAATATTGAGCATGGACTCCTCGCCGTAGAGCACGGCGTCCGGCCCTATGTCACGGTAGATGTCCAGGATCTGGCCGGGGATGTCGGCCGCGAGAAAGCCCTTGTTGTTGATGAACAGCACGCCGGGGTTCATGAGCAGCGCGTCCATGCGCGGTTCCGGAATGCCGTAGCGGCGGCAGACGGCGCGCGGGTCGGCGTAGCTGACGGCGTTTTTCTCCGTGGAGTTGTTGGTGGCCGCGATGCAGCGCGTATCCGCGAAAATGGTTTCCGGCGCAAAAGGCCGCACGCAGAGCACATCGCATTGGATGCCGATGCTGTGTGCAAAACCCCTATCACGCAGCAGCCCCGGCCCGGCAAACTGGTTGTATGCCGCGTGCGTGGAATGGGGCAGAAAATGCATGCGGAACTGTTCCGCGTACTCCGTGTGCAGTAACTCCACGCCGCAGTGCCGCAGCAGATCCTTTTTATCCTGAGGGATCGCCCGTTCGTCCGCCACGTAAAACAGCGCATCGGCCACGCCCCGCCGGGCAAAGGATTTAAGGGCCACGATGGACTGTGCCACAACGTTGCCGTCTCCGGCGGCGAACACCGCCCAGGGCTCGGGACCGGGCGCTCTTGGTTCCGGCGCGTAGGCCGGGGCGGGGGCGTCCACAGCGTCCGCCGCCGGCTTGAACAGTTCCTGCACAAAGGTATGCTTTTGCAACTCCCGCACTTCCCAGGCCAGCTTGCCGATCTGCGCGCTGTTGCTGATGCTGCCCGTGTCGTCAAAATCGCTCCCGCCGCCGCGCAACGCCAGGCGTAGGTTGGGAATGGGTTCGTATTCGATACTGGGCGGCGGTTCCGCTTTCGGTGGTGTGAAGCGAGCCATGAGCGCATGCCAGAAAGCGGCGGTAAAAAATTTGTCGTAGATGGGCTGATAGGGCGCGGCGAGTGGTTCCCGGGAAGGCGCAAAGGCCGTGCATTCCTTGCCGAACTGAATGGCTTCCGTAAGGGCTCCGGTGTTCAGCCCGGCCACGCGGGTCGCACAGGGATGGGCCAGCAGCATGTAGTGGTTGCGGAAAGTGTAGTTTTCCGCAGGCAGACGGATGACGCCCAAGGATTCGAAAAGAGCCAGCTCTTCCCCGCTTGGCGCGGCCTCCGCCGAAGCATCGGGCTGCATAAAGAACACGCGCTGGTAGGCGGCGCACAGCTCGGTCAGTTCGTCCCGGAAGTCAAGAAAGGACAGCACCCGCCCGTCCGGGCCAAGGGGCAGGGGATCATCCGCCGTCTGGCCGAGGATCAGCAGGGTGGGATCCGGCAGCCAATAATAGAGGTAGGAATTATTGCGCGCACAACGGGCGATTTCCTGGGCGGCTTTGGCTTCGAAAACCCGCGGGGCCAGGCGCGCTTCCGCCAGAAAGGCATTGACCGCCGGAACATTGCTGCTGCATGCGTACAACAGGTTGTCCAGATAGCGGGCAGGGTGCAGCACCACATCCAGCCAGGGAATGGCCAGATCGCTCAAAGTTTTTTTGAACAGCGGCGGCAGGGCCAAGCCCACCACAAAGCAGCCCGCGAAATGGTGCTTGAATAGGTTTCGCAGAGCGTCGTTGGGGTCTTGCCTCAAGGAAGCCGTCCAGTCCGCAAAGTCTGGCTGTCTTCCTGCCACACCGAGGCAGGAGTAAAACGCGGCAGAGAAATCCGGAAGCGTCCGCTCATCCAGAAGATGGGGGGAAAGGCCCGTCCCGTGGGCGGCGGGCACGCGGCAGCAATGATACAGGATCTCCGCGTTAAGATTCCAGCTCTCTCGGTTCTGGGAGTGGTAGGCGCGTTCGCCGGGCCGGGCCAGACGGCTCAGATCCGGAATGAACACTATAGAATCAACGCTATACGCCATGCCGTTCTCCGCTTAATCCGCGCATCCCGCCACATCACACGCCGGATTCCCCGCCATGCGCCGCCCCGAGCCGCAGCCCTTGTACACCACCGCGCCGGGTGCAACAAGATTACCGTCCCCCACTTTTCCCTTTTCCAACAGCACGCTGTAGGCGCCGAAGCGGTTTTCGCTGCCCACGACGACGCAGCCCAAGGCCGTTGCCCCCGGTCCCCAGAAGTTGTAGTCGCCCATGACCACGTCGTGGCCTATGCGGCAGCCGCCGTTAAGATAGTTGGCGTTGCCCAGGACCGCGCCGCCGGTGATGGTGCAGCCCATGCCGATGATGTTGGCTTCCCCCAGGACGGCGTCGGCGGACACATAGGCGCGGGGGCTGATCAGTGGGTAAAAGGTCGCCCCCTTGGCTTTCATGCTTTCATACACTTCGCGGCGCAGGGCGGGGTCGGATATGCCGATGATGAAACGGTCTTCCGGCTGGATTTTGCAGTCCTCGTCCGAGCCGAGCAACAGATGCTCCAACGGCCCCAGGTTCCCCGGATAGCCCTTGTGGCTGAGAAAACCGGCGAATTGTTCACCGGCGTTCCCTCCGCCCAGGGCGAGGGAGTCCAGGTAGACCTCGCGGCATTCGCGCGCCGCCGAGGAGTTGCCGATGATAATGATTCGTTTCATGCCAAATGTATCCTCTTCGCCTATTCCGCCACGCCTTCCCGAAAGGGGTTTCCAAAGGGGCGTGCCCCTTTGGCCGCCGGAGGCGTTCCCCTGACCGCCCGCCTGCTAATACACCCGCCCCGTGCGCAACAACCTCGTCGCGCCCACAACTTTTTCCGCATTGATACGCCCACCCAGCAGCAGCACTTTGATCAGCGTGGCCGCGTCGGTGTGGGTGAGCAGCGAATTCACCGTTGCATCCGTTATATCGGCGCCTTCCTCTTTTCCTATAGCGATGGCCAGGCGGCCGGTGCACAGGCTGAGGTAGTGCTCAAGATAGCGGGCGTAAGCGTCCACCAGCTCCGGGGCGCAGCCCAGTGTGCGCATGTAGGGCAGCATTTCCGCGCGCATGGCGTAGGTGTATACGGCGCGTTCCGGCGTATCCGCGCGGTCCTTCTCCACGTAACTATAGGCGTAGCCCACGAGGTGGCTGCCGGCATAGCGCTCCGCGTGCAGCAGATACAAAGAATTGAGGTACAGGTCTTCCACATAGCGCCGCACCGCGCTTTTCTCCGCATACTCGCAGAGGGGCAGGAACTTCTCGCGCAGAAAGAGCTTGTTCCAGATGGCGCTGCTGCCGTGGACGTCCGCGGCCAGAAAGCGTTCGAAAATTTCCCGGCCGCGCAATTGCTCCGCAAAGGGGTCGGCCACGTAAAAATAGCGCTGAAATTCGCCCCGGCTGCCGGTGATGACGGAGCGAAAATGCAGAATATCCGCGCCTTCCGCGTCCATGCGCCGCACATGCTCCGCCAGGATTTCCGTGCCCGGCAGCGCGTCGTCGGCGTCCGCAAAGGCGATAATCCGGCCCCTGGCCGCCCGGATGCCCGCCAGCCGCGCGTTTTTGGTGTACAACCGCTCTTTGTGCTCCAGCAGCCGGATATCCAGCCCCCTGTTCCGGTAGGCTTCGATAAGCTCCGGATAGGGCGCGTCCGAGCAGTCGTCCATGATCAGGACTTCCAGGCCCACGCCCTGCTGGGCGGCCACGCTGTCCAGCAGCCGGGGCAGGCGGGCCGCATGGTTGCGGTTGGGCACGATAAGGGAGAGCGTGGGGGCCATCAGTAGCGGCCTCCGTCCAGAACGATGGTCTGGCCGGTGATCCAGCGGCCGTGCTCGGAAAGCAGGAAGGCCGCCATGCCGGCCACGTCATCCGGCTCGCCAATGCCCAGGGGATAGGCGGCCAGTTCTTTTTCCCTGGCTTCCGGCGCGATGAAGTCGAAAAAATGTTCGCCCATGGGTGTGTTGACCATGGCGGGCGCCAGCGTGTTGACCCGCAGACCCTGCCCCGCCAGCTCTCGGCTGAGCACGCCGCCGGCGGTGATCAGCGCGCCCTTGGCACCGCCGTAGATGGACAGGCCCGGCGCGCGGGCCACGGCTCCGCCCGAGGCCATGAACACGATGGACGCGCCTTTGCCCGTGTTGTTGCGCCGGTCCGCAAAACCCTTGGCCAGCAGCAGCGGGGCGTGGAAGTGAATGTCGAACAGCGCGTTGGCCTTTTCCCGCGTGTATTCGCGCAGGGGGCAGATCAGGCTCACCCCGGCGCAGGGCACAAGGCCGTGCAGTTTGCCGTGGCGTTCGCGTAGCGTTTTGACCCACTGGGGCAGACCGTCTAGATCGGCCGTCAGGTCCAGGGGTTCCGGCTGGAAGCGTTCCGGGTGCGGGGCTTCGTCCCGCGCTGTTGCCAGCTTGGCCGCGTCGCGGCCGTTGGCGATGACGGTCGCGCCCAGAGAGTTCAAGCGCAAAGCAATGGCCTTGCCGATGCCGGAAGAGGCGCCGGTGACCAGAATGCGCTGCTCGGGCGAAAAGGCGATCATTGGATGCGGCCCTGGGCCAGGTTCATCACGTCGGACACGCAACAGAGCTGCGCGTACTGGGCGAAATTTGTTTTCACGCCAAAGCTGCGGTCAAGGTAGGCCATGCAGGCCATGACGGCCAGCGAGTCCCATTCCTCCAGATCCTTGAGCCGGGTGTCCGGTGCGATGGCGGCCTCGCTCTGCAGGAGATCCTGAAAGTCCGCCAGAAACTGTGCACGCGTCATGCGTTGTTCTCCGTATCGGTCCCGGCTGGCTCGCCGGTGAGTTTGCGTATCCAGCAGTCGCGCACCTGGTCGGGCGTGGGGTGGCCCGGGGCGCTTTTATACGTGCTGAGAGAACGCCAGACGCCGTTCAGCGTGAGCACGGCCGAGGCCCAGGACAAGCCCACGCCGAAGCCCGAGAGCAGCAGGCGTTTTGCCCCGTCCAGCGCGCCTTGGGGCAGATCGCAGAGCGCGCCGGGTATGGAAGCGCCCGCGAGGTTCCCGTATTTGCCGAAGCTTTCCCAAGGTGCTTTTTCCAGAGGGAACCCGGCTTTTTCCGCCACGGCCCGCACGATTTGCTTGTTGGCCTGGTGCAGCACCAGCAGGTCCATGTCCTCCGGGGTGAAGCCCGCGTAATCGAGCAGTTCCCGGATGTGGCCGGGCACCACGTTGAGGGTGAAGTCGAAAATCGCGCCGCCGTCCATGTAGGTGCGCAAAAGGCTCCAGGGCGCGCCGTTTTTGTCCGTGAGCGGCGCGGCAAGGGCGGCGCAGCCCGCCGCGTCCTGGGGCAGGGGCAGGCGCGCGCCCCCGGCCGGGACGATAATGGTTTCGTACCCGCCGCCGTCAGTGCCGAGCGCGAACCAGGACGGACGGGGTTCCTCGCTGTATTCCAGCAGGGTGGCCGTGCCCGCGTCGCCGAAAATGGGGTCCACGATGCGGTTGCCCGCGGGCGCCATTTTGCCGGGGGTTTCGCCCACCAGCAACAAGACGCGGGTCGCGGCGCGCGACTCCAGCAGGGAGGAGGCCAGCCACAGCCCGTAAGTGTAGGCGGAGCAGCCCTGGTTCACGTCAAAGGCCGCGCAGGTTTTGGCAAGGCCCAGCTTGTGCTGCACAATGCAGGCCGTGGCCGGGAAGGGGTGGTCCGGCTGCTGGGAGATGAAGATCAGGGCGTCAATGCGGGCCTTGTCCACGCCCATGCCCGCGAAAAGCCGCTCCGCCGCCTGCTGGCACAGGTCCGCAGCCGTCACGCCGGGGGCGGCCCGGCGGCGGCGGTCAATGCCCACCATTTTGGTCATGCGCTGGGCTTTTTTGATGTCGCCGCCGAAATATTGGAGCTCATCCTCCAGCCGGATCTCGGTTGCGGGCAACACGGCGCTGATGCCGCTGATTTTCGCGTGGATGAACTGCGATTGAGCCATGATCTTCCGCTGGTTGCTGTGGTTGCGGGGACGGCGCGCGCCGGAAAAACCTACAGCGCCTTCCTCACCATTTGCATGATCCGTTCCACGTCCCTTTCCTCTAGCTCCGCATACAGCGGCAGGCACAAGACCCGCGTGCATAAATCCTCGGCCACCGGACATTGTTGCCGGGTCTCCAGGTAAGACAGCGTATTGAGCGCCGGAAAGAAGTAGCGGCGGGGGAAAATATTCTGTCGGTTCAGGGAGTTCAGCGCCTTTTTCATGGCGGCTTCCGTGTCGAAAATCACCGGGTAGTAGGCGTGGTTGTACTCCAGCCCTTCCCGCAGGCGGGGTTTGCGCAGGCCTTGCGCGGGGAACAGCGCGTCATAAATCTGACTGACCCTTTTGCGGCCCCCGATATTGTCCGCGACCGTGTCCAGCAGGCACAGGCCCATGGCGGCGTGGGGCTCCGTGAGTTTCGCGTTGATGCCCAGCGTGTAGTGCTCGTCGCCCACGTGGCCGAAAGCCCGCAGGAGCTGGAGTTCCTTGTGCGCCGCGTCGCTTTTGCAGATGACCCCGCCGCCTTCCACGGTGTGGAAGACCTTGGTGGCGTGGAAACTGGCCGTGGCGAAATCGCCGCAGGAGAGCAAGCTTTCCCCTTTATACGTGCTGCCGAAAGCTTGGGCCGCGTCGTAAATGGTGGTCAGCTTATGCCTGTCCGCAAAGGCGGCAATGCCTTCCACGTCGCAGGCGTTGCCGTATATGTGCACGGGCAGCACCCCGGCCGTCTTGTCCGTGCGTGCGTTTTCCAGACTGCGCGGGTCCAGGCACAGGGTTTCCTCGTCAATATCCCCGAACACCGGCGTGCAGCCTTCCCAGAGCAGGGCGGACACGGAGGCCACATAACTGAAGGGCGTGGTAATGACCTCCCTGCCCGGCAGTTTCGCGGCGCGTAAGGCGAGTTGGAGCGAAAGCGTGCCGTTGGTGCACAGCAAAAGGTACGGCACCCCGAGAAAAGCGCGGAGCTTGTCTTCCAGCGTCTTGGCGTAACTGCCGATATTGGTCAGGTGGCGCGAGGAGAGAATGCGCATGACGTGCGCGGTATATTCGGCCGGGTCGGGCACAATGGCCTTGGTGACGTGAATGGCCTCCGGGGCCGGGGCGCCGGAGGCGGCGGGAGGCGCCGCGGTTTGGGAACCCGTGCCGGAGATTTTGTCATTCACGCTTGCAGCCACACGATGCTCCCGAATCTGATATAAATTCCTATTTCAGTACCCGCTGGCGGATGCGCTTGTCAATGCGCCGGGTGCCGGGGGCGGGTTCTCCCCGCGTTTCTAGACTTTTCGGCACGCGGGAAAATGACTTACGGAAAGCGGCATGATTTTCCTTGTCCCGCCGCCGCTCTTTCTGGCAGAATGCCAGGGTACGGCGCGCTTTGCCCGGCGGTGCCCGCAAACGCGGAAAAGACGGGCTATTGAGAGGAAAAACATGTCTGACAAGGAACTCCCGGATATCCTGCGCTGCTCCAACTGCGGCGGCGCCGAGCAAACGCTTGAATCCGCGCGGCCGGAAGGCCGGCGGCAGGATCTCTGGCGCGTGGTCTGCGCCTGCGGGCACTGCCCCCTGCGCTGGTCCGTCACCAAGGCGGCGGCCATCCGGCTTTGGAATCGCCACATGACCAGTGCGGACGGGTAACCAAAGGGATAAACAAAGGGGCGTCCGCTCCGTTCCGCACGGAGAGACGCCCCTTTGCGCTGTTCCGCTTGTTTACGTGGTGAAAATATCCGCCGTCATGGCTTCGGCGTCCGCGTCGCTGACGCCCACAAGCTTGATGACGATATCCGTGTCCGTGTTAAAAGCCTGGTCCCCGTCGTTGATGAACAGATAATACGCGGCGTTGTACTTGAAGAGCCCGGCCTGGAACGCGCCTACCTGGCCCGCTTCTTCCCCGGCCAGGACGCTGAAATCGTCGGCGCCTATCCCGTTCAGTTCCGCCGCTCCTTTTACCAGCCGGGTCACGGCCGTGGGCAGGGCGATGCGGTCTTCCAGCCAGTTGAACCCGGCAAAGATATCCAGTTTGGCAAGGGTGGAGCCGGCGATGACGGCGTCCATGCCCTTGACCACTTCCGTCACGGCCACGTTTACCACATACCTCGGGGAGCCGTCCGTCCCAAAGGCCGTGCCCGGCTCCGCGCCGCCGGAAGCGGAAGCCGCGATGGAGAAGGCGGGTTTGATCTGCGGTTTCCAGCCGGCCGCCGCGTTGTTGTCCATGGAGACGGCCATGATGTCCGTGCGGGCTTCGCCGCCGTCCGCAAGGACCATGCCGTCAAGGCCGGTCTCGGACAAGGTGTAGGAAACCTGAATGGCGTCCTTGTCGCCCACCGTAAGCGCCGTGTACAGCACCCGCGCGCCGTTCCGCTCCGTTGTCCAGCCGTCCGGGGTGGCTTCGGAAACATAGGAGGCCAGCTCGTCGCCGCTGAGGGAATGGTTCGTGGTGTTGGTGAGTTCCACTGTGACGCCGTTGCTCTTGACGGTAAGCTTCTGCCCTTGTTCCAGGGTGACGTCCGCAAAGTTCACGCTCTGCTTTTCGGCCACGCCGTTGCTGCCGAAATGGGTGACAAAGGTTTCGGCCACGCCGTCGGTGAAGTGGGCCAGGTCCGCATGGGAGGTGGCCGTGAAGAGCTGGGCGGCGAGGGGAGCGGGGATCTGCTCCGGCGTGATTTCGACAAGGGCGACGCCGGCGCCGCTTGCAACATGCACGGAATCCGGCGGCAGCTTGGCGACGACGCCGCCGTCGGGCTGCAGCATAATGGCGCTGTTGTCCGCTTTGTCCAGACTGACCCAAAGCTCCGTGTTCCCGGCAACGCTGGAAACGGCGGCGGGCACCAGGGGATGGTTGGGCGTGTCCGCCCATCCGGCCGGGGGCGCTATGTATCCCGCCTGGCCGGGGATGGGGACGGGCTGGTCCGGGTATTCCACGGCGGGGGAAACAGCCTCGGGCACCAGGCCCCCCAGGTCCGCGGGCTTGGGCGGGGGGAAGGGAATGGCCACCAGGTGTGGTGGCGTGGTGGCGTCGTTGTAATTGGAGGGCACCAGTTGGCCGGTGGCCTGGCGCCTGGGGTCGTTGGGAACGCGCCGGATCACGGGCACGGTTTGCACCATGGCAACACCCGTGGCTTCCGCCTCTCCCGCGCCATGCTTGATATAGTCGGTGACGGGCGAGACGCCGGAAGCGCTCAGCGACTCAAGCAGCGCGGTCATGGTGACGGCCATGCCCGTGTTGCCGTTTTTCTGCTCGTTGCTGATCCAGGTCTGCAGCAGCTTGGCCGCGAAATAGGCGTTGGCGTCAAAGGCGTTGGAAGGATTTATGTAATTGCCGGCGGCGTCCGTTTCATACGCGCCGATACGCTCGTAGTGCTCGACGGGGGTCATGCCCAGGCCGGCAATGGCCTTGGCAAGGCTTTCCAGCGTGTGGGGGCGGCCGCTTCCGTCCGCCGCGCCCAAGGAATGGAGCTGTTTGAGCTTGGCCGCGAGGTACTCGCGTTCGTTGAAATAGGCGTTGGGGTTCAAGCCTTCGAAGCGGCCGAATCCTTCGTAGTGCTCTTTAAGGGTCAGGCCGGCGTCGCTCACAGCCTGGCGGAACGCGGCTTCCGTGTAGGGGGCGCCGCCTTGGGCGACAGCCTTTCCGCTGTTGAGCAGCGCAAGCACGGACCGGATATAGTAGCCCTCGTCAAACGCGTATGCCATTGCCCTGTCTCCTCATGAAACTCCGCTGGGCGGCGGTGAAACTTTTGTTGTTTATAGCACCTCCCGTCAACTTTTGCCACCCGTGAATTCCTGAAAAGAGTTAGGACGATATCTCACTGATTTACAAAGAAAAAAGCCGCCCGAACGGACGGCTTATCCAGCTGAATGGTGCCGTGGGGGAGACTCGAACTCCCACGCGACTAGCGCACTACCCCCTCAAGATAGCGTGTCTACCAGTTCCACCACCACGGCGCGAACTAGCCTATATACGTTTCCTCCCGGACTTGGCAAGCGTTTTCGAGACGCGGCGGGCACTCTCCCGTATCCGGAGCGCTTGCGGTCAAAGCGGCTTCCTTGTACTATCCTCTTCTTTCGCGCGCTTCCACTGGGAGGAAACGCATGTCTTTTCCGGCGCATGACGCACGGAAGTCCGTGCTTTGTATCGACGTGGGCGGCAGGACGCAGGACGCGCTGCTGTTTAGCGTGGGAGACGATCCCCAAAATACGTACCGCACCGTGCTGCCCGCCCCGGGCCTGCTGTTGGCGCGGCGTATCGCCGCCTGCACGGAGAGCCGCCGCGACGTGTACCTGCACGGCCCCAACATGGGGCGGAGTTTTTTCAGCGCGGTGACCGCGCACGTACAAGCGGGGTGCCGGGCCGCTCTGCACCCGGCCACGGCGGAGGCGTTGTTTGGCGACGTTGCGTCCGTTACCTCCCAGGGTATAGCGCTGGCCGAAACCTGCCCGGAAGGCCACGTGCCCCTGCTGACCGGCGACGTGGACGCTTCGCTCTGGCGCCAGCTCTGCAGCATGGCCGGGGTGGGCAGCCCTTCCCTGATCGCGGTGGCGGCCAGGGACCACGGCCGCTACCCCGGCGGTGACGCCCGCGCGGGCCGCATGGCCCTGTGGCGGGAGTGGCTGCACAAATGGGATGCCGGGGGCGACGGCGGAGGCCGGGGGGCGGACCCCAAAGCGCTGGTATTTGACAGCGCGCCGCCGGAACTGACGCGCCTGGCCGCCATTCAGGCGCTAACGGGCGGCCCGGTGGCGGACAGCGCCACGGCGGCCCTGCTGGGCCTGCTGGCCATGCGGGACGTGGCGCAGCGCAGCCACAGGCACGGGGTGCTGCTGATAAACGCGGGCAACACCCACCTGACCGGTTTTCTGGTGTACAAGGAACGGGTGCTCGGCGTGTACGAGCAGCACAGCCAGGGCCCGGACGTGGACAGAATTATCAAGGAACTTGCCGACTTCCGCCTGGGCTGGCTGCCCACGGAAGAGGTGGAGCGTTCCGGCGGGCACGGCAGCGTGTTCCTGGACCTGCCCGCGGAAGCGGAAGGTTTCGGCCCGGCCTATATCACCGGCCCGAAGCGCCGCATTCTGGAAGGGCACGGCCGCATGACCACGCCCTTTGACGACGCGGCCCTCACCGGCTGTTTCGGTTTGCTGTACGGCACGGGCTTTTTGCCCGCCGCATCCTGACGGGATTTTTCCCGTCCCGAACTCGCTTTTCACGGCCGTGCCCTTGGCGGCCATACGCGGAGTTGCGCATGGAATGGTACGACATAGCGGAAACCTGGAGCCGTGAGCAGATAGCCAAGGCCCAACTGGTCCGTTTGAAAAACACGGTGGAACAGGCGGCCAAATCGCCCTTTTACGGCAAGCGCTTCGCCTCCTTGGGCTTTTCGGCGGCGTCCGTAAGTTCGCTGGCCTCTGTCAGGGACATTCCCTTCACCACCAAGGCGGACCTGCGTTCCGCCTACCCCTACGGCCTGATCAGCGTGCCCGGCTCCGAGCTGGTGCGCCTGCACGCTTCCAGCGGCACCACCGGCACCCCCACCGTGGTCTGCCACCCCCAGGAAGACCTGAACACCTGGGCGGACCTGATGGCCCGCTGCATGCACATGGCGGGCGTGCGCAAGAGCGATATTTTCCAGAACATCGCGGGCTACGGCCTGTTCACTGGGGGCCTGGGCATCCACGCCGGGGCGGAACGCCTGGGCTGCCTCACCATCCCGGCCGGGGCGGGCAACACCCGGCGTCAGGTCAAGCTTATCCGCGACCTGGGCGTAACCGCCCTGCACATCATCCCTTCCTACGCCCTGTATCTCGGCGCGTTCCTCAAGGAAGAAGGCATTGACCCGCGCGAGCTGACGCCCAGAATCGCCCTGATCGGCGCGGAACCGCACACGGAAGAAGCCCGTCAGCGCATTGAGTACCTGCTGGGCCTGAAAGCCTACAACTCCTATGGGCTCTCGGAAATGAACGGCCCGGGCGTGGCCTTTGAATGCCTGGCCCAAAGCGGCATGCACGTCTGGGAAGACGCCTATATCCTGGAAGTCATAAACCCCAAGACCCTGGAACCCGTGCCGGACGGCGAAGTGGGCGAGCTGGTGCTGACCACCCTCACCCGGCGGGGCATGCCCATTTTACGCTACCGCACCTGCGATCTGACGCGCATTATGCCCGGCCCCTGCCCCTGCGGCCGCGAGCACCGGCGCATAGACCGCATTCTCGGCCGGGCGGACGACATGTTTATCGTCAAGGGCTGCAACATCTATCCGATGCAGATAGAGCAGGTGCTGCTCTCTTTCGCGGAAGTGGGCGAGAACTACGTCATTATTCTGGAGCGGGCGGACGATATAGACCAGCTCCGCGTGCAGGTGGAAATACGCGAAGAGTTTTTCGTGGAAGACATGCGCATTCTCACCGGCTTGCAAAAGCAGATCGCCCACCGTCTGCGCGACGAACTGCTGGTGACGCCCAAAGTGGATCTGGTGCAGGCCAACTCGTTGCCCAAAAGCGACGGCAAGGCCGTGCGCGTTGTGGACAAACGCGGGTAGGCACGCCATAATGCGTAGAAGTCATTTCATAAATGTCTTTTTGCCCCCTGGCTGCGTCAGGCTCGCCCCGTGCGAAGCTCATGTATGTCGTGGTACACTTCGCTTCGCCCGGAGTTCACCTTCCTTGCCAGGGAACAAAAATCCTATTTATGAAATGACTTCCAGTATGCCGGAACGTTCCATGGCCCCGTGCCCGCTTCAAAGCGAAGCGGGCGCGCCGCGACGATCGCGCCCCAACCGCGCGGCCGCCTTTCTGGCGTGCCTCATGCTCTGCCTTCTCGCCCCCCTTGCCGCCCTGGCCTTGCCGCCGGAACATTTCGTCACCCGCAACCTGGGCATGGACATGCGCACCGGCACCATTACCGTGCGGGTGGGCGTTTCCGTGGACAACGAGCAGGGCCTCTACGACATGCTCAAAGACGGCGCGTCCGTCCAGCTTACCGCCACGGTCAAGCTGGAACGCCTGCGTACCCTGTGGTCCAATGTCCCGCTGGCGGAACAGGTTTACACCTCCATACTGCGCCACAACCCCCTGACCCGGGAATTCTTGCTGTACATGCCCGGGGAAGCCAAACCCGTGGCGGACCGCGATCTTTCCCGCCTGCTGGCCGCCACCTGGTACAAGCTCAGCTTCCCCGTGGGGCCGGTGGACCTCTTGCGTCAGGCCGAGCCGGGCAGCGGCTACCGCATCTCCCTCGACCTCTCCCTCCAGCATACCGAAGTGCCCCCCTGGCTCGCCAGGGCCTTTGTCTTCTGGTCCAAAAACGTGGTAGAGCCTGTTACGTTGACTATCCCGTTTTCTTTTTAGAGAAAGGCAATTTTGTCGAAGCCAATGAAGAGTCGAAGCAGGGCGCGGCCCTGCACCCGCCAAGGGCTAGCGCCCCGGGACCCCATCCAGGGTGACTAGAGAAATGGTGCGCGACTGCCGTTCTGTTCGCGCCACGGCGCTCACATGCTGTCGGGTGCTGGATTGAGAGAGAAAAGCGCTTACCGATAACTGTACGGTTGGCTTACATCAAAGAGAGACGCCCCCATACCCCTGTTGAAGTTCTTTGGAAGGGGATGGGGGGTCCGGGGGAAAGGGGAAACCTTTCTTCCAAGAAAGG
>JAVBNC010000109.1:0-6961 GCA_031551765.1 Desulfovibrionaceae bacterium
GTGGGTGACGTGCCGCCGGTAGGTGGGCAACCCCCTTTTTTTAAAAAAAGGGGTTCCCCCTCCTCCGGACCTCCTCCCCTTCCTCAAAAAACTTTGCCAGGGGGTATGTCGGTCGTCTCTCTGATAACGCGGCACCGTACAATCACGGCTGCCGCCTCTTTTGCCTTTTTCCATCACCTGCGCGCAGGCACGTTGCGTCGCGAGGCGGACGGGGCTTCGGATTTTTTTCCGCTTTTGCGATCCGAGAGTTACCCCAACCCCACTTTCGCGTCCCGGGATCCCGCGCGGGGGCGGTCGGGCGCAACAGCGGAAAAAAATCCGGAGTCACGGCCGTCTCAGCACCACTTCTCTCGTCACCCTGAACGGGTTCCAAGGGGTGCGCCCCTTGGCGGGTGAGTCCAGAGAGGGCGGAGCCATCTTTGGCCGCCGGAGGCATTCTCCTATTTCCCGCTCCGCTTTAGCAATTCATTATACCAAAGACAAAACTCGTACACGCCCCGGTACTTCTCGTCCTTGTTGACGACGCCCAAGGCGCAGTCCAACGCGCCCTGGCTGTAGGCGTTGCCCGGCGCTTCGCCGGTTTCGCGGCTTTTTTCCTGGAGAAAGAGGCGGACCAGCTCCTGGGTGGTGCGGCCGGAAGTGTCCTGGCGGATATCCATGGGCTCTTTGGGCTTCTGGAAGGGGTCCCAGGCTTCGTAGCCCATGCGGTCCACGAAACGGCGGCGGCGCGGGGACATGGCCTCGTAGATCTGGCGCTTGCAGGCTTCCTGGTCCCCGGTAAGGTCCGGGGGAGGGGGCGCGGCGAAAATGTCCGGGCCGCGCTCAGCCATGGCGTCCGCCCCTGCCGCTGCTTTTGGCGGACGGTTTGACCAGACCGAAGTACGCGGCGTCGTAAGTGGTGAGCAGGGCCATGGACACGGGCACCAGCACGGTGTGCACTTCGTCGTAACGCGCGCCCAGAAGCTGAGAGAGGTCCAGGCTGAGACCGGCCAGGCGTTCCTGGATTTTTTCCATCTGCACCGTGGGGTAGGGTTTGCCGGGCTCGAAACGGGACTTGCTGCAGGTGTAGCCCTTGCCGCCAATGGCCGTGGGTATGCCGTACACCCGGCAGGTCGCGGGCCGCTGGTTGTACAGCAGACAGCGTTCGTCGTCGCCCAGCAGGGGACAGCGGCAGCGTTCCCGGCCCACGCTGGCGAAAATGGCGTCGCTGTCCTCGCCTTTCTGCGCCGCATGGAACACGCTGCGCTTGATTTTGTGGATGTGCCGGTCAATGTCGCCCGCCCGTTCCAGAATGGCGGACCGCTCCGGCCCCAGCGGAAAAGCCCTGGAAAAGCTGTAGTGCAGGTACATGGCCTCAATAAGCGGCAGATCGAACAGGGCGTGGCAGCAGTCGCTGCAGCCGCCGCCGCAGGAAACGCATTCCGGGTGGGCGGCGGCCACGCGGCCGAACAGCGCGTCCGCCTCGGCCAAAAGCCGTTCATAACGCTCGAACACCGGAGCCGGGTCAGGAAGAACAATGGTTTGCATGGCGCGGAGTGTACCCCAGCGGCGTCGAGAAAGAAAGTGGGGTGGGGCGGGTGGTAACGGGCGGTGACATGACGCCCGGGGGAAGGAAAACCCCTTTTTTGGAAAAAAGGGGTTTTCCTTCCCCCGGACCCCCATCCTTTCCTCAAAAAACTTTACCGGGGTAACTACGTACGGCTCTTCGTTGATGAAACGAAGAGCCGTTTTGATTTGCGTTGCCCTTTTCAGCCTATCAAGCCCGCAGTCGCCAGTATGTGAGCGCTGCAAGCGCGAACAGAACGGCAGACGCGCACCCTTCCCCCTTAGCCACCCTGAAAGGGGTCCAGGGGCGCCAGCCCTTGGCGGGTGCAGGGCAGAGCCCTGCTTCGACTCTTAGATGGCTTCGACAAAACTGCCTTTCCAGGCTCACCTGATGTATTTTCTGCCCACGGAAAAAGGCTTGTGCCCGCTATGCGCGCGGTGGTTGCAGTAGCCTTCGATGGTGAAGATGGCGAGGCCTATCCAGATACAGGTAAAGCCCAGAATTTTGTCGCCGCTGAAGACTTCGCCGAACACGTAGACCCCGACCAGGAAGGTGCCGGTGGGCGGTATGTACTGGAGCAGGCTGAGGGTGGTCAGGCTCACGCGGCTCAGGCCGTAGGCGTAGCCCAACTGGGGCAGCACGGTGACGATGCCCGCGCCGATAAGCCAGAGATCGGCTTCCAGGGTGGTGGTGCCCATGACGCCCTGGCTGGTGGCGTGCAGCCAGGTAAGGTAGCCCCAGAGAAAGGGGCCGGAGAGCATCATTTCCACCACCAGGCCGGGGGTTGCGTTGACCGGTGCCTGTTTGCGCAGCACGGCGAAGAGCACGGAATTGCCGGCCATGAGCAGGGCGGCCCAGGGGAGCGTGCCGTAGCAAAGCACCATGCCCAGCACCCCGGCCCCGGCGACGGCGATAGCCACCCACTGCAGACGGCGGGGCCGCTCTTTAAAAAAGAGGTACCCGGCCACGGCGCTGAGCAGGGGAAGGATGTAGGAACCGAGACTGGCTTCCAGGATCAGGCCGTTGCCCAGGGCCCAGATGTAGAACCCCCAGCCGAACAGGTGCGCCGCGCTGCAGCCCACCATGAACTTGAGGGTACGCTTGTCGGTGAAGACGCTTTTGACTTCCTGGAACGCGCCCCGGCCCCACAGCAGGCCGATAACCAGCAGAAAGCCCCACAGCGAACGGTGGCAGAGCACTTCTATAGGCGGCACGTGCAGAAGCTGCTTCCAGTAGATGGGCAGAAGGCCCCAGAAAATATAGACGCCCAGCAGAACGGGAAGCCCTTCCCGCTGCAGGTCGGCTTGGTCCCTGGCCGGACCCGCCTGTGTGCTCATGATGCGATCCTTCCTTGCCGCGCGCCCCTGACGGACGGTGCGGCCGGAATACAGACAAACCCCGAAAGAGGGGGATTGTCAAGTTGCTCCCGATTGATTGTCGAAGCCATCCGGGAGTGAGAGCAGGGCTCTGCCCTGCACCCGCAAGGGGGCTGAGCCCCCTTGACCCCGCGACAGGGGGTAGACTTCGCGCGCGGTGGGCATGTGAGCGAGTGCGGACACAGGGGGAGCGCTGCAAGTAAATTGACCCGTCGTCAACACCCTGAATGGGGTCCAGGGGCGCCAGCCCTTGGCGGGTGCAGGGATCTCGCAACCGCAGGAAGCGGTTGCGCACGGAGCGCAGCGACGCCCGAAGGGGGCGGCACAGGACGTGCCGCATTGCGCCCTGCTCTCGTTTTTAGATGGCTTCGACAACTAAGGCTCTATTGCCCCCGCGTGGCCGCGAACCGGGCCAGAATGACGGCTCCGGCCTGGGCCACGTTCAGCGAATCGAAGTCGCGGGCCAGGGGGATGTGCAGCAGCGCGTCGCAGCGCCGGGCAATGGTCGGCCTAAGCCCCCCTTCCTCGCTGCCCAGCACCAGCACGGCGGGCAGCTGGGGCGTGAAGGTGAAGATATTTTCATAGACCGGGCCGTCCGGGTCCTTTTCAGCGGGGGCTTTGGGCAGGGAAGCCGCGCCGTACAGCGTGAACCCCGCTTTCTTGGCCGCGTCCAGGGCCTGGCCCAGGTTGGCCACCTTGCTGACGGGCAGCTGTTCCAACGCCCCGGCGGAAGCCTTGGCCGCCGCGCCGCCCAGGTACACCCCGTTGTGCCGGGGAATGAGCAGACCGCCGCCGCCCAGGGCGTACACGGTGCGGGCCAGGGTGCCCGCGTTGCCGGGGTCCTGCACCTGGTCCAGGGCCAGTATCAGGGGCAGGGGGGCGTCCAGGGCCTGCTCCAGCACGTCTTCCAGGTCCGTGAAGCCTGTGGAGAGCAGCCGGGCCACCACGCCCTGGTGCCTGCCCGGCCAGAGACGGTCCAGAAAGGCGGCGTCCACCAGGCTGAAACGCACGGAAGAGCCGCGGCAGATGTCCAGAATGGCGTCCGTGTCCTTGCCGCGCCTGCCTTTGAGCACGAACACCGCGTCCACCTTGGAAGGGTCGCGCTGCAACAGCTCCAGCACGGGCTTGATGCCCACCTGCAGGGCCTTGTCCTCTTCGGCGGCGTTATTTTCTTCCGTGCCTGGGTGGGAGGGCGCGCTTTGCGGGCCGTAGCCGCTCTTGGGGGCGGGCTTGGCTTTCCAGTTGGCGCGGCCCTTGGAATGGGGCGCGTGGGGGGAACGCGAGGCTTGCGGCGGGCGCGATTGCTCGCGGCCGCGTTCCGGGCGTTCGTTGCGGTCATTACGGTCGCTCCGCGCGGGGGCGGAGGCCGCGTCAGGCTCTGCCGCGCCGGGCCGGGGCGCCGGGGCGGGGAAACGTCTTTGGCTCATAGGGGTCCGGGTTGCCGTAAGGCGGTGGATGGTATATGCATAATCACGTGGTTTTGTTAGTGGTACCCTCAACTCCCTTCGGATGCAAGCTAAGGAAGCACCGCTTAATGGTCTTTTTGCCCTCTGCCGGCGTCAGACTCGTCCCGTGCGAAGCTCATGTATGTTTTGATACACTTCGCTCCGCCCGGAACTCGCCTTCCTCGGCATAGAACAAAAATCCTCATTAATCGGCGCTCCCTACTCGGCGCGCTCTTCGCCGTTATTGTCGAACGATTCACCAGAGAACACCATGCCCCAGACCCTTTCCGTCCGTCCCATCCGGTTTTTATTTCTCGCCCTGGCTTTTTCGCTGCTCTGCCTTGCCGGGGGCTGCGCCACTAAAAGCGGCTCCGGTGACGCCATTCCCGGGCCGGGCACCGCCCGCCTGCCTTCCGACGTGCCGGACGAGCTGGTGGAAGCCCCCCGCCTGCCGGACGACGACGGCATCCCTCTCTCGCCCGAGGAAAAAGCCGCCATGAACAGCACCGGGGAGCTGGACGCCTGCCTGACCCCGGCGGAAATGCCCTACGTGGAGCTGCACTTCAAGTTCTTCACCCGCAAGAACAAAAAGCTGTTCGAACGCTTCCTGGCCCGCAGCGAACCCTACCTGCCCTACGTGCGCCACGTGTTCAAATCCAGGGGGATACCGGAAGAGATAGCCTACCTGGCCTACGTGGAAAGCGGTTTCAACCCCAACGCCTACTCCCCGGCGGCGGCCGCGGGCATGTGGCAGTTCATTCCGGGCACGGGCAAGCGCTACGGCCTGTACCAGGACAGCTGGATCGACGAGCGCCGCGACCCCTTCAAGGCCACCCATGCCGCCGCCGACTACCTGCTGAAACTGCACGGCGACTTCGGCGACTGGCTTTTGGCCATGGCCGCCTACAACGCCGGGGAAGGCAAGATCTCCAGGGCGCTGGCCGGCACCCAGGCCAAGGATTTTTTCGGCATCTGCCGCCAGAACGGCGTGCTGGAAGGCAAGGCCCAGCTTAAAGACGAAACCATGCAGTACGTGCCGCGTTTTCTGGCCGTGGCCAAGATCATGCGCAACCTGGAAATTCTGGGCTTTACCCGTCCGGACCCGGCCAAGGCCCACGCCGTGGCCCCGGTGGCGGTAAACGGCGGCACGGACCTGCGCGGCCTGGCCCGCACCGCGGGCATGAGCTGGGATTCGTTCACCGCGCTCAACCCGGCCTATCGCAGGGCGGCCAGCCCGCCCGCCCGCCTGTCCACGGCCTACGTGCCTTCCGAGCAGGAAACCAAGACCGTGGCCTGGCTCTCCAGCCGGGAATCCCGCTTCTACGCGGGCTGGAAAGACTACACCGTGCGCAGGGGCGAAACCATGGCCAGCGTGGCCAGACGCCACGGCACGTCCGTGGCCATGCTCAACCAGGCCAACGCGCGCAGCGGCAACGCGGTCAAGCCCGGCGAAGTGCTGCTGGTGCCCGCCTCTTCCAAGGCGGCGCAGCTGGCGGCGGCGGAAATGCCCGCGCGGGAACGCGGCGGCGCGTCCGGCGGCAAAGCGCCCAAAGGCGCCTATAAAGGCGTGCATGAAGTGGCCGCCGGGGACACGCTCTATTCCCTGTCCCGCCAGTGGGGCACCAGCGTGGATTCCGTCCGCGACCTGAACAAGCTTTCCAAGACGGACCCCCTGCTGGTGGGCCAGACCCTGTACATACCCGGCAAGCCCGCCTCTTCCACGCAGACCGCCCAGACCGAGCAAAAAACAGCCAAGGCGGCGGAAGCCAAGCCCGCCCCGCGTTCCGGCGGGCTGGTGCGCGAAGCCCAGGCCGCGACCCTGTCCGCCAAGGCCAAAGGCGCCCCGGCCATGGTCACGGTCAAGCCCGGCGACACGCTCTATTCCCTGGCCCGCGCCAACGATTGCAGCGTGGACGAGCTGTGCGCCTACAACAACATCAAGCCGGGCGCCCCTCTGTTTGTGGGGCAGCAGTTGCGTCTCGGACCGGGTGGCGCCGCCCCGGCCCGTTCCGGGGGCAAGACGGCCGCCGTTTCCGCCAGAAAGGAGAGCGCGCCGGACGCCAAGTTCGCTCTGGTCCAGCCCGGAGACACCCTGGCTTCCCTGGCCAAACAGAACAACACCACCGTGGCCGCGCTGATGAAGCTCAACGGCATGCGCTCCCCGGCGTTGAAACAGGGGCAGTTGGTTAAATTGCCGTAGGTGGTTGGAAAGGCAATTTTGTCGAAGCCAATGGAGAGAGCATGCCTCCGGCGGCCAAAGAGGGCTCTGCCGTCTTTCTTCCGCTCCGGGGCCGGTAGGATGCCGGACCGGCAAAGCCGGATCCGGCCCGGCCCCTGCGCTCCATGGCCCTGGCGGGCCTGGCCTGCTCGGGGGATCGCTCCGGCCCCCTCCGGGGGTATAAGGAACTCACCCGCCAAGGGGCGCGCCCCTTGGAATCCATTCAGGGTGACGAGAGAAGTGGTGCTGAGGCGGCCGTGACTCCGGATTTTTTTCCGCTTTTGCGCCCGACCGCCCCCGCGCGGGATCCCGAGGCGCGGAAGCGAAGTTGGGGTAACTCTCGGATCGCAAAAGCGGAAAAAAAATCCGGAGCCAC
>JAVBNC010000095.1:0-17351 GCA_031551765.1 Desulfovibrionaceae bacterium
CACATTGTAATGGGGGTCCCCCTCGTGAGTGACGTCTTGTGCCCCGTCCAGTCCGTCCGGCGGCGTTTTGGGGCCCGGGCTTTCCCAGAAGCGTACTATCCCGGGCCAAAAATCCCCGCGTTCCTTGCCAGGGAACAAAACCCGCCTCTCAGGAGACGGACCGGATCGGTAAATTTTTTTAACGTACTGGAGTGTTTTATGAAGGTCGTCACGCAAACTGCCATTCGCGAATACCCGCTTCTGGCTCGCGGGAAAGTGCGGGACATCTACGAAATCGACGCCCAAACCCTGCTCATGGTCACCACGGACCGCATGTCCGCCTTTGACGTGATCATGAACGAGCCCATTCCCTACAAGGGCGTGGTGCTGAACCAGATCACCCTGTTCTGGATGAAGAAGTTCGGGCACATCATTCCCAACCACCTCAAGGAGTGGGACGTGGCCAGGTTCCCGGCCCCGCTGCAAAAGTACGCGGACGAGCTGGAAGGCCGCGCCGTGCTGGTCAAAAAGGCCAAGCCCCTGGCCGTGGAATGTATTGTGCGCGGCCACCTGGCCGGGTCCGGCTGGAAAGACTACCAGGAGACGGGCAAACTCTGCGGCGAGACGCTGCCCAAGGGCCTGCTGGAATCCGCCAAGCTGGAAAAGGTGATTTTCACCCCGTCCACCAAAGCGGAACTGGGCACACACGACGAGAACATCAGCGAGCAGGACGCGGCCAGGCTGGTGGGGGAAGCGCTGTATAAAAAAGTGCGCGAGGCTTCCATCGCCATTTTTTCTGAAGCCCGCGAGTATGCCGAAACCAGAGGCATTATTATCGCGGACACCAAGTTCGAGTTCGGGACGCTGAACGGGGAGCTTATCCTCATCGACGAGGTGCTGACCCCGGATTCCTCGCGCTTCTGGCCCAAGGCCGGGTATGCGCCGGGCAAGAGCCAGCCCAGTTTCGACAAGCAGTTCCTGCGCGACTGGCTGCGTTCTCAACCCTGGAACATGACCCCGCCCCCGCCCGCGCTGCCGGCGGAAATCGTCACGGGCACCAGCGGCAAGTATAGAGAAGCGTACGCCATTCTCACCGGCGAAAAACTGAACATACGGGATTGATGCGATTTACCTTGTTTCAAAATTAGGATTTTTGTTCTCTGCCAAGGAAGGCGCGTCCCGTGCGGAGCGAAGTGTATTGCTTTATACATGAGCTTCGCGCGGGACGCGCCTGACGCGGGCAGAGGGCAAAAAGACAATTTTGCCCCGGTGTCGACGCCGCCGGGGTGTATCACCTTTTTACCAAGTGGAGGAGGCGTCATGCTTCTGGCAGGTAAAAAAGCCCTGATCGTCGGGGTGGCCAACAATAAAAGCATAGCCTACGGCATAGCCAAGGCCTTTAAAGACAACGGCGCGGAAATCGCCCTTTCCTGGCCCGGGGAAGCCATTCGCAAGCGGGTGGAGCCCCTGGCGGAAGAACTGGGCGCTTCCTTCACCCTGCCCTGTGACGTGACCAAGGACGAAGACTTGGCCGGAGCGGCGGCAGCCGTGAAAACGCACTGGGACAAACTGGATATCCTGGTGCACGCCGTGGCCTTTGCCCACCGCGACGATCTGCAGGGCCGCTACCTGGACACCTCACGCGAGGGCTTTTCCCTGGCTCTGGACATTTCCGCTTACTCCCTGGTGGCCCTGTGCAAGGCGTTCGAGCCCATGTTCAGCGAAAACGCTTCCGTGATGACCCTGTCCTATTATGGCGCGCAAAAGGTGGTCACCAACTACAACGTCATGGGCGTGGCCAAGGCGGCCCTGGAAGCTTCCGTGCGCTACCTGGCCTATGACCTGGGCGAGAAAGGCGTGCGCATCAACGCCATCAGCGCGGGCCCCATCAAGACCCTGGCGGCTTCCGGCATCGGCGGGTTCAACAGGATTCTGAACCACATCGAGCAACACAGCCCGCTGAAGCGCAACGTGACCATTGAGGACGTGGGCAGCACCGCACTGTACCTGGCCTCGCACCTGTCCGCGGGGCAGACGGGAGAGGTGTTGTTCGTGGATTCCGGCTACAACATTTCGGGCACCCAGATCGCCATGGAAGAATAAGCCCGTCGTGGGGCCTGAGCTTCCGCCCGGCCCGGAACGTGAGCGCGTTCCGGGCCGTTTTGCGGAGCGGGCCTGTCGAGGGAACGCCTTGCAGGCATTTCCGCTTGTACAGAGGCGGAAAAATTGGCTATACGTAAGAAGGCCGCGGCAATAAAAGCGCCGCGGCATGGAGTTGCGCATGGCACAAACGCAAACGGAGTTTTTCGGCCATTTTGTTTACGGCCCGGACCTGACCTACGAAGAGCTGCTGGCCCGGGAAGAAGCGTTGAAAGAGGCGCTGGCCGCCATTCTTGCCGCCAGCGGGGCTGACTACAGCCACTTTGAGGCGGACGGCGATTCCCTGCGCGTGCAGTGCGGCCTGACCGGCCAGGGCGAAGACCTGTTCCACGCCGTCTGCGACCGGATCGTGCCGCTGATGGAAAAGGATCTGGACGGCCGTCTGCTGTTCGTGGACAAGGATCTGCACGCCCTGCACGCCTATTCCCTGCACCAAGGCCAATGGCAGGAAGGGGTTATCACCCTGCCCCCGCCCGGCCACCTGGAAAAGACGGAGCCCGTGGAGCTGATAGCGGCGGAACCCGTGGGTTCCAAGAAACGCGCCAAGAAGGCCCCGCGGAAGTAGCGAGTGTATTTTCCCGCACGCCCGGATGGTGGAATTGGTAGACACAAGGGATTTAAAATCCCTCGGCGGAAACGCTGTGCGGGTTCAAGTCCCGCTCTGGGCACCAAAAAAGTAGAAAAAGTGGCTTTCTTCCTTGTGGAGAAAGCCACTTTTTGAATCTAATAGACTTGACTTGCCAACGCGTTAGCGCTCAATATTTGTTAGGTTGGCATGCAAGATTTTTAGGTTCGTCAGATTAAAAAGTAATCTAGTAATAATTGGAGATTATAAATGCATACTGGTATAAATAATACTTTTTTATATTCGGCCTGCAAAATTTCGTGCACATTCAGTAATGGTTCAAATTCTATTAATACACGAGGGACTGGATTTTTTATAAATAAAGGGAGTATTCCATATTTGATTACAAATCGTCATGTCGTCGACTTTGATTATTATAAAGGCCACAATACAGGTTATCAGCTTAGCCGTTTGCTTGTTGACAATAGACACTTTGATCCTGCCACACAATTACCTACAGATATTGTAACATTTGAACTTCATGACCTTGATAAAATTGTTTTTTCTCAAGAAAGAAAAAATGACATAGCTTGTTTATATTATCTCAATAATATCGAGCTGTTGCCGCACAAAGATGGCAAGGCTCAAAAGTGTGAAGTAGCATTTCATATTCCATATGATCTTTTAGCAACCGAAAATGACTTTTTAACAAAGCTCAACGTTTGTGATTTTATTGGATTTAGCGGTTATCCAAACGCTCACGATGTTAGAAATAACAACCCAATTTTTCGAATGGGATCTATAGCAAGTGATCCTAGGACAAATTATTCGTTTTGTGAGGATTTTGTTGGTGATATTGTTGCGTATGATGGACTCTCTTCTGGTGGAGCATCAGGTAGTCCAGTTTTTTCTTTACAAAAAGGCTTTGAAATTGGTGGAGGATTAATAAAAACAAGTGAGAATTTTTATAGAAGAGCATTATGCGTTGGAATAAATGCAGGGCATGTCAAAGAAGGGCAACGAGAGGTTATGCTCGGCGGCTATTGCGTGCCCATCACAGGATTGCACTCTGGTATTTCTTATTTCTATAAATCAACAGAGATTATTAAGATCATTGATGAAATATGCCCAAAAGAGTATCCTGGTCATATAACATTCTAGATTTTAATAATGCTGACCTGATCTCGTAAGGCCCCTCACATCTCAATCCCCCGCCGCGCCCGCACGCCCTTGTCAAAGGGATGCTTCACCGCCCGAATGTCCGAGAAATAATCCGCCAGTTCCTTGATGGCGTCGGGCACGTCGCGGCCGGTGAGCACCACTTCCAGTTTAGCGGGCTTGGTGAGCAGAAAGTTCAGCACGCGCTCTTCCGGCACCATGCCGGTGGTCACGGCGCTGATGATCTCGTCCAGCACCAGCACGTCAATGTCGTGCGCCAGGGCTTCGGCGGCGTCAAAGCCCGCCTGCTGCTCCTTGGCGCACTGGGCGCGCTCTTCGTCCGTCATGTAGGGCACGAACTTGGTCACCGTGCCCGCCTTGACCACGTTGATGCCCAACGCGCGCAGGGGCTTGATTTCCGAGCTTTCCGTGCCTTTCATGAACTGCACGAACGCCACCCGCCTGCCCGCGCCGCAAGCGCGCACCGCCAGGCCCACGGAAGCCGTGGTTTTGCCCTTGCCGTCGCCCGTGTACACGTGAATTAAGCCTTCCGCGGCCGCCATGCTAGCCTCCGTTGAAGCAGGGTTTTCCGATGCTGTCTGCGTAGCACGGGCGCGATCCCGCCGCAAGCGCGCGCCGGGTTGCGGCGTTCTACAGCAAATCGTTGGCGCCGAACTCGAAATTGTTCATGGTGCCGACTTCGGTCATTTCGTCGCTTTTGAGCAGGCCCACCAGGCAGTAGGTGTCCGTCTTCTCGTCACGGATAAAGTGTTCCAGCAGCTTGAAGTACTTGATTTCCGAGGTGTTGCGCACGTGGAGCCTCGGGCCGGTGCAGTAGACCTTGTCGTCGCCCAGCAGAATGTTGGTTTCGTCGCAGTAGCGCACGGCCAGGTCTTCCGCCAGGCGCTCGTTGATGCGCTGCGCCAGTTTGGCGAAATCCAGGTCCACCGCCTGGGTGAAGCGCAAGAGAAATCCGCTCTTGATGTCCGAACTGAAAAAAATATCGTGGCTGATGCCGAATTCCTCCAACAGCAGCTGGATGGTGACGTCTTCCGCCGTGTGGGCCATTTTGCGGGCCTGCAGCGAGACGCGCACCACGTCGTACATGCTCTGTGGGGAAGGGCCGAACACGCTGGGCCGCACCACAATGATTTCCTCGCCGATGCCGATCATCATGTCCGCCTGGATCTGGAGCACGGGGTAGAGCAGATTGAAGTGCTCCACCACTACGCGGCGGCCGTGTTCCAGGGCCTTCTGCACGAAACTGGCGATTTCGTGCATCTGGGTAAAGGCCATCTGGAAGCGCACGTCAATGTGGTAGGTGGTGGCGTTGGAAAAGTCCTCGTCAAAGTCGCGCACCTGCATGACTTTGTAGCTGTCCAGCACGTCATCGTTGTTGGTCAGCTCCAGGCCCGGGAACATGCCCCGGATGAGCGAGGACTTGCCGGACCCCGCATCGCCGATAATGCCGATGAGCCGGTCCGGGAATTTCAGGTGGCGGCGGCCGAGCTGGTCGCCCAGAAAGAGCAGGCGTTCTTTGCCGCGCGGGGCAAAGTACAGGGAGTAGATGGAGTATTCCTGGATAAGGCTGCGCATGTCGTTCATAAGTACGACCTTCTTTATACCCCCGGAGGGGGCCGGAGCGGTCTTCCGCGCAGGCCAGGCCCGACAGGGCCTATGGAGCGCAGGGGCCGGGTCCGGCGGATTTACTCCGCCGGACATCTTCCCGGCCCCGGAGCGGAAGGATGGCGCCGGAGTTTTCCCCGGCCGCCGGAGACATCACATGGTTACACTATGTTTTTCAGCGCCAGAATGCGCTGCATTTCGTTAAACACCAGCATGTAGCCTTCGTCAACACCCATGCCGGGCTTGGCCAGAATCTGGTCGGGCGAAGTGGCCATGGCGATGTTCGCGCAGATTTCGGCGGAGCGGTTGGTTTCGTTGCAGGTGCCGCCCAGGTACGCGCCCATGCCGTACTTTTTGCAGTACAGAATGGCGTCGATGGCGTTGTTCACGCCGCCCAGGTCCGGGGCCTTGACCTGGGCCATGTGCCCGGCCTTGGCGTCGGTAAAGTCCCGCACGTCCTCATAGGTGTTGCACCATTCGTCGGCCACGATCTCCACTTTGCAGCCTTTTTTCTCGGTCAGCTCGCGGATGGTTTTCAGGCCGTGGATCTGGGCTTCCTTGTTGCCCATGTCCACGGGGCCCTCGATGCGCAGCCTGAGGGAACCGGCGGCCTTTTCCAGCCCGCAGAAGCAGTCGGCTATGGCTTCGAAGTTGTTGTCAAAGGCGATGCTCATGGTGCCGTACACGTCAATGTGCAGCACGGGCTTGTAGCCGGGGTAGGGGGCCAGCTGGGCCACGCGCTTGACCAGCCATTCAATGTATTCGCGCAGCTTTTCGGCCTTGTGGCCCAGTTTTTCCGGCACGTTGTTGAACAGGCCGTGGGGCAGCACGTCCGCGCCCTTCATGATCATCTTGTCCGCGTTCATGTAGCGGTCGTCCCCGGACTGGGTGAAAATGGGGATAAGCGAACTAGCCACGCTGGTGCCGTATTCCTGGGCCACCACTTTGGCCATGAGCGTGCCTTTGCTCTTGGCAACCGCGTCCAGGCAGGCCTGGGTCACGCCGTAGCGGATGGCGGTGTGGAAAATCTTGCCCGTGGCCGGGTTGATTTTTTCTTCCACCAGCTTGGCCATGTCCTTGAAGCTGCCGATTTCCTTGCCCTTGTACAGCGGGGCGATTTCCTTCTGGATGACGGGAATGAAATCCTTGGCCAGGAACAGCGGGTCGCGGCCGCCCGCGCCGGAATACTGCACGGCCGCGCAGTCGCCGTGGGCCACGGCGCCGTTTTCCAGCACAAAGAGCACGGAAACGGCTTCCCCGGCCTGGCGTATGGCGGTAAAGCCGGGGGTCACGGGCTTGCCCAGGTAGAAGGCGCCATCGTGCTTCGCGCCGTTTTTAATGGCCAGCTGGTCGTCAAAGAAAAAGCCGGTTTGCCCCGGAGCGCAGACAACGTCGATGATTTTCATGAGTTTTTTCCTTTTGGTTTAGTCTCATTGAAAATTACCAAATGAGGATTCTTGTTCTCTGCCGAGGAAGGCGACTTCCGGGCGGAGCGAAGTGTATTACTGCATACATGAGCTTCGCACGGGAGGAGCCTGACGAAGGCAGAGGGCAAAAAGACCATTTGGAGCTATTTCGTCCCTTCCGGCCTGCCGACCAGAAAGCCCTTGCCGATAGCGTACACGTCGTCAATGATCATCTGGAAGTTGACGGGCCGGTTTTCAATCTTGGCCCGGTCTTCCAGCTTCTGGCGGTGGAAGGCCTTGAGTTCGTCGGACAGGGGCACGTTGCCCACTTCAATGAAGCGGATGGCGCCGGTGTTGTCCCGCGCGGGCATGGCCTTGCCCTTGTTGCAGCGGCTGGGGGAGAAAGGCACGTCCAGCACGCCCGCCGCGAATGCGTTCACGGAACCCGTGGCGTAGTCGCCCTTGCCCAGCTCTTCCACTTTCTTCAGGATGCATTCCACTTCCTGCTCGATAATGCCGCTTTCCTGCACCACTTCCGGGTTTTCGGTCATATCCTGGCAGCGCAGCATGGAAACCACCTGCTTGGTGGCTTTCAGGCCGGCCGCGTTGGCTTCCATGGTGGGAATGCCCATGGCTTCGTGCGGGCTCTTGACGATGACCTTGGTGGACTTGGACAAAACAGCCGCCGCCGCGCCCCAGGAAATGACCCCGAAAGCCCGGGATTCGTCCTGCGGGAAGCCGCCCATCCACTGGTGGAACACCGTGGTCACCTTGACGTCGGAAAAGCCGAAGCGGTCCAGGTAGCGCCGGGTCAGCAGGCGCAAAGAGCGCATGGCGGCCACGTCCTGGGTCAGGTTGCCGCACTGGCCGTAGCCCACGGTAATGTCTTTCACGCCTTGCGTCGCGGCCAGCAGAGCTTCGATAACCGCCACCGCGTTGGAAATGCAGGGCGGCACCAGGGTGCCGGTGAGCGGGCCGAACGGCTCGCGGTTGATGGAAACGCCCGCTTCCTCGTACATGCCGATGAGCCGGTCCGTATACTGCCAGTGGGCAATGGTGTTTTCCAAGGCGTGGTTCTTGGAGTAGGGGATATTGTAGGAAATGGCCCCGCCTTCAAAGGAGGTGAAGCCCCCGGCCACGGCTATTTCCGAAAGCAGGCGCGCGTCCGGGGTGCCGTGCCGCACCTGCACCGGGTTTTTCAGGGACGAGGTGACGGAACGGCAGATGGACACGCCGTAGTTGACGGCCGGAAAACCGTTGAGCATGGAGCGGCCGCTTTCCTTGCTTTTTTCGATGCCCACTTCGGCTTCCGCGTAGCGGTTCAGACGGGTGTAGCTGTCGATGGTGCTGGGGAGCAAGTCCGCTTCGCCTTCGGTTTCCAGGAACTGCAGCAGCTTGATGTGCTCGGAAGGCAGGGCCACCCCGGCGCGCGGCTGGGTAAGGGTGACGCCTTCCTTCATGGCGCGCTGCAGTTTCAGGCCGAAGCGTTTTTCCGCGGCAATGCTTTTCTGGTAGGCATAGGCCTCTTCCAGGTCCAGGTTCTTGCCGGTGGGCCATTGGGCCAGCACCTCTTTGCGCTGAGCGAAAAATTCGTCATGGGACAATTTCTGGTTCTTAAGATCCATGAGTTCCCTCCGCGAGAGTCACGATTTCCTGCTTCATTATGGCCAGCGCCGCTTCCGGGTCCACCAGGCTGACCAGGCCCATGGCGCTGAATATGTATTGTTTGTCCAGCATGTACGCGGGCGAAAGCGGCAGCATGCGGCCCATGCCCCGCGAATGCGTGGTGGCCGCCGCGCCGGCCAGAACGGCGGCCGGGTTTTCCGCGTTCTTCAAAACGCCGCCCACGCCGATGACCGCGCGGGTGGCGGACATGTCCTTGCCGGTAAGCACGTACATTTCTCCGGCCGGGGTGTAGACCTGCTCCATGACTCCGCAGTGGCGTTCCATGGCCTCGGTAATGCCGCAGCGGGCGAGCGCCTCGTCAATGCGCCGTTCCGTGGAGTTTTGCGGGGCAATGGTTTCCGGGCTGGCCGTGCATTTGGCCACCCAGGCTTCCACTTCTTCCGGGGTGACGGAAGCGGCTTCGGCCACGGTTTCCGCGCCCACGGCGTCCAGCAGGAACTTGGCGCTGTAGCGCATGCCCAGGTCGCCTTCCACCGTGCGCTTGCTGTAGGGTTCGGGCAGACCTTTCAAGAGCACGTTGTCCAGGGTGGGTTCGCCTTTGGACATGGAATACACGTCCGTGGTGGCTCCGCCCATGTCCACGGCCATGAACTCGCCCAGGCCGGGGCTCTTCTTGGTGCCCAGGCTCAGCAGCTCACAGCCCTTGAGCACGGCCAGGGGCGTGGGGATAATGGCGTGTTCCGTCATTTCCTGCACCCGCGAGAGGCCCTTGGCGTCGATGATGCGCTCGATGAAGATGTCCCGGATACAGGTCTGGGCCGGTTCGATGTTCAGCTTGCCGAAGCTGGGCATGACGTTCTTGGTCATGACGTGGCGCTTGCCCGAGGCTTGCAGAATTTCTTCCAGATCGCGGGCGGCGCTTTTATTGCCCGCCACGATGATGGAGAAGTTCCGTTCAATGGCCGCAAGCTGCTTGGCGTTGCTGATGATGACGTCTTTGTTGCCGCCGTCCGTGCCGCCGCACAGGAGCACGATATCCGGATTGATATTGTGGATTTCCTGTTGCTCTTCAGCGGAAATTTCATAGGCGTAGGTTTTGATGACTTTGGCGCCCGCGCCTTCCGCGGCCATTTTCGCGGCTTTGGCCGTCAGTTCCGGCACCAGGCCCAGGGCCACCATGGCCAGGCCGCCCGCCGCGCTGCTGCAGCACAGCAGCGTATCATACTGGAAGCCGCCGATTTGGGCGTGAAGCAGGTCCATGGCCTTGTGAAAGCCTTCCATCACGTCGGTGGTGATGGTGGTGAAGGCGTTGGCCGTGCCCAGAATTTTCGGGGCCGCGGCGTCAATGGCCGTCACCTTGGTGAACGTGCTCCCGAAGTCCACTGCAAGGTAGCGCATACTCAACCCCCAAGCAGTTCCCGCAAATCGGCCAGGGTGGTTTCAATGGTGGTGCCGGGCGGGTAGGCGCGGGTAAAGCCCATGGCTTTGTACCGTTTTTCCACCTCGGTGAAATCCTGTTTGCCCACGACCAGGTTGCCCCCGGCCAGCAGCACAATGCCTTTCAGGCCCGCTTCGTCACATTTTTCACGCAGGCCCTGGCAGTCGATTTCCCCGTGGCCGTAGAGGGAAGAAACCACAATGGCGTCCGCGTTGGTTTCCACGGCCGCGTTAATGAACTCTTCCTGCGCCACCATGACGCCCAGGTTGACCACGTTGTACCCCGCCTCTTCCAGGGCCATGGCCAGAATTCTGTTGCCGACCGCGTGTACGTCGGCGCCTATCACACCGGTAACCAGGGTCTTCTTTTCCATCTGCTCCGCTCCTTGGGTGCGCCTGGTTTATGCGCCCCGTATGTTGTTGAAGCTGAAATAGGGAAGATGCTTTATGCCTTGGTACAGCAGGTCCGTCTTTGTGGCTAGGGCCGGTTTGGATCTTTTTGATGGATACGGTTTTAGCCCTTGCTGGGCGCTGTCTTTATCGTCAAAATAAATTTTTGGCATATTAATGGATACAATTTAGGATGGCGCTTTGCCGGGGAATGGACTAGGAATCGTTGCACCCCATCCTGGTAAACCTTGGAAGTAGCTATGCTCCAGCTTGACGCCACGGCCAAAACCCCGCTGTACCGGCAAATTTACGAACAGCTCAAACAGGACATTCTCTCCGGCGTGCTGCCCGAAGGCATGCGCCTGGTTTCCACCAGAACCCTGGCCAAGGACCTGCAGGCGGGCCGGAACACCGTGGAAAACGCTTACGCCCAACTGGTGCTGGAAGGGTACGTGGCCGCGGTGCCCGGTTCCGGGTACGTGGTGCGGGCCATGCAGCACGACCTGTATACGGAAATGCCCAACTGGCAGAGCGCCAACATCGCCATTGCGCGGGCCTCCGAACGGCCGCCCAAGGTGCGCCAGCCCTACAATTTCGACTACGGCACCTTGGGCGCCTGGGCTTTTCCCTACAAGCAGTGGCGGGCCCTGACCGACGCCGTGCTGACCGAGGTGGAAGAGCTGCACCAGCGCAGCCCCGTCCTGCTGCGCGACGAACTGCTGGGCGACCGGGACCTGCGCGGGGAACTGGTCAAACACCTCTACCGCAGAAGAGGCGTCAACTGCACCATAGACCAGGTGGTGATCTGCAACGGGCTGCAGCCCGCCATTTCTTCCCTGTTGCGCGTTTTCCCCTACCAGCGCCGGGCCGTGGCCATGGAAAACCCCGGTTTCAGAAGGGCGCGGGCGGTGTTCCAGACCAACGGCTTTGAGCTCTTCCCCGTGCCGGTGCAGGAAGACGGCGTGGACCTGGGCGCTCTGTGGGCTTCCCCCGCTCCCATGGCCTTTGTTTCGCCTTCGCGCCAATATCCCACGGGCGCCATCCTTTCCATCCAGAAGCGCATGGAGCTGTTGCGCTGGGCCACGGAACGCGGCGGCCTGGTCATAGAAGACGACTACGACAGCGAATACCGCTACAAGGGCAAGCCCATTCCTTCCCTGCAGTCCATAGACCGGCAGGGCCGGGTGGTGTACATCGGCTCCTTTTCCAAAATCCTCTCGCCGGGTCTGCGCCTGGGCTACATGGTGCTGCCGGAATGGCTGCTGGAGCGTTTCCGCAAGGTTTTCACCGGGTACAAGTGCTCGGTTTCCTGGCTGGAGCAGAAAATTTTGGCCCGCTTCATGGCCGAAGGGCACATGGAAAAGCACATCCGCAAAATGTGCCTGATCAACAAAAAGAAGCACGACGTGCTCATGGAAGCCATCAGCGCGGCTTTCGGCGACAGGGTGATCGTGCACGGCCAGAACGCCGGGCTGCACGTGCTGCTGGAATTCCCGGAGGGCCGGACCGAGGCGGAACTGGTGGAAAAAGCGGCGGAGCGGGGCGTGAAGGTCTATTCCGGCTCCTCGCTGTGGCTGGACGCCACCGAAAAAAGGCCCGCCACCATTCTCATGGGCTACGGCACCCTGCCGGACGAGAAAATTCCCGAAGCCGTCGCCCTGCTGCGCCGGGCCTGGTTTGGCGGCGGGGTCTGAACGCTGCTCGCAACCCGGAGCACGGCCGGAAAATCCGCGCCGCGCGTATTGATCCTATTCCATAAAATGCATAACTAATCTATATGGAAATGCAGCGCGCGCGAGCGCTGCCGCATGCCGTGGCGACCCGGGGGAAAGACGCCCGGCCCGAAAACAATGGCTGACCGCCGTTGCGGGCCGGGCGGGTTTCCCCCCTTTGTCCGTGCGGGACCCGCTACGGAATTTGGCATCATCTGACGTGGCGCGTTCCGCCGCTTCGTGAAAAAAAGAGTGGTTTCATGCCGGACAACACGCGCGAACATTTGAAGAAGAGCTTGGGCAGAAAAGATATCCTGGCTTTTGCCGTCGGCGCCATGGTTGGCGGGGTATGGGTGATGCTGGCGGGCGCATGGGTAAGCCAGGCCGGGGTTCTCGGCGCCGTGGCGGCCTTTGCCGTGGGCGCCGTGCTCTGTATCTTCGTGAGCCTGACCTACGCGGAACTGACGCCCGCCCTGCCGCTGGCCGGGGGGGAAATGATCTATTCCTACCGGGGCCTGGGCTATTACGCTTCCTGGGTCACCGGCTGGATGACCGCTTTCGCCTATATCGGCGTCGTGGTTTGGGAAGGGCTGACCATAGTCACGGCCATCGACAGCCTGATCACCATCCCGCGCTTCGGCTACCTCTGGACCGTGGAAGGCTTTGACGTTTACCTCTCCTGGGCGCTGACCGGGGCGCTGGGCGGGCTTGTGCTGGCTTTTGTCAACTATCTGGGCGTCAGGGCTTCCGCCGTGCTGCAAAGCGCCGCCATTCTGGCCTTGGCCGCCGGCGGCCTGTGCTTTCTGGCGGGCAGCGCCACGGGCGGCTCCACAGCCAACATGACGCCCCTTTTCACCGGCCTGGGCGGCCTGTTCACGGTCATCACCATGGTTCCGGCCATGTTCATCGGCTTTGACGTTATCCCGCAGGTGGCGGAGGAAATGGACATTCCCCTGCGCAACATTCCCGGCATGCTGGTCTCTTCCATTTGCATCACGGCGGCCTGGTTCATGTTGATCATCATTGGCATTTCCCTGGCGGCTCCGGCCGGGATCAGAACGGGCGGCCCTATTTCCGTGGCGGATTCCCTGGCCTATTGCACGGGCAGCCCGGCCCTGGGCAAGTTCATGATAGTGGCGGGCCTGTGCGGCACTCTGACCAGTTGGAACGGTTTTTTCGTGGGGGCGACCAGGCTGCTGTTCAGCATGGGCAGGGCCAGAATGCTCCCGGCGGTTTTCGGCCATGTGCACCCGGCGCGCGGCACGCCCGTGGCGGCCGTCGTTATGGTGGGTCTTATCGCCTGCGCCGCGCCTTTTTTGGGCAGGGCCGCCCTATTCTGGTTTGTGAACGCCAGTTCCTTCGCCTCCGTGCTGGTGTACAGCATGGTGGCCGTCTCGTTTCTGGCGCTGCGCAAATATGAGCCCAACCTGCGGCGACCGTACCGGGTAAAAGGCGGCCCTCTGGCCGGTATTCTCGCTCTTGGGGCCTGCGCCTTCTTTCTTTATCTGTACCTGCCCTTTGGGCCGGGCGCGCTGCGTTTTGAGGAATGGACCCTGATTTTCGGCTGGCTCATGCTGGGGATCACGCTGTTCGCCTTCACCCAGGAGAAGTACCGCGACATCAGCCCGCAGGAACGGGAATACCTGCTGCTGGGCGACGAGCACGCGCGCTATTCCGTGGACCCCATCGTCTTTGCCATGACCGGGGCCAAAAACGGCTCGCTCAGCAGCGAGGAGCGGAGTTATTTGATGGATGGCTTTGAGATCCCGCCTGACCAGCCATCCGGCCAGCCGCCTCCCGGCGGAACCGGCCCGGAAGCCCCAGGGGCCGGACTGGGAGACATCCGGCGGCAGTAGCGCGCTTTGTGCCAATGCCCCCCAAATATAAACGTATGTTGGGGGCATTGGAGCTAACCCGGCAGCAGCGTCCGTAATTCCTGCCACAGAAACATGGCGCCGGTGAGGCCGATAAAGGCGAACAGGACGCCGCGGTAAGTTCTATCGCCCATGCCTTTGCTGGCGCGCAGGCCGCAATACGCGCCCAAGAGCGCGCCGGGCGTGCCGATAAACATGGCGCCGAAGGTCAGGCCGCTGTGCAGACCGGCCAGAATTTGCGAGCCGATCATCAGCAGGCAGGTGATGATGAAAAAGGTGGCCAGCCCGGCCTTGCTGCTTTGTTTGCCCCAGCCGGACAGAGTGGTGTAGACCGCCAGCGGCGGGCCGTTGAAGCTGAAAGCCGTGCCGAACATGGTGGAGAGAAACCCGGCCGCGTAGCCCCAGGCCCGGCCCACCACGGCGGGTTTGGCGCCTTCCAGGAACAGGCCCCAGCAGGCGTAGCAGGAAAGAAAAAGCCCCAGCGCTATTTTCAGATACGCGGGCGGCAGAAAGCGCAGGGCCAGCGCCCCGGCGAACGCGCCCGGCACGGCCCCCAGCACCAGGGGCAGCACGCGGGGCCAGTCTGTAAAGCCCTTGTAGCGCCAGCCCTGCTCCAGGCTGGCCACCAGCACCATGAGCGAGCAGGCCGGCACGGCCAAGGTGATGCCCATGCCCTGCATCACAAAAGGCATGGCCGCCATGGCCGCGCCGAACCCGGTAATGCCGTTGACGAACCCGCCGATAAACCAGCCCCCCGCGAACCAGAGGGCAGTGTTCCATTCCATGGCCGTATTCCGCTCCGTTATGCCGTTTCTGTTTTTATTCGCCTGAAATCATTCCGATATACGCACACGGCTGTCACGGGAGCGCCCGGGCGGGGCGGAACCGTTTTTGAGTTTGCGGAAAATGGTGGTGCGGTCCACCTGGAACAGTTCCGCCACCTTGGAGATGGAACCGTGGGTCTGGATGGCCTTTTCCAGGATCTCCCGCTCCAGCGCGGCCACAATGTCCTTCAGCGGCATGGCCGGGCAGTCGGTGGCGGGCAGGGCGTCCTTGGGCAGCGCGCCCACAATGTGCCGGGGTATGTCGCGCAGGCAGAGCAGGGGCGGGTCACGGGTAATGACCAGGTTCTGCACCAGGTTCTGCAGTTCGCGCACGTTGCCCGGCCAGGCATAGGCCTGCAGCGCGGCGATCACTTCCGGGGTGAAGTGCATTTTCTTTTTGTATTTGGCGGAAAAGCGCTTCAGAAACAGGGTGGCCAGGGGGGCGATATCCTCGCGCCGCTCGCGCAGCGAGGGGATGTGCAGCGTGGCCACCTGCAGCCGGTAGTAGAGGTCGCTGCGGAAGCGGTTGCTCTGGATGTCCTCTTCCAGGTTGCGGTTGGTGGCGGCTATGATCCGCACGTCCACTTTCCTGGGGTGCGAATCCCCCACCCGCATCACCTCGTTGTCCTGCAATACCCGCAGCAGCCGGGTCTGCATGGGCATGGGCAGCTCGCCAATTTCGTCCAGGAACACGGTGCCGCCGTCGGCTATTTCAAAGTAGCCCAGCTTGCCCTTGGAACTGGCCCCGGAAAACGCGCCCGGCAGATACCCGAACAGTTCCGATTCGATCAGGTTGGGCGCGATGCTGCCGCAGTCCACCTTGAGGAACATTTTTTCGCGCCGGGAACTGGCGTCGTGGGTCATGCGGGCCAGAAGGTCCTTGCCCACGCCCGTTTCGCCCAGCAGCAGAATGGTGGCGTCGGTCTGGGCCACCCGCGTGAGCAGTTCCACCAGCTTGCGCATGGCCGGGCTTTCAAAGACGTGGTCCGCGTGCTTGGTGGGTTCCTGCAATACTCCCAGGCGTTCCGCAAAGGCTTCGATAACTTCCTTTTGCTGCAGGATCTGGTCCTGGAACTGGGTGATCATGGTGATGTCGCGCACAAAGGTGACCACCAGGCAGATGTCGCCCTTGTGGTCGAACACCGGGTGGCCGCGCAACAGCACCTTGGTTTCGTTGTTGATTTTCTGCATGGAGGTGACGGTTTTTCTGGTGCGCACCACCTCCGGGTTGACCACGGTATCGAAAATGCCTTCGTTGACCAGCGTGGAGACGTGCTTGCCGAAAATCATGGCCTGGGTGAGCCCGGTCATCTTTTCGTACATTTTGTTCACTTTCAGCGAGATACCCCGCTTGTCGGAAATGAACAGCCCGTCATCAAAGAGATCGAGAATATTTTCAAAGTTGTCGGCTATGCTTTCCATGCAGGCATCAGGCATATGCAACACCTTTTGTTATGGGACAGGCCGGAGTGGGGCTTCGTCGCTCAGTCCGCGCACAGGGCGGTTTTTTCTCTCCCGCGCAGGGCCGCGTAAAGCGCTTCCATGACGGATTCGGCCAGCGTGGCTTCGCCCATGGGGTTTTCCCTGTTCAGGAACACGTACTTTTGCGTGCCCAGCCGGTGGTAGGGCAAGAGCTCATAAGTCGCGTTGGGATACCGCCCCACCAGTTCGGCAATGGGCAGAATCGCCTCCACGCTGTCGTTAAAGCCCGGGATGACAGGGGTGCGCGCGTGCACGCTCAAGTCCGGGTACTTTGCCATCATCTTGGTAAAATTAGCAAGGACGGGCTCCAGGGGAGCGCCGGTCTGTTCCAGGTGCCGCACGGGGTCCAGGGTTTTGATGTCGAAAAGGATGCTGTCCAGCAGCGCGCAGGCGGCTTCCAGGTTTTCCCAGGGGGCCAGGCCGCAGGTTTCCATGGAGGTGTTGATGCGGCGGCGTTTGGCCTCGCGCAGCAGCGCCAGCATGAAGTCGCGCTGCAGCAAAGGTTCGCCGCCGGACAGGGTCATGCCCCCGCTGGAGCGGACGTAGAACATGGCGTCGCGTTCCACGGCCCGGATGACCTCCGCCACGGTGCGCGTTTCGCCGTAAGTGATGATGCTCTGGGCCGGGCAGGCGTCCACGCAGTACTGCGGGCAGTCTTTACAGCGGGCGCGGTCTATGCAGACCTTGTCGTCTTTTCCCCGGCTGATGGCGTTGGGCGTGCAGGCTTCCACACAGCGCACGCACTGGGAAAGCCCCAGGCAGCGGCGGTAGTTGTAGGCCATTTCCGGCTCAAAAGCCTGCGATTCCGGGTTGGAGCACCAGCGGCAGCGCATGCCGCAGCCCTTGAGAAACACGATGGTCCGGATACCCGGCCCGTCGTGCACGGAAAATTGCTGGATATTGAACACACAGCCGCTGATGTTCTGGTCCGCCAGACTGCTCATGACCTGCTCCCTGTGAAGTGCCGGGTTCGCCCGTGGGGCTGTTTTTAAAAGCGTCTTTTGCCCCCTGGACTGCGTCAAAGGACGATTTTGGGCCAGGGCTGTACCAGAAGAGTACTATCCCTGGCCCAAAATCGTCCTTTTCCTTGCCAGGGAGCAAAACCCATCTTT
>JAVBNC010000169.1:0-5014 GCA_031551765.1 Desulfovibrionaceae bacterium
TGGATAAAAAGGTAGCGCGCGTCTGTTTGGCGAGTGCGGACTTGCTAGGCCGAAAGGGCACAACAAAACAAGACGGCTCTCCGTTCGATCAACGGAGAGCCGTCTTGCGTTTTCGGTACCAGCACAACCCGGCCCACAGGACGTGGGCCTGCGGAGCGGCGGGGAGGCAGAAATACCGCCCACTACGCACACCGAGCCGGCGGTCGCGCCCGCCGGCGGCTTACATGCCTTGCACAACATCCCGCCGCGAGAGGACGTGTCCGCCAGGACGGCGGACCGGCCGTCATCCGAAGCGGACGGTTCTCTCCTGCCCCCGGCCGCCGGAGCCATTCTTCTTTCTTTACTTCATGGGCTGCGCTTTTTCCAGAACCCAGGCGCTGGACTGGGCCAGCACGCGGCTGGCGGCGGCGTCAAAGGCGAAGGTCAGGTCCTTGATGTCTTCGCTTTTGGCGTTTTCCCTGGCTTGCAGGGAGGTGAAGCCGAGGGAAGCGCCTGTTTTCATATCCACCAGGCGCAGGGTGACCATGACTTCCGCCACGGGCTGGGAAGCGTTGTCGTAGCGCAGGTAGAAGCGCTTGATGTCCGTGGACAGCCGCAGTTGCGAGGAAAGGCCGCTGCCTTCGTCGCCCACGCCGGCGAGGCGGTTGGTGCTTTCCAGGCTTTCGATCATCAGCCTCTGCACCATGGCCGGGACGGACGCGGTCCATCTGGCCTTGGACAGATATTTGATTTCCAGGCCGTTGAACAGGGCGGCTATGCGGTCCGTGTTCAGGTCGTCGGCCACGGTGGGCCGGGCCACCAGAACCTGCTGGGGCAGAACGCCGGACGCGGCGGAAGATTTGGGCAGTTCGGGGCTGAGCAGCACCCGGCTGATGGGCGGGCCGGGATCCAGAATTTTGGCGCAGCCGGTCAGCGCGAAGCAGAGCAGGAAAAGCCCTGCCAGCGTCATGAGGCATTGCGGGAGGGTGAGAGCGCGTTTCATGGCGTGGTGTACTCCGGAACGGTATTGCCGAACAAGAAGCGGCGGGGGTCGCTTTACATTTTATGGGTCAGCCGGGTCAGGTCGTTCATCAGGTTGCGGGCTTCGGCCAGCAGGCGCTGCAGCGTATCCAGGCCTTCGCGGGAAAACTGGGCCATGCCGGGTTCCACCTGGTCCAGCACCTGGTCCAGGCGAAGGGCGGCCTTGTCCACGGAATCCGCTGCCCTGGCCATCTTGTCATCCACCAGCTTTTGCGTGCTGGCGGCCAGGGCGTCTATGCGGCGGCTGGCCTTGGCGAAGTTTTGCGCCGCCTCGCCGATGGAGTTCAGGGCAAGCTCCAGGCTGTGGCGCTGTTCCGCCACCGTATCCGCCACCATGGTCAGCGAATTGAGCATTTGCGAGAAATTTTTCGCGTTTTCCGGGGAAAGCATGCTGTTGGCCCGGTCCAGCAGCTGGTTGACGGCACCCAGCAGGTCGGGGGCCGTGGCCATAAGTGTCTGCAGGCCGGAGAGCCGGGATGCAATGACGGCCACTTCCCCCGAAGGCGCCTTGAGCATGGGGCTGTCCACAGTCCCCCCGGAAATGGCGACCACGGAAAGGCCGGTAATGCCCCTGGCTTCCTGGCTGGCCACGGAATTCTGCCGTACCGGGGTATCGGCGGCCACTTCAACGCGCACCCGCACCGTGTCGGGGTTTTTGGGGCTGATTTTTATCTGCTTCACCTGGCCCACGCGCACGCCGTTGAACAGCACGTCGTTGCCCACGGAAAGGCCGGACACGCCCTGGCGGAAAAGAATATCATACGGCGTCAGGGCGCTTTGCTCGCTCCTGGCCGTCCAGAGCACAAAAATAAGCGCCCCCGCCACGGCGAGCAGAGTAAAGACGCCGACCGCCACGTAGCTGGCACGAATTTCCATATATCACGCTCCTTTCTGGGCGGCGGTGGCCGCCCGTCCCCTTGGCCCCAGGAAATATTCCTGAATCCAGGGATGGTCCACATGCAAAAGTTCCTCGATGCTGCCCACGGCGTAGATGCGCTTTTCCGCCAGCACGGCCACTCTGTCGCAGATGGTGTACAGGGAGTCGAGGTCGTGGGTCACCATGCACACCGTCAAGCCTATGGTTTCGCGCAGGGTGAGGATCAACTGGTCAAAGGACGCGGCGCCCAGGGGGTCCAAACCGGCCGTGGGCTCGTCCAGGAACAGCAGCGCCGGGTCCATGGCCAGCGCCCGGGCCAGACCGGCCCGCTTGCGCATGCCGCCGGAAAGTTCCGAAGGGTACAGGGCTCCCGCTTTTTCCGGCAGGCCCACGAGTTTGATTTTCATGGCCGCTATTTCCGCCATGAGTTGGGGAGAGCTTTTGGTGAACTCCCGCAGCGGCGCCTGGATGTTCTCGCTCACCGTGAGCGAGGAAAACAGCGCCCCGTCCTGAAACAAAACGCCCCACTGCCGCCGGATGCCCGTCCACTCTTCGTCGGTGGCCTTGGCCAGCGAGATGCCCATGACGGAAATATCCCCGGCCTGGGGGGTGCGCAAGCCCAGAATGGTGCGCAGCAGCACGGATTTTCCCGCCCCGGAACCGCCTATCAGCGCGATGACCTCGCCTTTGCGGATGTCCAGATCCAGGTTTTCGTGGATGACGTGGGGGCCGAAGCGGTTGGTCACGCCGCGCAGGCTGACGATGGTCTGGTGCTCCACGGCTAAAACCTCAGTGCGCTGAAAAAGATGGCGAACACCGCGTCCAGCACGATGACCAGAAAGATGGACTGCACCACGGAATGGGTGGTGAGACGGCCCACGGATTCCGCGCTGCCCGTAACCTGAAAGCCCTGGAAGCAGCCCACGATGCCGATGGTCACCGCGAAAAACGGCGCCTTGCTCAGCCCCACCCAGAAATTGTTCAGGTTTATGGTTTCCTGCATGCGGGCGGCAAAGGTTTCCGGCGAAAGGCCCATGCTCAGCCACACCGCCACGCCGCCGCCCAGAATGCCCATGATATCGGAAAGAAACACCAGGGCGGGCAGCATGAGCGTAAGCGCCAGCACCCGGGGCAGCACCAGAAGCGCCATGGGTTCCAGCCCCATGCTGCGCATGGCCGCCACTTCCTCGTTGGCCACCATGGCCCCTATCTGGGCGGTGAACGAAGAGCCGGAACGGCCGGCCACCACAATGGAGGTGAGCAGCACGGCCATTTCCCGCAAAATGGTTATTTCCACCAGGTTGATGACGAAAATCTGCGCGCCGAAAGTGGCCAACTGCACGGCCCCCATGTACGCCACCACCGCGCCGATCAGAAAGGACAACAGCGACACAATGGGCACGGCCGCAAGGCCCACCTGCTGCATGTGGAAAATGAGGGAGGTTATGCGCAGCCGCCCCGGCCGCAGCAGCGTGGAAAACAGCGTGACGAGATAGTGCCCGAAAAAGCCGAGAAGCTGCTCGGCCATGCGGAATTCATCAACAATCTCCTGGCCGAGCTGGTTCAGAAAGGACAGCCAGGGGCTTGCCTTCCCAATAGGCACATCCACGCGGGCGGAAGAAGCCACTTTTTCCAAAAGGTCCAGGTGGTGCGGGTCGTCCACCACAAAGGCGCTTTCCCAGTCCTCTTTGCAGCAGTAAAACGCCATGCGCTGCAGCACCAGAGCTCCGGCTGTGTCCAGCCGCGTGACCTCCCGGATGTCAAAATAGTAAATGTCGTCGCTGACGGCCATTTTCCGCAGCGTCTGCTCCATGGCCCCCACGGTCAGCACGGTCCATTCGCCGGCAAAAGCCAGCGTCCGTTCCTGTCCGGAGCCGGAAAGCAAAACGCGCGGCGGGGCCGGCATGAGGCCGGCGGAATCCGCCGCACTGTGCATCGTTGTTCCCATAGCAGGTTTCTTACTAGAATGAGGGGCAAATGCAAGGGGGTGAGACAAAAAAGTTGTACGCTTCCATACCTTGGCGTCTTGCTGGTTCTGCACTGCCGTGCTGCTCACTCCCGTCACGCTCTTAAAGAACCAGCACCCCACGGCAGAGAATGTTTGCTGAAAGACAATGGCAAGCGCATGGCTATGCGGTTTTCAAGCCCTCTTTCCCGCTCTTCGGAAAGAATAGCCCGTATGGCGATCGGCTGTTCCGCTTCCGGAACCTCTGCAAAACCCAGCCTGGCATAAAACGGGGCGTTCCAGGGCACATGGCTGAAGGTGGTCAGGTAGAGAAATTCCGCTCCGCTATCACGGGCGGCGTCCGCAATATGCCTGACAAGCGCCGTGCCCAGGCCTTTGCGGCCCTGCTCGGGGCGCACGTCCATCTGCGCCAGCAGGGCGAGGCCGTCAACAAACTGCAGAAGACCGTACCCTGCCGGGCACGCATCCGCGCCGAGGGCAACCCAGAGCCTGCCGTTGCGCACCGCTTCCGTCAGCGTGGCTTCCGGCACCTTGTCGGAAAGGATATGCTCCGGGATGGAGCCTGGGGGAAATATGGCGGCCGCCGCAAGTTCAATGGCGTTCAGAAACGGAACATGTTCGGCTTTGGCGCCTTCTATAGTGTAACCACGCGGAATTATTTCGTGTCGCATAGCGAACTCCAACCCTGCGGGTACAAAAAAAGCGAGGCATGCACCTCGCTTTTTTCTTTTGATGGCGGAGCGGAAGGGACTCGAACCCTCGGCCTCCGGCGTGACAGGCCGGCGTTATAACCGTCTTAACTACCGCTCCGTGTTTCTTGCCCCGGCAGGCGGGACTGATTTTTCGCCCGGCACGGATTCCGGGCATATATCTGCGTGGGCACGAAGCCCCTGGTGACAGTGGCGGAGCGGAAGGGACTCGAACCCTCGGCCTCCGGCGTGACAGGCCGGCGTTATAACCGTCTTAACTACCGCTCCGCAAGGCGACGCACGCTATCTGCGCGCATTGCGCGGTGCCTGTTTATGGCAAATCAGGGAAAACTGCAAGCAAAAAAACGCGAGGGGTCCGGGACGTTGCGCCCGCCGGCCTCAAGGCCATGCTGGCGGGCGGCCGCGCCGTGCCTCTCGCGGCGCTTGTATCTCGAGGTTTTT
>JAVBNC010000066.1:0-16308 GCA_031551765.1 Desulfovibrionaceae bacterium
AGGATTTTGCCACCAAGTGGCTTTGGAGTTATAACAATGAGCGCCCAAACATGGGCATCGGCGGGATCACTCCAGCCATGAAGCTGAAGCAAGCGGCATAGGCGCTACTTTGAAGACCTACTAAAAATGGGATGATTACCGCACCAAGCGTCCGGAAAAATACCGGCGCTGGCGCACTGGCTTGTGGAGGGAAAACAGCGGATGGGAGATTGTGGCGGGTGCGTATTATTTACATGGTTACGGTACGTTGTGTCAAACTGATATGTTTGGAGGCAAATTTACCCCTTGCCCCTGTTGTGGAATAAACAAGACCACCCGCAATCAATAGCGGGTGGTCTTGTTTTGGGTGCCTATGTTCCCTCCGCACCCTCACCTTGCTGTCAACCCGAACACTTTTTGTACGGAACAATCACTGCTGCAGCCTGGTAATTTTCTGGCCCTGCAGGCCAAGCCCTGCCATCAACCCTGATTGCCCATAAACGAAAGCATACACATCGGACCGGAGTGTGGTAGTTGAATAGTCCTTCGCCACGCCTTTATCCGCAAAAACAACGCTCGGGCCGACGCCGACGGACCAACTGCCGCTGCCGTCGAGAGACTCAAAAGCTTTGTCCGTCATCAGGAACAGGGCTTCGGAATAATCCTGCGCCCCCGCTTGCAGGCCATAGGAAAACGAGGTCGCGTTATAGTACCCCAATACGCGCCCTTCCGGGGAGAACATCACGCCGTTGCCCCCGGAACCCCCAACAAGAAGCCCCAGCCTGAAAATATCCGGAAAGACAAGCACGGCTTTGGCGCGCGCCCCCAATTCCTTGGCTTCCGGCGTTGTCGCATAGAGAAGCTCCAATGACCTGCTCGCCTCTTTTGCCAGGTCCGCTCGCGAAATATCCGACATTTTCGGGTTGGTCATGCTTGTGCACGCGCTCAACAAAGCCATTGAGGTGAATAGAACAAGCTGGATGAACATTTTTTTCGCTTTCATGGAAATCTCCTGTATAAAAGCTGTGATATCTTAAGGCCGCTTGGTGGCTGCCGCTTTTTTGATGATGGCGGCGCATCAAACCTAAGCTGTATTACATATCAGGATCGGCAGGAGCGGTAAAGCGCCAGCGCGATTTAGGGCACAATTCGCCCCGTGCCGGCCGGAAGCATTGACAGCGCGGCCAGCGCGGACATATCATGTTAAGAATAGTATCCCGCCCTTCTGAGAGTGTTTTGGAGTTTCACATGCGCCGTTTTTTCATGTTGCTTATCTTTTTGCTGTCCTGGCTGCAGGTCCAGGGACAAGCCTATGCGGCTCCCTTGCCCGTGCTGGTCAGCGTACCGCCACAAAAATATTTCGTGGACCGCGTGGGCGGGGACCGGGTGGCGGTCACGGTCTTGGTGGCCCAAAACCGGGACCCGCACTCCTACGAGCCCACGGCCTCGCAAATGGCCCACGCGCACACGGCCAGGCTCTACTTCGCGGTGGGCGTGCCCTTTGAGCGGCAGTGGCTGCCCCGCATCCAGGCTCTGGCCCCAAAGATGACCGTAGTGCGCCACAGCCGGGGCAAATCTGCCGGAACGCAGCCCGGCGGAAAGCCGGAACAGCATGACGCCCACGCCGGGCACGACCACAGCGACGACCCGCACATCTGGGTTTCCCCCGCCATGGTCCGGCTTATGGTGCAGGAAATCCGCGACGCTCTTTGCGTGGCCGACCCAGCCGGGGCGGATAGCTACCGCAAAAACAGCGATGCCTTTGTGGCGGAAGTGGACGCGCTCAATACGCGTGTTGCTGACCTGTTCAAGCCCATCCCGGAGGAGAAGCGCGTTTTCCTGTCCCTGCACGAAGGCTGGGCCTATTACGCATCCAACTTCGGGCTGCACGAGCTGACAGTGGAACTGGACGGCAAGGAACCCGGCCCCAAAAGCATGGCGGCCATCATTAAAAAGGCCAAAGAGCGCAAGGTGAACACCGTGGTGGTGGATTCCTCCACCAGCAAGGCCACGGCCGCGTCCCTGCGAGAAAACCTCAAGGCCCGGCTCGTCAGGGCCAACGCCCTGGAAGAAAACTGGCCCGGCTTCTTGTGGCACTTTTCCAGCGCGCTGGCCCAAAGCCTCCAGCAGTGAGCATATATGCAACACGCACCCGCTCCCCACGCCGCCCCGGCTCCCGTTCCGGCCCCTGCTCTCGATATAAGCGGGCTGAGCTTTTCCCGCGACGGCGAGACCGTTCTGCAGGATGTCTCCCTGCGCGTGGATCAAGGGGGCTTTCTGGCCGTGCTGGGCCCCAACGGCGGCGGCAAAACCACCCTGCTGCGCATCGTTCTGGGCCTGCTCCGTCCGGACGTGGGCACGCTGGCCGTGTTCGGCCGGGCACCGGAAGAAGTGCGCACCCAGCTCGGCTATGTGCCCCAGTATTCCACCATGCGGCCGGATTTTCCCGCCACCGTGCTGCAGTTGACGCTCATGGGGGCCAGCGGAAAAGGCTGGGGCGGCACCCTGTGGCCGGAAGACAAGGCCGCCAGGGTAAAAGCCCTGGAACTGCTGTCCGTCCTGGGCATTGCGGACGAGGCCAAGCGCCCCATCTCTGCCCTGTCCGGCGGGCAGCGCCAAAGGCTGCTGGTGGCGCGCGCCCTTATGGGCCGCCCCGCCAACGCGCCTTTTCTGCTGCTGCTGGACGAACCCACGGCCAGCATCGACCCGCAGGGAAAATTCTGCTTTTACGAATTTCTCCACAAGCTGAGGGGAGAAATCACCATCATCGTCGTCAGCCACGACCTGAGCATGGCTTCCCCGTTTTTCAGCCACGTGGCCCTGGTAAACCGTACCCTGACCCTGGCGCCCGGCGGCAAGCCTTCTTTTGAGCTGCTGCAGTCCATGCTTGGCGCCCATTCCCCGGAATGCCCCATGGGCAACCTGATGCAGGGCGGCCAGAGCAAGCCGCCCTCCGCCACCATTCTGTAAGGCCGCCCACTATGGAAATCCTGAACTACTCCTTCATGCAGCACGCGCTCCTGGCCGCGGTTTTGTGCAGCCTGGCCTGCGGCGTCATCGGCAGCCTGGTGGTGCTCAACCGGCTGGCCTTTCTGGCCGGGGCCGTGGCCCACGCGGCTTACGGCGGCATAGGTATAGCCTTTATGTTCGCCCTGCCGCCGCTGCCCTGCACGCTGGGCTTTTCCCTGGTTTCCTCGCTGCTCATGGCCCAGGTGGCGTCCCGCAAGGAGCAGCGCGGCCGCGCGGAAGAAACGGACGCGGCCATCGGCATACTTTGGGCGGCGGGCATGGCTTTCGGCATTATCCTGGTGGAATGCACCCCCGGCTATGCCGGAGATTTGACGGGCTTTCTGTTCGGCAGCATCCTGGCCGTGCCCGCGGCCAACCTCTGGCTCATGACCCTGCTGGATGCGCTCCTACTCGGCCTGTTCCTCTATTTCCGCCAGGGCTTCACCGCGCTGACCCTGGATCCGGATTTCGCGGCCGCCAGGGGCCTGCCCGTGCGCGGCCTGTTCTTTCTGCTGGTGGGCATGACCAGCGTGGCCGTGGTCATGCTGCTTCAGGCCGTGGGCCTTATCCTGGTCATAGCACTCTTGACCATTCCGCCCCAGATGGCCCGGCGCTGCACGGACACCCTGGGCGGCATGATGACCCTGGCCGCGCTGCTGTGCTTTTTTTTCTGCGTTGCGGGCCTGGCCGTGGCCTACTGGGCGGACCTTTCCTCCGGTGCGGCCATTATCGGCGTCACCACCCTCTTCTACTGCCTGCAAACCGCCTCCCTCGGATTGCGCAGGTTGCGCGGAAAACGCCCCGCATAGCTTCCTCCCTCTCCCTTCCTCTCGCCGTTTCGGCTTTGGCAAGCACTTTGCATAAATTGTGAAAAGCCGCCGCCGCGCACGCGGCGGCGGCAATCTTTTCCGCAACCCGGTCCGCCGGGCGCGGGTAAAGAAAAGCCCCCTTTCCGCCGATAAGAGGGGCAAAAGAAACGCTCCCCATCGGAGGTAGCTTGTATGCGGCAGCATCCTGCCTATGTGTATACGAATAAAACCGAACCCCGGGCCGTCAGCCGCGCGGTGCCCCTTGGCAACGACTCGCGCGGAATGGCCAGGCTGCTCTTTCTGCTGCTCTGCGCGCTGTGCCTTGCGGCCGTGCAGGGCTGCGCTTCCAAAACGCCCGGCAACGGCGCGCCGGAAATGCCCAAAAGCATGAAAGAGCCGCAAAACAGCCAGGGCGTGATGATGGGCGCGTTGCCCGTCAAAGAAAACGGCACCGCCACCTATAACGGCAAAAAAGTCCCGTTGCGGGAAGTGACGCGTTCCGACGTGGGCGTGGCCATGCCCGACGGCAACGGCGGCGTGGTCTGGATGCCCGTCCCGCCCCAGGGGCCGGAAGCGGGCTACATGGACGCGCGCGAGCTGCGCCTGAAAATGCGCGAGTTGGCGGACCAGCTCATCAGCGGCATGCGGGACCACGCCCTGGCCTCTTCCGTGGCCCTGCCCACGTCCTTTGTGCACCAGGACGATTTTGACCAGACCTCGTCCTTTGGCCGCTTCGTCTCGGAGCAGCTGTTCTACGAATTCAACCAGCGCGGCTTCCCGGTGCGGGAATACCGTCTGGCCGGCGCGCTGAAAACCACTAAGAACGGCGAATTCCTGCTCTCCAGAGCCGTGTCCTCCATTTCCGCCAAGGACCCCAATTCGGTGTTCGTGGTGGGCACTTATTACGCGGACCGGCAGGCGGTGTTCGTCAACGCCCGCCTGGTGCGCGGCGGCAACGGCCAGGTGCTGCGCACGGCCCAACTGGTGATGGCGCCCAACGAACTGACCCGGCGCATGCTGGGCGGGGCCGGAGGCAAAAAAATGCAGGCCGGTTCCATAGGCATACGGGATTACAAAAGCGCCACGCAACCGACAAACCTCACCCCCATCGACAAGGGCGAGGACATTCACTAAGGGAGCGCCCCATGGCCCGCTTGTTTTTTGCCGTTGCCCTGCTGTCGGGCAGTTTGCTCTTGGGAGGGTGTTCCCTCTATCGCAAGGTGACCGGCACCCCCCCACCCCAGGATGTGGCCACCAGTGAACGGCCGCCGCAAAGCCTGTACAATTTCAAAATGGGGCGCGAATACGCGGCCCAGGGCCGTTACGAGCTGGCCCGTGAACAGTACCTGATAGCTTACGCCGGGGCGGAAAACGACGCGGTTATGCGCGACGCCGCCGCCCGTGAGGTGCAGGCCATGGACATGATCATCAAAACCCAGCGCTAGAGCAATTTCACTTTGAAATTGCTCGGCAGACGCGTAGCGGATGCCCGCGAAGCGCGTTGTTTATACCTTATGATTTCGTGTAGTTATGAGAACAACCTGATACCGTTGGCAAAACGGTTTGTGTGCAATTTCAAAATTACAATGTGCTAGGCGCCCACGCCCTACGCAACGCAGGAACAGCCATGCGTACCTTTCTTTTCTCTCTCCTCTGCGCCGCCCTTTTGCTGCCCGCCCAAACGGCGGCCGCCACCGAATTTTCCGAAGGCGCTGTGCCGCAGGCGGCTTCCGCCCTGGCCCGGATCATAGACGGCCAGGTGGCGGAACGCCTGGGACAGGGGGATGGCCCGGCTCAGGGCGTTTCCCTGGCCGTGACCGTGCCCGTGAGCGTCAGCAATTTGGAGGAATCCAACCCCCTGGCCCGCCAGATGGCGGAAGAGCTGGCCCGCTGGTTCTCCCAGGCCGGGTATTCCGTACAGGAAATCCGTAAAGGCAAAACCCTGCTCTTTGAGCCGGAAATGGGCGAAATGCTGCTCACCCGGCGCATCGGGCTGCTGGGCAGCGCCAACGTGAAAAGCAGCGCCATTCTGGTCGGCACCTACACCCTGACGCCCAAACACGCGCGCTTCAATATCCGCCTGGTGGAGACGAACAGCCAGGAAGTGCTGGGTATAGCCACGGTCAGCGTCCCTCTGGGTTCCGAACTCAAGCCGCTGCTGGGGCAGGCCGCCCGCCGGGGCGCGGGCATAGAGCCCACGGTGGCCACCATGCTGCCGTAAGGCTCTCTTGGGCGTTTCGACAAAAAAACCGTTTCCTTTTATCCCTCCCGTCCGACGTGTTGAAAGCGCAAAACCCGCGCATACCCCGCGGGTTTTGCGCTTTTCTTCACCCTGTCGGGCTTTCGGCTCCGCGCTTCACTTTCCCATTCCCTCATGGTAAGCGGTTTAGCTAACTATCTCTTGATTTTTGCCTAAAGCGTACTATATTGCTCTATTAAGCTGAACTAACGGGATGGCCTCCCGAAACCCGCCCATGGCGCAACTCCGTCGAACTATGCCAAGGGCTTAGGGGAAAAATAGATATGAGCAAAGAACAGTACTCTTTTTCCTGGGACCTTATCGGCGACATCAGCGCCAGAGAAAACCTGGGCGAATACACCCGCGTGGAAGTGTACCGCCTGATGCAGTTCACTCTGCGTGACGTATTGGAAAAGCGCTACAACCGCGAAGAGGCCGACGCCATATTCCGCGAGGCGGGTAAACTGGCGGGAGAGCATTTTTACGGCCAGTTCATCACGCCCGGGCTTGATTTCAAAGCTTTTACCGCGTCGCTGCAAGCCGTGCTCAAGGAACTGGGCATCGGCATTCTGCGCATTGAAGAGGCGAACCTGGAAGCCGGCTCCATCACGCTTTCCGTTTCGGAAGACCTGGATTGTTCCGGTCTGCCAGAACTCGATTTCGAATTCTGCGCCTATGACGAGGGCTTTTTGTCCGGCATACTCGGCAAGTACACCGGCCGTCCCGTGGATGCGCGCGAAGTGGACTGCTGGTGCACCGGGGACAGAACCTGCCGCTTTGAGGTGAAGTTTTAACGCCGGCGCTGCAGCGAACATTCCACATGCACGTGATGCGTCTTGTACAGCAGCGCGTGCCGACCCTAAGGACATGTTCCCGCATGGGTGCAAATCAAAAATCCTCCCCTCCAGCTTCGGAAGCACTGGCCGGCGCTTCCGAGCTGCGTGACGCCCTGTGGCACTGCCTGCTTACCGGCCGCCGTCCGGATTTACCTCCCCATCTGGAAGCGGACGGGCAAATTACAGCTCTGTTCGACTACCTCATGGTCCTGCAAAAGGCCCTGTCCTCCCTTTCCCGCGGCAATTGCTCCACTCCGGTACAGCTCAAGGGCTATACAGCCGGGGTGGTCAAAATGCTGCAGTCCAACTTCCGGCACCTAATCTGGAAAGCCGGGCTCATCGCGTCCGGCGACTTTTCCCAGCGCATTGACTTTATGGGCGAACTGTCCGACGCCTTCAACACCATGGGCATAGAGCTGGCAGAGGCCCATGCCAAGCTGGAGGCGCAAAAAGAACACCTGGCCAGCCTTTCCGAGGATCTCAACCGGGAAATAGCCGTGCGCATAGCGGCGGAACACGACCTGCGCCGGGAAGAGCAACGCCTGCGCAAACTGGCTTCCATTGACCCGCTCACCGGAATTGCCAACAGGCGGCACTTTTTTTACCTGGCTAAAAAGGAACTCGACCGCAGCCGCCGTTCCGGGCAGCCCTGCTGCCTGGCCATGACGGACCTGGACAACTTCAAAAAACTCAACGACAATTACGGCCACAAATACGGCGACACCGCCCTGCGCCGTATCGCCAAAATTCTTACTTCCGGCATACGCGCCTATGACATTGTGGGCCGCTACGGCGGGGACGAATTCATTCTGCTCTTTTCCGGCGCGGACAAGGGGGAAGCCTGCGGCACCTTGCAACGCCTGATCCGCGCCATTGCCGAGGCAGGCATTTCCCCGCCGGACATGAACCCGCCCGTGGCCATCAGTTGCGGCCTTACAGAAGTTGACACACAGGGCGAGGGCGAAAACACCTTGCACAACGCCATTCTCCGGGCGGATGCCGCCATGTACAGCGCCAAGCAGCAGGGCGGCAACCGCGTGGACCTGGCCCGCCGTACCCCAGAACATCCCGATCAGTCCGAACAACCTGACCAGCCCGAGCAATCATTGTGATCCTACGCCGTTTCCGCTGCCGTATGGCGCTTGTCCTGGGCCTGTTTCTCCTGCATGCGGCCACGGCCCATGCCCGCCCCGCCCTTCCCGAACGCCCTTCCCTGGAAATCATGACCGGTCAAATGCTCATGGTGGGCTTTAAAGGCACCGGGGAAACGCCCCTGTCCCAGGATCTGGCGCGCCTGTTGCCTATGATCCGCTCCGGGAAGTTGGGCGGGGTCATTCTTTTCGATGTCGACTGGCAGACCAAAAAACGCGGCCGCAACATCACTTCCGCCGCGCAGGTGAAAAAACTGTCCGCCCTGTTGCAGGACAGCGCGCCCATCCCCCTGTTCATCGCCGTGGACCAGGAAGGCGGCGCCGTGCAACGTCTGAAACCGGAACACGGCCTGCCCGCCACCCCTTCCGCCGCCGTCCTGGGCCGCGAAGACCCCAAGCAAACCCGCGCGGTTGCGCGAACCCTGGGCCAAAGGCTGCGCGGCCTGGGCATCAATGTGGATTTCGCGCCTGTGGCGGACGTGGCCACGGCGCCGGACGGCCCGGCCATAGGCAAGGTGCAGCGGGCCTTTTCCGGCGACCCCGCCCTGGTGGCCGCCCATGCCGCCGCCTTTGCCCGGGGCCTGGGAGATGCGGGCATTATCGCGTCCTACAAGCACTTTCCCGGCCACGGCAGCGCCACGGCAGACACGCATCTCGGCTTTACGGACATCAGTGCCAGCTGGGACAAACGGGAGCTTCTCCCCTACCAACGGCCCGCCCTGCCCATGGACACACCGCTGATGGTCATGACCGGACACCTTTTCAACAGCAAGCTGGACCCCAAGCTGCCCGCCTCCCTTTCCCGCGCCGTGATCACGGACCTTTTGCGCGGCCGGCTCGGCTGGCAGGGCGTGGTCATTACCGACGATCTGCAGATGAAAGCCGTGTCCGCGCACTACAGCCAGGAAGAGGCCGTGCGCCTGGCCGTGCTGGCGGGCACGGACATTCTGCTCAGCGGCAACAACCTGGCCCATTCGCCGGACGAAGCCCAGAAGCTGCACGCTATTCTGCTGCGTCTGGTTAAAAGGGGGGACATCAGCCAGGAGCGTATTTTCCAGTCCTGGCAGCGTATCCGGGCTTTAAAAATGCGGCTGAAACAATTGTAACCGGTTCATGACCGGTATATGACAGGCACGCACCCGGCATTCACCCGGTCAAAATACGCAAAGCCCCCGGTTCGCACCGGGGGCTTTGTTGTCTAAGGCTGAAGGGAGGCGATTAGTACATGCCGCCCATGCCGCCCATGCCGCCCATGCCACCGCCGGGCATGCCGGCGTCTTTCTTGGTGTCGGGCTTTTCAGCCACGGCGCATTCGGTGGTCAGGAGCAGAGAAGCCACGGAAGCGGCATTCTGCAGCGCGATACGGGTCACCTTCTTGGGATCGATGACGCCGGCCTTGATCAGGTCTTCGTATTCGCCGGTGGCGGCGTTAAAGCCGTAACCGTCTTTGCCTTCACGCACTTTTTCGGCCACCACGGAGCCTTCAAAGCCCGCGTTAAAGGCGATCTGGCGCAGAGGCTCTTCCAGGGCGCGGCGCACCACGTTGACGCCGGCGGCTTCGTCGTCGTCAGCGGGCTTGATTTCGTCCAGCACCTTGGCAACGCGCAGGTACGCGACGCCGCCGCCGGGGACAATGCCTTCCTCAACGGCCGCGCGGGTGGCGTTCAGGGCGTCTTCCACGCGGTCTTTCTTTTCCTTCATTTCGGTTTCAGTGGCAGCGCCCACATGAATAACGGCAACGCCGCCCACGATCTTGGCCAGGCGTTCCTGCAGCTTTTCGCGGTCGTAATCAGAGGTGGTTTCCTCAATCTGGGCGCGGATCTGCTTCACGCGGGCCTTGATGTCGTCGGACTTGCCGGCGCCGTCCACGATGGTGGTGTTTTCTTTGTCGATAACCACGCGCTTGGCCGTGCCCAGGTCGGACAGGGTCACTCCTTCAAGCTTCACGCCCATTTCCTCGGACACGACGTTGCCGCCGGTGAGAATGGCGATATCCTGCAGCATGGCTTTCCTGCGGTCGCCAAAGCCGGGGGCTTTCACGGCGGCCACTTGCAGGGTGCCGCGCAGCTTGTTCACCACCAGGGTGGCCAAGGCTTCGCCGTCCACGTCTTCAGCGATGATGATCAGCGGGCGGCCCATTTTCACGACCTGCTCAAGAATGGGCAGCATCTCCTTCATGTTGGAGATTTTCTTTTCGTTGATCAGGATGAGGGGCTCGTCCATTTCGCAGACCATCTTGTCCGGGTTGGTCACGAAATAGGGGGAGAGGTAGCCGCGGTCGAACTGCATGCCTTCCACAACTTCCAGAGTGGTTTCCAGGCCCTTGGCTTCTTCCACGGTGATGACGCCTTCCTTGCCCACTTTGCTCATGGCTTCGGCGATAATGGTGCCGATAGTGGCGTCGGAGTTGGCGGAAATGGTGCCGACCTGGGCAATTTCCTTCTGGTCGCGGGTGGGCTTGGCCAGGTTTTTCAGTTCAGCCACCAGGGAGGTCACGGCCTTGTCGATACCGCGCTTGATGGCCATGGGATTGCGGCCGGCGGCCACAAGCTTCACGCCTTCATGGTACAGGGCCTGGGCAAGAATGGTGGCGGTGGTGGTGCCGTCGCCGGCCACGTCGCTGGTCTTGGAAGCCACTTCCTTGACCATTTGCGCGCCCATGTTCTCGAACTTGTTTTCCAGCTCGATCTCCTTGGCCACGGTAACCCCGTCCTTGGTGATGACCGGGGAGCCGAAAGATTTTTCAATAACCACGTTGCGGCCTTTGGGGCCCAGCGTGACTTTCACGGCGTTGGCAAGCTGATCCACCCCACGGGACAGAAGTTCGCGGGCTTTGGTATCAAAAAGAATTTCCTTAGCGGGCATGTGTATTCCTCCGAAAAAATAAAACGGTTCAATAAAGAGCCGAAACAGGCCGGATATTATTCAATGATGGCAAGGATATCGTCTTCGCGCATCACCAGGTGCTCAACGCCGTCCAGCTTGATTTCGGTGCCGGCGTACTTGTTGAACAGCACGGTGTCGCCCGCCTTGACAGCCATGGCAACGCGCTTGCCGTCGTCAGCCACTTTGCCGGGGCCGGCGGCGACCACCGCGCCCTTGGAGGGCTTTTCCTTGGCCGTATCGGGAATGAACAGGCCACCGGCGGTCTTTTCTTCCATTTCCAGGCGCTTGACCAGCACACGGTCGTTAAGGGGCTTCAGTTTCATAATTCCATCAACCTCCGACTTTCTTTGTTCGAATCGTTTCGTTTAGCACTCGAAGGGGGCGAGTGCCAGCCACAAACCAAAGCACTCCAGCCTCTTCAGAACCAGGAGCCCCGAAGAACAGAGCGCGGCATAAAAATGTGGGAGCGGCAAAGGTGAGGCCTCTGCCCACGTGACGAAGGGGATAATAAGGCAGCTTTTTTTTTTGAAAAGAGGAAAAGCGCAAAAAAAAATATTTTTTTGTTTTATCCTGAAAATACACGCTGGCAAGCGTGCCAACACTGTTGTATACAAGGAAAAAATCCGTGGAGGCCCTTTATGCCCACCCCCACCCAAAACTTGGCCCTGTGGCTTGACGAGCGTTGCGCGTTCCTGCGCCACCTGGAAACGGAAGCCTTTGAAGTTATGCAAAAGCAGGGCGACGAGGAACGCTACCGCCAGCTCATGCTGCAAAAAACCCTGTTCATCGCCGCGCTGCCGGACGAAGCCGCGGACCTGGTCAAGGCCTTGCCCGCGGACAAGGCCCAGCGCGTGGCGGACCGCCTTGGCGCCTTCCAGCGCGGGGCGGAAAACGCCCTCGACCTCAATTCCGTGTTCTACATGTCCGCCCTGCTCTACCCGGACGAGCACAAGCCCGGGGACCCCAACAACCTGGAACGGCTGGCAACGGAAGTGAAAGGCTGGGGATAGGAGCCTTCCGCAAGAATACGCTCGCAGAGGCCGGCCGGCGCGCGCCTTCCGGCCTCAATTTTTTTGCAGCACGTGCGCGTCCAGCACAAAGCAGGTGAAACGGCCGCTGAAGACCAGTGTTTCGCCCACGGTCACGTCCACGGCAACCACGCGCTTGCGACCCTTTTCCTCTTCCACTTTTGCGGCGGCAACGGCCACGTCACCCACCCGCACCGGCTTGAGAAAACTGCTTTCCGCCGCGCCCAGCACCACGTTGGGGTCGTTCACCGCCAGCATGGCGGCGTAGTCGGCCAGGCCGAAAATAAAGCCGCCGTGCACCAGGCCCAGGCTGTCCGCCGCCATGGGCGGGGTGGCGGCCAGCCGCACCAGGCTTTTGCCCGGCTCCAGGGACACGGGCTCGCCGCACAGGGCGCGGTCTACGCTAAGATGGGTATTGGGTCCGCTCATGCTTTTCCTCCAGGACGTGCTGCAACAGGCCCTACATGCCCGGCCGGGCCGCGTCAATCCTGCCGCACGGGTTTCGCCATCCAGACCACGGCTATCAGCGACAGGAACAGCACCATGCAACCCCAGTAAATCTCATTGGCTGAAATGATGAAGCCCTGGCGCGTGATTTCCTTGGCCAAATATTTCGCGCTCTCCAACTCGTCCATGCCCAGGCCTTGCAGGGCTTCCAGCGTGTCCCGGGCTATGGGGTTGTAGACGTTCACGTGCTCGGTCAGGTGGGTGTGGTGCACGGCCTCGCGCCGCTCCCACAGCGTGACCGCCACGGAAGAGCCCACGGCCGCCGCCGTGGAACGGCAACAGTGGTACAGGCTGGCTCCCCTGGCGATCTGCTCCGGCCGCATATGGGTGAAGGCCAGCGCGAGAAGACTGGGAAAAAAGAGCATGTTGGCCATGCCCTGCGCGAACTGCGGGATAACCACGAACCAGATGTCCATGTCCGGCGAAAACCAGGTCCGGGTGTACATGCAGACCCCGAAAATCAAAAAGCTGCAGGTGACCAGCACGCGCAGGTCAAAATGCTTGGCGTACCTGCCGTAAATGGGCATCAGAAAAAGCTGGAGCAAGCCCAGGGGCGCGGCGGCCAGGCCCGCCAGGGTGGCGGTGTACCCGTATTGAGTCTGCAAAAGCAGGGGCAGCAGCACCACGGTGCCGAAAAAGGCCATGCGGCCCAGGCTGACGCAAATGACGGCTATGGTGAAATTGCGCGAGGCGAACATTTTGAGGTCCACCACCGGATTTTCGTCAGTCAGCTCCCAGGCCACCAGAAGGGTCAGGGCTATCAACGAAGTGATGGCCAGGCCCACCACCAGGTCGGAATTGAACCAGTCCAGCTCCTTGCCCCGGTCCAGCACCATCTGCAAAGAGCCGATGCCGACAACCAACAAGGCCAGGCCCACATAGTTCATGGGCCGCTTGACCCGCGTGGTTTCGCGCTGGCCAAGCACATTCCAGGCCAGGAAAATCACCAGCGCGCCCACGGGCACGTTGATGAAAAAAATCCAGCCCCAGTAGCAGTTGTCGCTGATCCAGCCGCCCAGCATGGGCCCGCAGATGGGGGCCACGGAAACGGTCATGGACCACAGGGCTATGGCCATGTAGCGCTTGTCCAGGGGGTAGTTGTTCAGCAACAGGCTCTGGGCCAGGGGCAGCATGGGACCGGCCACAGCGCCCTGTACGACGCGGAAGACCACCAGAACTTCCAGGCTGGTGGCCAGACCGCAGAAAAAAGAAGAGAGGGCGAACAGCCCGGTGGACAGCAAAAACACCCGCACTTCGCCAAAGCGACGGGCCAGCCAGCCGGAAATGGGCAGGAAAATGGCGTTGGCTATGGCGTAGGAGGTAATGACCCAGGTGCCCTGGGTGGAAGAGGCGCCCAGGTTCCCGGCTATGGTGGGCACGGCCACGTTGGCAATGGTGCTGTCCAGCACTTGCATGAAGGTAGCCAGGGGCAAAGCCACGGTGATAACGGCCAGGCGAAGGCCGGTAAGCGGCGGATAGACGGGCGCTTTCAGCAGGCCGGGCTTTGCGTTTTCCTGAGACCGCTTGCTCATACGCCATCCACAAACCAGGCTGCGTGGCCGGGATTTCCGAAAATGGCCGCCCCGAAGAAGCGCAGGAACCGCGCCGCGTTATTCGCCGGCGTGACCGGCGATAATCGCGTTGATTTCCGCGTCAATTTCCGTGAGGTCATGCTCCAGGATGTCCGTCCTGAACAACGGCGCCCCCTGCCCGGCGGCGACGCCCAGCATGGCGCCGGAACTGTCGCTGATATTCACGTAGGCCGTGCAGGAAAGGCCCACCAGCAGCGGGGCTTTGGCCAGATCAGCCGGGTCGAGAGCGATTCTGACGGGCACGCGCTGCACCACTTTGATCCAGTTGCCTGTGGCATTTTCCGGGGGGAGCAGGGAAAAACTGCTGCCCGTGCCCGCGGAAAAGCCGATGATACTGCCCCTGTAGTCCACGGAACGGCCGTAAATGTCCGCCCGCACCAGAACCGGCTGGCCTATGCGCATTTTGGCCAGGTCCACTTCCTTGAAGTTGGCGTCCACCCACACCCCGGAAAGAGGCACTACCGCCAGCAAAGGCGTGCCCGGGGTGACCTGCATGCCCACCTGCACCGTGCGCCGGGCCACAAAGCCGTCCACCGGGCTTTTGATTTCACAGCGCCTCCAGGCCAGCCAGGCTTCGCGCAGGCGGTGGGCTTCCAGACGCACGGGGGGCTGCTCGGCCAACGGTGTGTCCTGTAAAAGCAAGCGGTTACGGCGCATATCCTGACGGGCCACCTGCAGGGCCACTTCCGCAATGGCCAAATTGTCCCTGGCGTGGCTGAAATCTTCCTCACTGACAGCCATGGTCCTTCTGCTGGCCTGGCGCCGCTGCAAATCGCCCCGGGCCTTTTCCAGCTCCCGCTTACGCAGTTCCACCACGGAGGAAAGACGGGATGATTCCGCCATCAGGCTGCGGGTGCGGCGCACCGTGTCCGCCAGCAGGGAACGCGCCCTCTCCAGAGCCAGGCACGCGTCCGTATCATCAAGGCGCAGCAAGGTCTGCCCGGCTTTAACGGCCTGGGTGTTGTCGGCCATGATCTCTGAAACGCTGCCCGAAACCTGCGGGGAAACGCGCACCAGGTTGCCGGCCACGTAAGCGTTGTCCGTGGAAGCTTCCAGCCGCAAAAAAAAGTACCAGTACCCCAGCCAAAGCACTCCCGCCGCCAAAAAAAGGAAGCAGATGCTGGAAAGCAGACGGGTTCTGCCGTTGCGTTTCGCCGCGCCGGAGGAATCGTTCTCCTGGCCGGGCCCGGCGGGAGTTTTTTGGGAACCGTCTGGACTGCTGTCTGCGCTCATACCCGATTTCCTTGCCTGGTTCGAGATAAAAGGCCGTATACTACCGTGGACGGCAGCATATCATACCAGTTTTCTTATAACACGCTACGCTTGTTGCGAAGCCGCACGCGTTTTCATGGAATAAAAAGATGTTGCCTGAATTACCGCTCATGCGAGACGGCATGCTCGGAACACTCGGGGGCGTATTCGCCGTCCCCGCCGGAACCACGACCGCCTGATCAGCAGCCTTTGTGCTAAGAATCTCTTACAGGAAATCCCGGAGGTTGGCAATTCCCGCCAGCCGTCCCGCCAATCCGGCCGACATACAACATAACGGATCTTTTTCTCTCCTTAACTGTCGACATTTCACGGGACGAAAGAATGCCGAACACAATTTTACCCACAAGCGGACCGTGCGTTTTTAAGCCGTTTTCACTGACGGCCATGGTCCTGCCCTTGACATTTTTCATTTTTTGGTAAAATTAGCGGGGTTACAATTTGCATAGGCGCGGAATGCGCCAAGGAGATAGCATGAGCAAAGTTCTTGAAAACGCCGTCAAAACCGACGCGGGCGTGCAAGTCAACGGTATCATCTGCCAGACGATTGTGGAAAAGTGCGACGGCTGCGACCGGGTACGCGAGTTCGAGACCGAGCGTTACTGCTCCAGCTACCCCACCCCGGCCCGCAAGTGGTCCCTGGGCCGCTGTAATTTCGCCACGCACGTGAAAGAGGAAGTCAAAGGGCAGGCCAAGGTCAACCCGCTCAAGGCTTCCAAACGCGCGAGCAAAGGCAAGAAATAACCCCTCCCGGGCTGCGCCTCAGCGTTTTTGCCAGGACGGGGTGAACGGCGCCCCGTCCTTTTTTGCATTGTATCGTCACGCAGCCGCCTTCCGGCTTTTCCGGTGCGCGGCCGCTGCTAAAGGCTTTCGGTTCCATGTCCCAGTCCCACACCCCACCCGTTTTTGACTGCATCGTCGTCCGGGGCGGCCACGCCCGGGCGGAAGCCCCCCACGCCCCCCCCACGCAACGTTTAGCCACCCTACAACGAACCCGAAAAAA
>JAVBNC010000118.1:0-9338 GCA_031551765.1 Desulfovibrionaceae bacterium
TAGAGCATTTTCACATTGAAATTGCTCATTAGGATAAAATGCTCTGGCGGTGCGAAGCGAAGCGGAGCACCGCCCGCGAGATTGACGTAGGCGAGCTTTGCTCGCCGTTAAGCGGCAATCTCAAAGCGAATATGCTCTAGAGCCCCTGCATAGGCAGCGCGGACAACACAGCTCTCTTTCGATCCTCCCATGCCAACGCAGGGGCAGCCGCGTGTACGCCGCACAAAAGCCTGGCGTCTTTCCTCCCGCCCTGTCCGCAGCCGGAACGCCGGGGCTTGCCGTAAACGGCCGTTTGTCAGCAAGGAGCCGAAGGAGGAACCGCATGAACAGGTCTTCATACGGGAACGGCGCAGCCCCGCAACTGGACGCCGACATCCGCGATCGGATCAGCAATGCCATTGACCTTTACCGGGGAAAGGAAGGCAGCCTCATTCAGGTGCTGCACGTCACGCAGCAGATGTACGGGCATCTGCCGCTGGAACTGCATCAATTTATTGCTTTATCCATGGGCATTCCCCTCTCCGAAGTGTCCGGCGTTGTTTCCTTTTACAGCTTTTTTTCCACGGAACCCCGGGGCAAGCACACCATACGGGTTTGTCTCGGCACCGCCTGCTATGTGCGGGGCGGAAAAAAAATCGTGGAACAGCTGCATAAACGCCTGGCCGTCAGTCTCGGGGGAACCACGGCGGACGGCAAGTTCACCTTTGAAGTGGCCCGCTGCATAGGCGCCTGCGGCCTGGCGCCGGCCGTGATGATTGACGATGTCGTCTACAGGCAGGTCAACAACAGCAAGCTGGAGAAGATATTGAGCCGGTATTGAAACAGGAGAGGCGCACATGCGTATGCACACACTGCGAACCGTGGCCGACTTGCAGGCTTGCAAAACCGGCTATCTCAAACGGATGGAGGCTTTTGACCACCGCATTCTGGTGTGCGGGGGCGCGGGCTGCATTTCCTCCGGCTGCGCGGAACTGCGCCGGAGCGTGGAACTGGCTCTGGCGGAACACGGCCTGGCGGAAAAGACGCTGGTTCAGGAAACCGGCTGCATAGGCACCTGCGCCGTGGGGCCGGTAATGCTCATTTTGCCCCAACGGGTTTTTTATACCGAGCTGACCCCGGAAAAGGCCGCCAAAATCATTCCGGCCCATTTGCTTAAAGGGGAGATACCGCGGGAATATACCTTTTATGACCACAGCTTCGGAACGCATGTCCCCGTGATTGACGATATCGATTTTTTCCGAAGGCAGACGAAAATCGCGCTGCGCAACTGCGGCGAAATGGAGCACGGCAGCATTGACGCCTATGTGGCGCGGGACGGCTACCTGGCCGCCGCCCGCTGGCTGACGGAAAAAAAGCCCCTTGAGGTTATAAAGGAAGTAAAGCGCTCCGGCCTTATGGGGCGGGGTGGCGCGGGCTTTCCCACCGGCGTCAAATGGGAAGCTGGGCACAGGGCGCCTGGAGCCGTGAAATACTTGATCTGCAACGCGGATGAGGGCGATCCAGGAGCCTTCATGGACCGCAGCCTGATAGAGGGCGACCCCCACTCCGTTATCGAGGGCATGATCCTGGGCGGGTACGCTATTGGCGCGGCCAGGGGTTTTGTATACGTACGGGCGGAATACCCGTTGGCCATCGAACGCCTGAAAACGGCCATAGAGCAGGCCCGTTCCAGCGGCCTGCTGGGCGGGAAGCTTTTTGGCGCTTCCTTTGCGTTTGACCTGGAAATCCGCATCGGCGCGGGCGCTTTCGTCTGCGGCGAGGAAACGGCCCTGATGAATTCCATTGAGGGCAAGCGCGGCGAGCCAAGGCAGAAGCCTCCCTTTCCGTTCCAAAAAGGGTTGTTCGATTGCCCCACCATCATCAACAACGTGGAAACCTTTGCCAACATTCCGGCCATTCTGCTGCGGGGGGCCGAGTGGTACGCCCAACTCGGCAGCGAAACAAGCAAGGGCACCAAGGTGTTTGCCCTGGCCGGGGACATAGTCAACACCGGGATTATCGAAGTGCCCATCGGCACGCCGCTGGGCAGCATTCTGTTTGATATCGGCGGCGGCATTCCGCAGAAGAAGGCGTTCAAGACGGCTCAAATAGGGGGCCCCTCCGGCGGCTGCGTCACCAGAAAGGACCTCAATACGCCCACGGACTACGAGCCCCTGAAAAAATTGGGGGCCATCATGGGGTCCGGCGGCCTCGTCGTGATGAATGAAGACGCCTGCATGGTGGATACCGCGCGCTTTTTCATGGATTTCATCCAGGATGAATCCTGCGGCACCTGTACGCCCTGCCGTATCGGCAGCCGGCGCATGCTGGAAATTCTGGAGCGCATCTGCGCCGGAGAGGGCCGGGGAGGGGATATCGAGCTTTTACAGGAACTTGGCGCGGCCATGCAGAAAACCGCCATGTGCGGCCTGGGCCAGACCGCTCCCAACCCCGTGCTGAGCGCCATCAAAAATTTCCGGGAGGAGTTTGAGGAACATATCCGCCAAAAGCGCTGCCGGGCGGGGGTATGCGCCGAACTGTTCATTTCCCCCTGTGAGAACAGCTGCCCGGCGGGGATCAACATTCCCGGCTATACCATGCTTATCGCCCAGGGCCGTTTTGTGGACGCCTACCGCCTGATCCGGCAGGAAAACCCCTTTCCCGCCATCTGCGGCCGTATCTGCACCCGCCCTTGTGAAAGCAAGTGCCGCCGCGCTGCCCTGGACGAGCCCGTGGCCATATGCGAGCTGAAACGCTTCGTGGCCGACTATGCGCTCAAGCGGGAAGAACCCTTTTCCGACGACGTGGTTTTTCCGAAAAACGGCAAAAGGGTGTCCGTGCTGGGCGCCGGGGTTTCCGGGCTGACCTGCGCCCACTACCTGGTCCGCATCGGGTATGATGTGGATGTATACGAGGCGGAAAGCATGGCCGGGGGCGTGCTGGCCTACGGCATTCCGGAGTACAGGCTGCCCATGGACGTTCTGCAGCACGAAATCAGCCTTATTGAGCGCGAAGGCGTATCCATCCATCTGAACACTCTGGTGGGCCGGGATATTTCCTTTGAAGCGTTGCGCGAAAAAAGCGACGCCATTTATGTGGCGGTGGGCACGTCGTTTCCGCAGCGTATCGGCATCCCCGGCGAGGATCTGGAAGGCGTGCACCACGGGGTGGACTTTCTGAAAAAGGCCAATTTTGGGCAGGATCCGGACATAGGACAGCGGGCGGCGGTCATAGGGGGCGGCAATACGGCCATAGATTCGGCCCGTACCGCCCTGCGCCTGGGCGCGGCCTCCGTGACCATTCTCTACCGCCGTACCGTGGACGCCATGCCGGCCTATGAGTCTGAACGCCGCGAGGCGCAGGAGGAAGGCGTGGCAATTCTGCCCCTGGTGCAGCCGCTGCGTTTTATAGGCGACGAGTCCGGCCGGGTGCGACAGGTCGAATGCGTACGCATGCGCCTGGCGGAATTTGATTCCGGCGGGCGCCGCCGTTCCGTGCCTGTGGAAGGCTCGAACTTTCTCCTGGACGTGGACACGGTTATCCCGGCCGTGAGCCAGTACGCCGACCTGCCTTTTATCCCGGTGGAATCCGTGGGGCGCACCGCCTGGGGCACCTTCACCGTGGAGGATGAAACCATGATGACCACCATGCCGGGCGTGTTCGCGGGCGGCGACGTGGTGCACGGCCCGGACAGCGTCATCCAGGCCATTGCCGACGGTACAAAGGCGGCTGTGGCCATAGACCGCTATCTCGGCGGCCCGGGCATTCTGAACAAGGGGCCGGAAATCGCCATCAACGCCAAGTACGATGACGACGAGGTCACCGAACTGCCCCGCTATCCCCTGGATATGCTGAACCTGGAAAAGCGCCGGGCGTCCTTTGACGAGGTGGTTCGCGGTTACCACAAGCTGACCGCCATGGCCGAAGCCATGCGCTGTCTGCATTGTGAGAGGAGGGATGAGCCATGACCAGGGTGACCATCAACGATGCGGCGCTGGATGTCGATGACGGCGTCTCCATTATTGAAGCCGCGAGACAGCACCAGATATATATTCCCAGCCTTTGCTACCTGCGGGGTGTGCACCGCCTGGGCGGCTGCCGGATTTGCGTTGTGGCGGTGGAGGGCGCCAGAACCCTGCAGCCCGCGTGCATGGTTCCCGTGCAAGAGGGCATGGTGGTGCGCACCAACACCGAGGAAGTACGCCGGATGCGACGGGTGCTCTATGAGTTGCTGCTTTCCGACCATTCCCAGGACTGCCTGAGCTGCGTCAGAAACCAGAGTTGCGAATTTCAGCGCCTGGGCAAGGTGCTGGGCGTAACCCAGTCCCGCTTTGAAGGCGCGCGTTCTCCGGGCGGCCTGGATAGCTCGGTTTCGGTCACGCGCGACATGTCCAAATGCATCCTTTGCCGCCGTTGCCTGACCGTGTGCAACAAAACCCAGCAAGCCTGCGTGCTGTATGCCCAACACAGGGGCTTTGACACGTCCATAGGCCCGGCCATGGATCAGCCCCTGGGAGAGGTGGACTGCGCCTTTTGCGGCCAGTGTACCGTGGTTTGCCCGGTGGGCGCGCTGAAAGAAACCAGCGCCGTGCAAAAGGTCTGGGGTGCCCTTGCCGACCCGGGCAGACGCGTGGCGGTGCAAGTGGCTCCGGCCGTGCGCGTGGCCCTTGGGGAAGCGTTCGGGTTGCCAGCGGGATCAAGGGTTACCGGAAAACTCGCGGCTGCCTTGCGCCGCCTTGATTTTGACGATGTGTTCGACACGAACTTCGCGGCCGACCTGACCATCATGGAGGAAGGCACGGAACTGCTGCACCGCCTGACCGACGCTCTTACGGGCGGCGATGCCGCGCTGCCCATGATCACCAGTTGCAGCCCCGGCTGGATCAAGCATATTGAGCACGCCTACCCGGACCACTTGGCCCACCTGTCTTCCTGCAAGTCTCCCCACATCATGTTGGGCGCTTTGTTCAAGAGCTTCTACGCGCAAAAAATACACAGAAAACCCGAAGAGCTGTTCATGGTTTCCGTCATGCCCTGCACGGCCAAAAAATTTGAAGTGTACCGGCCGGAAATGGTAAATGACGGCCTGCCCAATGTGGACGCGGTGCTGACCACCCGGGAGCTGGCGGACATGATCGCCACTGCGGGCATTGACTTTGACGGCCTGCCGGATGAAGATTTTGACGCCCCGCTGGGCATGTCCACAGGGGCGGCGGATATTTTCGGTCTGACGGGCGGGGTGATGGAAGCGGCCCTGCGCACGGTGTATGAACTGGTGACCGGCCGTGCCCTGCCGTTTGAAGGGCTGCACGTACGCTCCATCATGGGGCTGGAGCAAGTGAAGGAAGCCTCCTTGACCATTGAGGCGGTCAAGCCGGAATACGCGTTCCTGAACGGCGTCACCGTATGCGTTGCCGTGACCAGCGGCCTTGCCGGGGCGGACCTGCTGATGGGCCAGATCGAGGCGGGGGAATCTCCCTACCACTTCATCGAAGTCATGGGCTGCCCCGGAGGCTGCATCATGGGCGGGGGGCAACCCCGGTCCCAGGACCCGGACGTACGGCAAAAGCGTTTGCAGGGTCTCTACAGCGAAGACGAAAGCAAGACCCTGCGCAAATCCCACGAGAACCCGGCGGTGCAGGCGCTGTATGCCGAGTTCCTCGGGGAACCCAACAGCCATCTGGCGCATGAATTGCTGCATACCCGCTATGTGCGGCGCGGCTTGTTCAACCAGCACATACAAGAAAACGAACAGCCCTGCTGTGCAAAAGAAGCTGCCCCGTGACGGCAAGGCCACCCGCCTCTGACGGTTTCGCCCCTCCCCTGGGAGGGGCTTGAGATTATTTTTGTCTCGTAAAGATTTGTCGGCTATAGTGACGAAAAAGGAATGCTTCGCCGGGGCGGGGCATTAGCTTTTTACTCGGTAAAAAACTAGGGCTGGTCGCTCTGGAGAAAGCCTGGCCAGGCTTGTCCGTTGTTCGCGCTGGTACCGTGCTCTGTGTGCACGATACAAGCCCGTCATCCACACCATGCGTTAACGCAACCACAGCGTTTCATTTCACAATTGGCACAAGGAGGGGCTTATGAAGCTAGGGAGTTGGGCACTCATCGATCCGCCGTCGCTCATTGCGCTCATTCCAATATTTGTCCTGATCGCCATGATCCTGCGCGGTAAAAACATCATCTCCGCCGCTTTTGTGGGCATTGTGCTGGGCATGCTGCTCACAGGGCTGGGAGCGGACGCCATGGGGAGCCTGTTTTACAAAAGTCTGGGCTCCCCCACGGTGCTCATCGGCTTTATCGCCATGCTGGGCGCGGGACTGGGCGCATTGATGACGGAGGTGCGCGTCACCCACACCCTTGTGCTCTGGATCGTGCGGGGTATCGGCGTGAACACCAAGGCCAGAGGCAAATTGGGTCTGATGGTCAGTTCGCTTTCGGTCTGCGGCATGCTGGGCACCATGGTTGGCGGCAACTCGGTTATAGCCCCCATCATGCTTCCCATGCTGGGTTCGCTTGGGGTCACCCCCACCGTGGCGGCCGTGCTGATGAAAATCAGCGGCGAAATAGGCCTGGTGCTCGGCCCGCTCACTGGCGTTGCTCTCCTGACCATGGAGATGACGAAACTTTCTTACATGCAATATCTGAGCGCCGTGGCTCTGCCGTTCTCCATCGTGTTTCTGGCCGGAACCTGGTACGGCGCGTTACGCGCGCAGCGCCGCACCGAGGGCAAGGAAGCCTACACGCTGGACGAGGATGTCAAAAACCTGGACCAGATGGTCATCCACCCCAAAGAACGCAATGCCACGATTGCTTTTTTGCTAGCCTTTCTCGGGCTCGTCGTGTTCGGCATCATGACCAGGCAAAAAACCCACTATGCCGTCATCGTTATGCTTGCGCTCATGATCGTGGTCTCGATCATGGGCCGCATAGACATAGACAGAGCCGTGAAAGTCCTCAGCCGGGGGCTGAGCACGCAGGCTTTCATGGTCGTAATGTTCCTGCTGTACGAAGTGCTGCTGCAACTGGTGACGCTGGGCGGCGGCTTCAAAGCCCTGGCCGGGCTTATGAGCGGCCACGGAGGCGGCAGCCCCACCATCACCATGCTGACGGCCGCCGCCGTGAGCATTTTCGGCATTTCCATGGCCGCCGTGCCCAAGCTTAGGGTGGTCACGGAGATGTTCGGCGCAACCGCACTGGCCGCGGGCGTGCCCATGAGCATATTCGCCATGGTCCTGGTGGCTTCCACGCGCATCACGTCTTCCCTTTACCCCGCGTCGAACTTCGCCGCCTCGCTGGGCATTGCCCAGTGCAACAACCCCAAGGAGGCGCTGCAGGCCTGCTGGGTAGCCTGCGCCGCAGGAATTGTGGCCGTGTTCGCCTGGATCATTATCGGCGTGCGGGTCATGCCGTGGTAGGCAAGGGTCTTTCTTCCGCCCGGACACTACAGCAAGCAAGGAGGTTGTCATGCGCATAGATTTGCTCATTCGCAAGGGGCATGTGGTGGATCCCCTGAACCAGGTGGACAGGGTGGCCGACGTCGCCATGCGCGACGGTAAAATTACGGCTGTCGGGGATAATCTGGATGTGACTGCGGCAGCGGAGGTTATTGACGCTTCAGGCCTGCTGGTCACGCCGGGCGTGGTGGATTCGCACGTGCACCTGGTGCGGCCGGATTCCGGCGGCGCGCCGTACAACATGCTGCTGCGCCGGGGCGTGACCACAGCCCTGGACATGCGGGGCGGCATTGATGTGTTCCTGCGGGAAATGCGCGATTACGGCCACGGCCTCACAGCTGGCTGTTTGCACGCCCTGGTCGCGGGCGCGGACCTCAGCAGCAACGATGCGGGCCGGGACGAGATTTCCGCCGTCATTGACAACGTGCTGGAAAGGGGGGCCTTTGGCATCAAGATTTTGGGCGGACACTACCCTTTCACTCCCAAAACCACGGCCTGCATCATAGACGAATGCGCCAAACGCGGAGCCTATGTGGCGATCCACGCGGGAAGCACGGAATCAGGAGCCACCAATATCAAGGGCATGGAAGAGGCAGCCGCGCTTGCGGATGGCCGCCCTTTGCACATAGCCCATGTGAACTCGTACTCCCGGGGCCAAGTGGAAAATGTATTCCGGGAGATAGAGCGCATGCTTACCTGTCTGGAAAAAAACCCCAATCTCACCTCGGAATCATACCTTGCGGTCATAAACGGCACCAGCGCCGCCATCGGCGCGGACGGGCTGGCAGCCAGCCACTCCACCCGCAATACGCTGAAACGGGGCGGCTACAGCCCGGATAAGGCAGGCATGGGGCAGGCCATGCTGGACGGATGGGCTTCCGTTTATGCCGCCATAGGCGGGGAAATGGACTTTCTGCCTCCGGAAGAGGGATACGCGTACTGGGAAAAAAACGGGTACAACGCCAACTGTTCCTTTCCGGTCAACAACCCCGTGACCATGCTCGCGGCCGCCATAAGCACGCGGACGGACGGCTCCTTTACCGTGGACGCCATCAGCACGGACGGCGGAGGCATTCCCCGCAACGTAATTTTTGAAAACGGCATCCGTCTGGTGCAGATGAAGTACCTTACCTTGCGGGACCTGGTGGCCAAAAGCACGCTGTACCCCGCCCGCATGCTGGGCCTGTTCAGCAAAGGCCATTTATCTCCCGACGCGGATGCGGATGTGGCCGTGTTCTGTCCTGCCACAGGCAAGGCGCTTTACGCCGTCGCGGGCGGCAAGGTACGCATGGCTGCCGGCATCTGCGGGGAAGGCCCCGGGACTGTGGTCACCTCACCCGTGGGCAAGGATGCTGTGGTCAAGGCCGGTACCCCCCTTGTGCTGCCGGAGCTGGACAAAAGCACCTTTATGCGTGGCCACACCAAGTGAAAGCCCTGGAGCTGTTCCGTTCTGGGATTTTGCGGGGCGGATTGCTGAAAGGAGGGAACATGCAGTCGGACAAGGGAAAACGTAAGGCGTAGGGAAAAGCGGTTACGCAAAAGTATGCAAACGAACGTAACTTGCCCCCCATATCTGCCCATTTCTCACTATTTGTAATGGCACTAGGCTCTAGACTCATTAATTGCAATTAGTAGAAAAGTTGGTCAGCTGCGCTCATGGAGGGCGCAATGAACCGACTTTTCTATCTTTCCGCTGAACAACTTGAACGCATCAAACCGTTCTTTCCTCTTTCCCACGGCGTTGCGCGTGTTAAGGGGGGCATTACCCGGAAACCAGCTTCAGTCCGATGAGCCCCAGCACGATCAGCGCCACGCAACCCAGCCGGGCGAGCGTGGCGGGTTCGTCAAAAAGGAAGATGCCCAGCAGCACCGCGCCCACGGCCCCTATGCCCGTCCACACGG
>JAVBNC010000083.1:0-10664 GCA_031551765.1 Desulfovibrionaceae bacterium
CAAGAAAGGTTTATCCCTTCCCCCGGCTTTTACAGCCAGCGCGTGACCGTGGGAACAGGCAGGGTGTGCAAAGCTTCGTGCAGGGCTTTCGGGCCGGCCACGGCGGCCCCCACTTCTCCCACCACAATACCGGCGGCATAGTTGGCCAGCACGCAGGCGTCCAGCAGGTCCAAACCGGCGGAGAGCCCTAGGGACGCGGCGGCGATAACCGTATCCCCCGCCCCGGTGACGTCGAACACCTTTTGGGCCGTGGTGGGAATATGCCAGACTTCCTGCGGCGAAAGAAAGAGCGCCATGCCTTGAGAGCCGAGAGTCGTCAGCAAATGAGCGCAGGAAAGTTTGCGGAAAATCTCCTGCCCGGCCCGGACGATCTCTTCCGGGTTTCTGGCGGGCAGCTGCGCGCCTTCGCTGGTTTCCTTGGCATTGGGCGTAAGCATGTACGCGCCAGTGTACAGATGGAAATTGGGGGTCTTGGGATCCACCAACAGCAACGGCGGGCGGGCGCAACTGATGCAAAGCTTGCGGATGCCGTCCAGCAGTTCTTTGCTCACTAAACCTTTGCCATAGTCGGAAATGACCAGCACGGAGTAATCCGCCAGCACGGCTGCTATGCGTTCCAGCAGCCGTGCCACGTCCGGAGCGGCGAGGGGGGCGGCCATTTCGCGGTCCACCCGCAACATTTGTTGCTGTTGCGCGATAATGCGCGTCTTGATGGTGGTGGGCCTGCCCGGGACCACGACGCAGTCCGCGCTAAGGCCGCTGTGGCCCAGAAGATCGCGCACGCGCTCCGCGCCGGCATCTTCCCCCACCACGCCGATAAGGCGCGCGCCGCCGCCCAGGGCGCTGATGTTGCGAGCCACGTTCCCGGCTCCGCCCAGCACCAGCTTGTCTTCGGTCACGCGCACCACGGGCACGGGGGCTTCCGGGGAAATGCGTTCCGCATCCCCCAGCAGGTACTCGTCCACCATCACGTCCCCGACGATGAGCACCGAGCCCTGCCGCAGCTTTTTCACGGACGCGCTCAGATGCCGCAAAGGCATGGCGCGGACCGCAGCATTGATTGCGGTCATTGCGCGCCCCTGTCCAGGCCCAGGCGTTGCAGCAGCACATCAAGTTCCTGCGCGGAAGCGTAACTCACGCTGATGCGGCCCTTGTCCCCGGTGCCGGAAATGCGCACGGGCTGCTCCAGCAGGCCGCTGATTTCTTCCTGTAAAGACAGCAGGGCCGGCTCTTTGGCCACGGCTCCGGAACCGGAAGCGCTTTTGCGGGTTGACAGCGGTTGGGCGCCTTCCGGCAGTTCCCCGTGTTCCTTCCAGAACGCGGCCAGGGCTTCTGCCTCGCGCACGGTCAGGCGCCCCTGGAGAATGCGCATGCGCAGCATATCTTGCGCTCCCGCATCAGAAACCGCCAAAAGAGCCCGAGCGTGCCCCGCGCTGAGGCGGCCTTCCGCCAGGTCTTGCCGCGCTTCTTCGGAAAGGCTGAGCAGGCGCAGCGTGTTGGCAATGGCCGAACGGCTTTTGCCCAGGCGCTGGGCCAGATCTTCCTGGCTCAGCCCGAATTCGTCGCGCAGCTGCTGCATGCCCCGGGCTTCTTCCAGGGGGTTCAGGTCCTCGCGCTGCAGGTTTTCCACCAGGGCCAGGACCAGGGCTTCCTGGTCGTTCAGTTCCCGCACGGTCACCGGTACTTCCGCAAGCCCGGCCATGGTGCTGGCCCGCCAGCGGCGCTCGCCGGCCACGATCTCATACTTTTGCGGCGCCGTGCCGGGCAAAGGCCGCACAAGTATGGGCTGCAGCACGCCCTGCGCCTTGATGGATGCGGCCAGCTCTTCCAGCTGCTGGTCCGCGAAATGGCGGCGCGGCTGCTGGGGATTGGGCGCAAGCGAGGTAAGCGGGAGCATCTGTGCCGCGCCGCCCTCTTCCGAACGCCCCCCGCCTTTGAACAGGGCGTCCAGCCCTCTGCCTAACCCTCTCTGCGCTGTGCTCATGGCAGCTCCTTATATCTCTCGCGCGCCGGTCAAGCGGGCCGCGATCAGCATTGATTCAGGCACCGGGTTCGCAAACGGGTCCGTCCGGCGCGTATATATTAATGTTGCGCTCAGGCAGCTTCTTTCCTGGGCCTGCGCAATACCACTTCCTTGGCCAGCGCCAGGTACGATTCCGCGCCCCGCGACTTGATGTCGTAGTGGATGATGGACTTGCCGTGACTGGGCGCTTCCGACAGGCGAACATTGCGCGGCACCACGGTTTCAAAAAGATGGTCCGGAAAGCATTTGCGGACTTCGTTCTTGACCTGACGGGAGAGCTTGTTCCGCACATCGTACATGGTGAGCACGACGCCCAAGAGCGCCAGGCTGGGGTTGAGCCGCTTTTTCACCAGGTCAAAGGTCTGGAGCAATTTGACAATGCCTTCCAGCGCGAAAAACTCGCACTGCAGGGGGACCAGCAGCTCTTGGGCCGCGCACAGCGCGTTGAGCGTGATCAACCCCAGAGAAGGCGGGCAGTCCAGAATAATATAATCAAAGTCCCCTTCCAGGCCTTTCAGCAGGTCACCCAAAAAATATTCGCGCCCTATTTTGTCCACCAGCTCCAGCTCTACCGCCACCAGGTCCGTGCTGGCCGGAAGCACCGTCAAAAAAGGAGAATGCACGGGGCACAAGGCCTGGCGTACCATTTCCGGGTGGAAAAAGACGGTGTAGATGTTCTGCGGGCATTGGCCCTGCTCTATCCCCAGCCCGCTGGTGGAGTTGGCCTGCGGGTCGCAGTCCACCAGCAGCACACGTTTTTCCATAACGGACAAGGCCGCCGCCAGGTTAATGGCCGACGTGGTTTTGCCCACTCCACCCTTTTGGTTAGCCACCGCAATGATTCTGGCCACAGAGATGCTCGCTTTGTTAATGTTCCACGTGAAACAATGGCGCATGGAGTTGGTACGACACAGGGTAGATGATGTCAACGAAGCGCGGGCAAATTCGCTGCTCGATTTATCAGCCTGTTACGCAATCGGGCAAATTAAAAAATCCGGAAAGATCCACGCAGCGGCGAATTTTCCCGGATTCGAAAAAGCATAAAAAAAAGTTGAAGCAGCCCGAAAAGTTTCACGTGAAACATGCTCGCACTACACTTTATAGTACTCCCGATACCAGGAAACAAAGCGGGCAATGCCTTCGCTGATGGGTGTGCTGGGCGAAAAGTCCACAGCCGCCGTCAGCGCGTCCACGTCCGCATAGGTAGCCAGCACGTCTCCGGGCTGCATGGGCAGCATGCGCTTTTGCGCCTTTTTGCCCAGAGCGTGTTCCAGGGTGAGGATGAACTCTTCCAGGCGCACCGCATTATTGTTGCCGATATTATACAGCCGGTACGGGGCCGGGCTGCTGGCGGGATCCGGAGCTTCGCTGTTCCAGGCCGGATTCGGCACGGCCGTTTGCAGCATAACGCGGGCAACCCCCTCAACAATGTCATCAATATAGGTGAAGTCCCGCAACATATTGCCGTTGTTGAACACGTCTATGGGCCTATCTTCCAGTATGGCCTTGGTGAACAGGAACAGGGCCATGTCCGGTCTGCCCCAGGGGCCGTACACAGTAAAAAAACGCAGGCCCGTGGTGGGCAGGTTGTAGAGATGACTATAGGTGTGGGCCATCAGCTCGTTACTCTTTTTAGTAGCCGCGTACAGGCTGACCGGGTGGTCCACATTCTGACGCACGGAAAAAGGCATGCGCGTGTTCAGTCCGTATACAGAGCTGGACGAGGCATACACCAAGTGCTCGACCTGGTTATGACGGCAGCCTTCCAAAATATTGGCAAAGCCCACCAGATTGGCCTGCACATAGGCCCTGGGATTTTGCAGGCTGTAGCGCACCCCGGCCTGAGCCGCCAGATTGACCACATGCGTGAAGCCTTCAGCCGCGAACAACGCGTCCATACCCGCATCGTCCGCAAGGTCCAGCAGCTGGAAGCGGAAACGCTCGTGCGGTTCCAGCACGGCCAGCCGCGCCTTTTTGAGACTGACGTCGTAGTAGTCGTTCAGGTTGTCAATGCCCACGACGCTGAACCCTTGGCCCAACAGCTTGCGGCAGAGGTGAAAGCCTATAAACCCGGCCGCGCCGGTGACAAGTATGTGCATGGAAAGCTCCATTGGAACAGTTAGTGTCGAAGCCATCTAAGAGTGAAAGCAGGGCTCCGCCCTGCACCCGCCAAGGGCTAGCGCCCCTTGACCCCATTCAGGGTGGTTGATGAGAGACAGGTTAATCGAAGCGCTCGCCGTGTCCGCGCCCGCTCACATACCCACCGCGCGTGAAGCCTTACCCCTGTCGCGGGGTCAAGGGGGGTCACCCCCCTTGCGGGTGCAGGGATCTCGCAACCGCAGGAAGCGGTTGCGCACGGAGCGCAGCGACGCCCGAAGGGGGCGGCACAGGACGTGCCGCATGTGCCCTGCTCTCATTCTTAATTGGCTTCGACAGCTACCCCCCGCCCGTCAGGCGGGAATGAAAGGCGTAAGCACCGCCTGCAGAAAAGAAAGGGTGGGCGCAAGCCGGGTTTCATCCGCCAGCAGCTGGCTGATATCCGGCATGGCCGCCACCCATTTGCCGTTGACAATGCGTTGCTGATACACGGGAAAGCCGCTCGCTTCCAGCCCCATATCCCGCAGGGCTTCGGGCCCGAAAACCACCAGGACCCGCGCTTGCAGGCGCGTCACCCCGGCCCAGAACAGGGCACGGTCAGCAGCCAGGGGGCCGCCCTCCCCTTCGCCCGCGGGCAAGGCCGTGGGCCAGAAGACGCTGGTGCCCTTGGGCAGACGCAACTCCGCAAGCAGACGGCGGAACAAGGCCCCGCGCGCGGGCTGGCCGGAACCGCTCAGGTCAAGGCCCAACTCATGGTAGGTCCACAGCACTGGAGAAGGCGTGCTTTTGGCCAGAAGCCGTTGCCAGGGAACGGGCCAGACCTGGACATCCCCCGTCTCCTCAAGGGAGACGGAAAGGGCGTCCGGCGAACGCGCGGGTTGCTCCGAAGGCTCGGAGGCGCCGGAACCCCGGCGTCCCGCTCTTTCCGGACGCGGTCCGGCACTCTGTCTGGGCGGCAGACTTGCGGGGGCTGAAGATGTCACGGAAGAGTCTTGCGGGACATTCCCCGAGGGCACGACCCGGCCCGCACCGGGCCTGGCGGCAGGGACCAGGGGCGCTGGAGCATCCACGGCCCGCGCGGCAAGAGGTTCGTCGGCCAAAAGCTGCCACACCCCGGCGTTGTGCCAGGGCCGCAGCCATTCCGGTATGGTTACAGGCGCAACAGCCAATCCAGAATCCTCCAGGCCAGGTCGGGCTTGGCCATATTGTCCCAGGTGGCGCTGCGGCCCTTGTAATCCAGAGCCAGCACGGAATTGGACGGGCTGGCGAACCCGGAACCCTCGCGGCCCACCAGATTGCCTATGACCAGGTCCGCCTTTTTGCGGGTCAGCTTGTCCTGGACCTGGATTTCCAGGTCCCCGGTTTCCGCCGCAAAGCCGATGACCTTCTGATTGAGTTTCCTGTTGGCGGCCAGGGTCTGCAAAATGTCCGGGTTGGGCGTGAGGGAGAGGGACAGGCCGTCTTTGTGCCCGGCCTTTTTAAACTTGTCCTTGCCCCAGGGCGCGGGCGAAAAGTCCGCCACGGCGGCAGAGAAAATGCCCGCGTCCATGCTGGGCCACAGGTCCGAGGCGGCCGCGAACATCTCTTTGGCGGAAACCACGTCGTGGCGCGCTATGCCTTCCGGCAGCCAGGGTTCGCCGGGCAGCACGCCGGGGCCGCAGACCGCGTGCACCGTGGCCCCGCGCAAATGCGCCGCCACGGCGAGGGAAGCGCCCATGATGCCCGTGGAAGGGTTGGTCCAGTAGCGCACGCCATCCCAATATTCGCGGGTCGGCCCCAGGGTGATCATGACGGAACGGCCCGCCAGGTCCTTGGGAGAAACCGCGCCCAGCACCGCAAGGTAAATGGCGCGCAAATCCGCAAGCCGCCCTTCCCCTTCGTCCATGCAGGCCACGCGGCCGCTGGCAGGGGGCACCAGAATGTGGCCCATCTCCCGCAGCCTGGCCCAGTTGGCCTTGGTGGCCGGGTTGGCCCACATACGCGGGTTCATGGCCGGGGCGATCACCACGGGCCCGTCAAAGGCCAGCACCTGGCAGGAGAGCATTTCATCCGCAAGGCCGTTGGCGATGCGGGCAAGAGAGGTGGCGCTGGCAGGCGCCACCACGTAGCAGTGGGCGGAAGCGCCGGGCATGAGGTGGGCGTAGACGTCCGTATCCCCGGCGGCGGCCGGGTCTTCCGCGAACATGGCCCCGTGCACCGGGGAAGCGCCCAGCGCGGCGAACGAAAGCGGGGTGACGAAACGTTGCGCGGATTCCGTAAGGGTCGCGCCTATGTCCAGGCCCGCATCGCGCCACTGGCGCAGCAATTCCAGAGCCTTGAAAGCCGCAATGGAGCCGCTGACACCCAAGTGCAGCCGCTTGCCGGTAAAGCGGGTAAAAGCGAGATGTGCGTCCATAATTCTCCCTTGCGGCGGGTGAACGCCGGGATACAGGCGAATGGCCGGAAAAGGGCTCACGCGGTTTCTGCGGGACGTTTTCCCCGTTTGCGGGAGTTACCATCATCCCTGACAAAAAAACGGCGCGGACGGCCGTTCCGCCCATAACCCTTTCTACCCCAAGCCCGGACAGAAAGAAAGCCGCTTCCGCCGGAGTTTCCGGCGGAAGCGGCAGGAAAAAATGATGCAAGCGGAACTACTGGGAAAGCTTCTGCACGCCGCCGGCGGAACCGGAGCCGGGGCCAGGAGCCGGGGTATACACGGGCGAGGCATGGCGCACGTCACCTTCCGCCAGCTTGGGGGAGATGAACACGATCATGTTAGTGTAGATCAGCCCGTCCGTGATGGCCAGGGAACAGATCTTCTCCGGTTTTTCAAAAACCAGGATGGCGCGCTTGGCCCGGAATACGGAGCGCAGGGTCCAGCCATCGCGCTGCATATAGCGTTGCATGGTGCTGACCAGGGACGTCATGTCCACCCGGCCCTTGAACTCCTGAATGCCGACCTTCATGCCGCCGGGGCTATATGTGATAAAGGTTTCCCCGCTGATTACGTCCATGTCGATGGGGATGCTGACATCCGAGAACTCTTCATGATAATACTCGCGGGCCGGGGCGCTGCCGGCGTCCGCGGAAGCGGAGCCGGAACTGTCCGAAGAGCCGGTGGTGGCGCAGCCCGTGAAAACAAGGGCAGTGGCCAGAAGCAGGGCACAAAGCATGGTGCGGTACATGGGCAAGTCCTCATCTCGTTAGTTGCTCGTAAGACGCCCGCTCCGGGCGGGCAGGAATTGTTTCCAGCGTTTTGCCTAGCTTCGACAAAGTGAGAGAATAGTCAAGACTTTTTTTAGACTTCTACCCTATGACGACTCATACCGACGATTTCAACCTGACCGGCTACCACTTTGAGCTGCCGGAAGCGCTTATCGCGCAGGAACCCCCGGCCGTGCGCGGGGCTTCCCGGCTTATGGTGCTGAACCGCAAGAACGGCAACCTGGTTACGGACATGTTTGCCCGGCTGGGGGACTATCTCCCGCCCTGCCTGTTCGTCATCAACAACTCGCGGGTGGTGGCCGCGCGGCGGGCGGGCACGCGGGCCAGCGGCGGCAAGGCGGAATTTCTGCTGCTCTCTCCCCTGCCCCTGCTGCGGCCGGAGCAAACAGGAGGGGGCTGGACCTGCGAAGCGCAAGGATTGCTGCGGCCCGCCAAAAACCTGCGGATTGGCGACACCCTGCGCTTTGCGGACGACTTTGCTCTAACCGTGCTGGAAAAGGGAGAATTCGGCCGGGGCCGGGTGCGCCTGGAGTGGCAGGGAGACCTGGCCGGACTGCTGGAGCGTTACGGTTCCCTCCCCCTGCCGCCCTACATCCGGCGTCCGGCGACAGAGGCGGACGCGGCCCGCTACCAGACCGTGTACAGCCGCAAAGACAAGGCCGGGAGCGTGGCCGCGCCCACGGCCGGGCTGCATTTCACGCCGGAATTGCGGGAGAGCTTGAGCGCGGCCGGGCACCAATGGACGGAAGTGACCCTGTACGTGGGCTACGGCACCTTCAGCCCGGTGCGCGCGGCGGATATCCGCAAGCATGTCATGCACGAGGAGTTCGTGGAACTGCCGCCGGAAACCGCAAGCGCCATCCAAGCCGCCAAGGCGGAAGGCCGTCCCGTGGTGGCCGTGGGCACCACCGCCGCCCGCACTCTGGAAGGCGCGTTCGCGGCCACCGGCTCCATCGGCCCCTATAGCGGGTTCACGGATATTTTTCTCTACCCCGGCAGGCCCGTGCGGGTGGTGGACCATCTGCTGACCAACTTCCATCTGCCCGAGTCCTCGCTGATCATGCTGACAGCCGCCTTCGCCGGGCGGGAGGCCATTCTCAGCGCCTACGCCAGGGCCGTGGAGGAGAAATTCCGCTTCTTTTCCTACGGCGACGCCATGCTCATCCTGTAGAGCACTTTCACCAGGCATTTTGTGGTAAGGATTTGCGGACAAATCCTTGCAGAGCGGCTATACTCTTCAAAGCTCCCTGCTCCGTCACACCCGTCCGCAGCGGAAACGCCATGAAGCTTGCCATTCTCGCCGACATTCACGCCAACCTGGAAGCCCTGGAGGCCGCCATTGCCGACGCCCAGAGCTTTGGCGCGACAAGCTTCATCAGCGTGGGCGACGTCATCGGCTACGGCCCGGACCCGGAAGCCGTGGTCACCCGCCTGGCGCTGCTGCACACGCCTTCCGTGCGCGGCAACCACGAACGCGCCCTGTTCTGGCCCCTGTTGCTCTCCCGTCTCTCCCAGGAAGCCCGGGCGGGCCTGGCGTTCGCCAGCCAGCGGCTCAGCGGCGGCACGCGCTTGTGGCTCAGCCTGCTGCCTCCCACGCTCAGTTTGCACGGCGCGCTGTTCGTGCACGGCGCGCCGCCCAGTTCCGTTCTGCGCTACAGCAACCGCTGCGAAGAAGCCGAGTTGCGCAAGCGCTTTCGCGGGTTTGCGGAACGCATCTGCTTTGTGGGCCACACCCACGCCAGAGAGCTTGTCCGCCTCACCCCCGCCGGGGAAATATTGCGTTCCCCGCTTTTTGAAGGCCGCCACCGGCTGCCCCAGAACAGCCGCCACATCTGCGCCGTGGGCAGCGTCGGCCAGCCCAGAAGCCAGAAAAAAGGCGCGGATTACGTGCTCTGGGAGCCGGGAAAAAACGTGCTCACCGTCCGCACGGTCCCCTACGACGCGGAGCCCGTCAAAGCCAAAATCCGCGCCGCCGGGCTGCCGGAATCGCTGTGCGAAAGGCTGTGATAGAATCGGGGGAAGTGAAAAACCTTTTTTGAAAAAAAGGTTTTTCCCTTCCCCCGGACCCCCCATCCCTTTTCCAAAAAACTTTGACGGGGTGGGTTGGCTCTGAGCCGGAGCGATCGCTAAAGCTATTGCGGTTCCGTGATGATGCCGCCGCCCAGGACGCGCAGCACGGACGCATCCCCGCCGCCTTCCCTGGCGTAGACCGTGGCCAGCTGGCCGGGGCTGTATGGGCCGCCGCCCTTCTCCACTTCGCGGAACCAGTAGCCGCCGCCCCTGCGTTCCATGACGGCTGGGCGGGCGCTTTGACGGTAGCGGGTGCGCAACAGCAATTGTTGCGGCCAAGTCTCCGGCGGCGCCAAAAAGTTCAACTCCGCGCAATAGAAGCCTTCCGCGCCAAGCTCCACCTTGGGACCGACCAGCAGCGCGTTGCTCTCCCTGTCCTTTTCCAGCACGAACAGCGGTTCGCTCCAGGCTATGCCCAGGCCCCGGCGCTGGCCTTCCGTATAGCGCCACAGGCCCATGTGGCGGCCCAGTTCCTTGCCGTCACGCAGCCGCACAGGACCGGATCCCGGCAAAGTGATACCGTAAGCGGCAGCCAGGCGTTCCACCAGGGGCCGGTAGTCGTCGTTGGGCACGAAGCAGATTTCCTGGCTCTCCGCGGGCACGGGCGGGGTCAGGCCCCGCTCCGCCAGCCAGGCCCGGATATCCGTTTTGCGCAAGGAACCCAGCGGAAAAAGCGCTCTGGACAGAGCTTCCCGCCGCACCAGCGCAAGGAAATAGCTCTGGTCCTTGGCCGTATCCAGACCCGCGCTCAGCACGGAACCGCAATCCGTTTGGCGGAGCGTGGCGTAATGCCCGGTGGCCAGGCGTTCCGCGCCCAGGGGCAGGGCCTTTTCCAGCAACAGCCCGAATTTCATGGAGGCATTACACGCCGCGCAGGGGTTGGGCGTGCGGCCCGCCGCGTAGGCTTCCACAAAGGGCCGGATCACTCCTTGCGCAAAGGCGCCCACGCAGTCCGCAACGTGCAGGGAAACACCCAGCTTGGCGCAGGCGGCGTGCATGCGCTCCAGCGCGGCTTCCAGGCCTGGGGGACACAAATCCGGCGGCAAAAAACGGGCGTGCAGGGCGAAAATATCCTCCCCGGCTTCTTTCAGGGAAGCCAGGGCATAAAGGCTGTCCGCCCCGCCGCTGACGGCACCGGCTATACGCCTGGGTTTTGCTGACGCGAGGCCCGGGGGGGGGGGGGGGGGGGGGGGGGGGGGAAGTGAGAAAAGTGGAGAGACAGAACCACCCACAGCCCAACCCAACAACAACAAAAACAAACTAGAGATGA
>JAVBNC010000157.1:0-5804 GCA_031551765.1 Desulfovibrionaceae bacterium
CGACCCTGTTGGGGCTTGATAAACAACAAAAAAACGGCAATTTGTTATTATGGCCCCGGGGGGCGGGTACTTGGTCAACCCCCTTTTTGTGAAAATGGGTTTTTCCCCTTCTCCCGGACCCTCATCCCCTTCCCCTAAAAACTTTGACAGGGTAACGGGGCGTTTCTCTTTGACGGCAAGGCCCCCGTACAATCACGGGCACGCCCTTTTCAACCTGTAAATTCAGCACCCGGCACGGCGACGCGCACCACTTTTTATGTCACCCTGAACGGGTTCCAAGGGGCGCGCCCCTTGACGGGTGCAGGGCAGCGCCTGCTTCGACTTTTAATTGGCTTCGACAAAGTTGCCTTTTACGTCTTTTTCTTCTTACGCCCGCTCCACAACAAAACAAACAAAAATACGGCCGCGCCGAACAGGATAATGCCGCCGGCAAGGCGCATGAAGTCGAACACGTAGCGCCTGTTTTCCGCGTCATAGGTGAAGCAATAGGCCAGCACGCGTTTCAGGGACAGGCTGACGTGGCCTTTGGCGGCCTCGTTGAGGGACATGGTCAGGTCAAAGGGCATGAAACTCTGGCCGTAGAGGTAGCGGGATATCTTGCCGCCGGGGGCCGTGACCACGAGCACCGTGGGGTGGATAAAATCGCGGCCCAGGCGCTTGTAGCGGAAACCTATGGCGTCCATGAGCCGGCTGATGGACTCCGTGCTGCCGCTGAGAAAAACCCAGTCGTCGCCCGGGTAGGTGAACTCCGTGGCGGCCAGAAAATTGCGCTTGCGCTGCGCGGCCAGTTCCGGGGTGTCCGTATCGTCGAAACTGACGGAGACGACACGGTAGTCTTTGGCCGGTTCCAACCCCACCTGGGGCAGGATGCGGGCCAGCGAGGAAAGCAGCAGATGGCAGGTGCCGGGGCAGGAATAATACACCGGCGCGATGACCACGGGCACGTTCATGAAGGAACGGATGTCCACTTCCTTGCCGTTTTCGTCCTTGAAAAGAATGCTCTCCGAAATGACGGAGCCGCCCTTTTCGTCCACGCGGGCGTAGACGGCGCGCTCTTCCGGACTGAGCCCGCCCAGGGCGGCCTGCTTCCTGGTTGTGGCCTCGCCGCCGCCGGGAATGGCCAGGTTAGGATCCTTTTGCTGCTCCGGGCTCAGGCGCGGAACCTGGTCCGCAAGCGTGCCGGTATCCGGCGCATGGCCCGCGTGGCCCGCGTGACCCGGCCCGGCGTCCGGAGAAGCGGCAGCGGCGGCCTGCGCGGCATACAGCCACACCGCGCAGGCCAGCAGGCAAAGAAGCGGAAGCCGGGCACGCATCAGAACTTCGCCATGTAGTTGGCAAGGGCCTGCATGTCTTCGGGCGAAAGCGGCTTCATCAAATTGGTCATCAGGGCTTTTTGCGAACCGCCAAAGGTACCGGCGGCGTAGCCCTTCATTTTATTCAGCAGATCAGGGGCCTTCTGGCCTTTGAGCACATGGGGGGGCTTGGCGCCGTCAGGGCCGTGGCAGCTGACGCAACGCTTGTACAGCGTGGCCGCGTCAGCGGAAAAACCGGCGGCCGCAAGGCCGAAAACCAGCGCCATGCAGAAAGATGAGGCAACCAGAATGCGTTTCATGCCGTGACTCCAACGCTGAGGGTTTTATGTACTATTCGGAATATAACAGTTCCGGAATTATTTTGCCAGCCTTTAGGCGCAAAATGGCGGCGGGCTGTCATATTGTTTTTCAACGCTGAAAAAAAACCGCGCCCCTCCAAGCACGGAGCGGGCGCGGACAGGCGAAATCGCGGCAGGGCGTTATGCCGACGGCAAACCGGTCATTTCTTTTTCTTGTCCCCGTGCGAGGAACGGAACCGCACCCGCACGGGCGCGTGCTCCAGGTTGAAGGCCTTGCGCAGCGAGCGCTCCAGGTAGCGGGCATAGGAAGGCAGCACCCGCTCTTCCTGGTTCACGAAAAAGACGAAGGTGGGGGGTTGGGTTTCCGCCTGGGTCAGGTAGTAAAATTTGGCCCGCACCCGCTTGACCAGGGGCGGCTGGTGCCTGTCCAGCATGGCTTCCAGGGCGCGGTTCAATTCGCCGGTACCCACGCGCGCGCCGCATTGTTTGCGGATACGGGCGGCCAGGGGCAGAATTTTTTTCAGGTTCAGGCCGCTTTTGGCGGAAACGCAGAGAAGCGGCACGTGCGTGCAAAAATTGAGGGCGTCTTTGTAAGCCTTTTCCACGGCTTTCAGGTGTTCCCTGGAAACCAGGTCGCACTTGTTGATCAGCAGCATGAAAGGCGTTTTACGCTCGTCCAGCAGGTCGATAAGGCGCTTGTCCTGCTGGGTCAGCCCGGCCGCGGCGTCCACCACCAGCAGCGTGATGTGGGCCTTGGTGGTGCTTTTCAAGGAAGCGTTCACGCTGTAGCGCTCCACCGTGTCCGCCACTTTCGAGGGCCGCCGCACCCCGGCCGTGTCCACAAAGGTATAGGGCGTGCCGCCGATTTCCACGGTCACGTCCACGCTGTCCCTGGTGGTGCCCGCGACGTCGCTGACTATCATGCGGTCCGTTTTGGCGAGTGCGTTGACCAACGAGGACTTGCCCGCGTTGGGCCGCCCCAGCAGCGCGAGGCGCAGCGGGGCTTCTTCGTCTTCCCCTTCCTCCTCCCCGGATTCTTCCGGCAGGGGCAGGAGCAGGCGGATTTCCTCTTCCAGCGTGCGCACGTTGAAACCGTGTTCCGCCGAACAGGGCAGCATGGGCAGGCCTAGGGCGTAAAATTCGGCCTGCATGGCGTCGGCCTGTTCCGGGCCGTCCACCTTGTTCACCACCAGCAGCGCGGGCTTGCCCAGGCGGCGCACGTGGGCGGCCACGTGTTCGTCAAAGGGGGTCAGGCCTTCGCGGCCGTCCACCACCAGGCAGAGCACGGCGGATTCCGCCATGGCTTCCCGCGCCTGGCGCAAAATTTCCTCTTCAAAGCCCCGGATGCCCTTGGGGCCTTCCGCCACCGCCTCGTGAACGTCCAGGGTCACGCCGCCGGTGTCGATAAGCACAAAAGGCGCTTCGCCCTTGCTGCGCACCAGGCCTTCCATGCGGTCGCGGGTCACGCCGGGCATGTCGTGGGTAATGGCCCGGTTGCTGCGGATAAGGCGGTTGAAAAGCGTGGATTTGCCCACGTTGGGCCGCCCCATGAGCACCACGCGGGGCGCGGACGCGGGCATGGCGGGCGGCATGGCGGGCGGCAGGGCGTCCCGTTCCCCGCGCTGGGCGGGGCCGGTTTTGGGCTTGGATTCGTTCTGACTGTTGTTCATGGGCGGGGTTGTAGCCTTTCCCGGCGGGCGAGGCAAGGAGCGCGGCGCGCTCGCCGCTCAACGCCGTCCGCTCTGGTGGATTTTTCCCTGCCGATGGGCTATGGGAAATCTTTCCCGAGCACGTTCACGCCACCGGACCGCGGGAAACTCCTCAACCTCAGGAAGTGCCATGCCCAAACCCGTCCTTATGCAACGTCTGGCCCAACTGGAAGATCTTACCCCCAGCGAAAGAAAGCTGGCCGATCTGTTCCGCAAGGAATATCCGCACCTGGCCTTTGACAACCTGACGGACATCAGCGCCAAGGCCGACGTGGGCAAGGCCACGGTGACCCGCTTTGTGCAGCGCCTGGGCTACATCAGTTTTTACGATTTCAGCCGCGCCCTGCGGGACGAGGTGGCCCAGCACCTGGACCCCCCTCTCAACCGCCTCACGCGCATGACGGAAGCCGCGCCCACGCCGCCGGACAGCCTGTTCGCGGAATACCTGGACAACGCCATTCTTACCCTGCAGCGCACGCGGGAACGGCATTCCGGCGAAATGTTCGCCAAGGCCGTGGACCTGCTCGCGGACACCTCCCGCCCCCTGTTCCTGATGGGCGCGGCATCCGCCGAAGGCATACTCAGCTATTTTTCCCTGCTGCTCTGCTATTTCCGGGACGACGTCACCCTGCTCAACGGTAACGTTTCCACCTTGGTCCATCGCATTGTGAAAATGAACCCCAAGGCCGTGCTGCTGACTTTTTCCTACGACCGCTATCCCAAGATCACCCAGAACGCCATGCGCGTCTTCCACCAGGCCGGGTGCGAGAGCATTCTGATTACCGAACGCCGCTCCAACCCGCTGCTGCGCTTCGCCACCGTGCCCATTATGGTGGACGCGGAAGGCCCCACCATGTTCAAAAGCCGCTGCGCGGGCCTGGCCGCCCTGGAAGCCCTGTTGGCCGCCCTGACGCCCCGCTTCGCCGACCGCGTCACCCGCCGCCTTGAGTCCATGACCCGTCTGTTCGGCGAATTTGACGTGTATCTGCACCACTAGGGCAGTTTCGCTTTGAGATTGTCGCTTAACGGCGGGCAAAGCCCGCCTACGCCAATCTCGCGGCAAGGATTTGAAGACAAATCCTTGCAGAGCAGTTGAACATTTTCAATGTTCAACTGCTCTAAAAAAAAATCGGGGGAAGGGGAAAACTTTTCTTGGAAGAAAAGTTTTCCCCTTCCCCCGAACCCCTGTCCTCTTTCCAAAGAACTTTGACAGGGGCGCGTAGGGCGTCTCGCTGATGAAAGCGGCGCCGTCATTGTACGGCGCCGCTTTCATCATCAGAAGACTTGCATCTCGTTTTCCGGCGGGATGGGCAGGCCGCTGCCTTTGGGCGCGACCCAGCCTATTTGGGCTGCCGCTTTCGGGCGCGCGGCGAACCAGGCGGCCGTATCCATAAAGTTTTCCCCGGAATGCGGCTCAAAGGTCACGCTGGGGCGCAAACCGTGCGCGTCCAGTTCGCTCAGCAGAAGCTCAAAGGGCAGGTCCCCCTTGCCCAGGCCCAGGTGCTGGTCGTCACTGCCGTCGTTGTCGTGCAGGTGCAGGTGGCGGATATAGGGTGCGTGGGCCTTCACCCACTCCGGCAGATCCTGTTTTTTCTTGCCCCCGGCAAAAGCGTGCCAATGGCCCGCGTCAAAACAAATTCCCACCTGCGCGGGCGGAAGGTTCAGGGCCTTCACCAGGCCCGGCAACAGACGCGGGCTTTGGTCGCGGATGTTTTCCAAAAAAAGCGGGCAGCCCCCAAGTTCCGGCAGGGGCCGCCAGGTTTCGCAAAAGCGTTCCAGCCAGCCGCGTTCCGGCGTTTCCGCGCTGCCCGCTTCCCCGTCGCGTTCCGCGATATAGGCGGGGTGGCCGACCATGTGCGCCGCGCCGTACACGCGGGAAAGCTCCGCCGCCCGGTTCAGGCGCTCGCGGGTAAAGCGAAGCTCCGCCGCGTCCGGGCTGCCGGGCCGCAGGCGCATGAACGGCAGATGCACCGAACAGGACAACCCCGCCGCGCGCAAGCGCTCTCCAATGCCCTGGTGCCAGGGCAGGGGCTGCTCCACCCCGGCCTCGTCAAAGCCGAATTCCGGGGACAGCCCCTCCGCGATAAACCACTCCAGCCACTGGCCGTCAGCCAGAATCCAGCTGAGCGGCAAATTAACGAAATATCCCATGGCGCTTCCTTTGTCCGCGCGGCCTATACGCTGCGGACGCGTTCATAAAGTCCGGGCAGACTAGCACACTCCGGCCGCGAGTCCAACAAGCCCCGCCCGCTGAATTTTATCCATCTCCTTGACAAGCGGCCGCGAATCAGGCAGTGAGTTAGTCCCGCGTGGGGGTGTAGCTCAGTTGGGAGAGCGCTTGAATGGCATTCAAGAGGCCGTCAGTTCAATTCTGTCCACCTCCACCAGTAAATTTAAGGGTTTGCGAGAAATGATCGCAAGCCCTTTTCCTTTATGGGCTTTCTAGCCCCACTATGGCCCCACCATTCTGCAAGCATAAAAAG
>JAVBNC010000084.1:0-17849 GCA_031551765.1 Desulfovibrionaceae bacterium
ACGCCAATCTTGCGGCAAGGATTTGAAGACAAATCCTTGCAGAGCAGTTGAACATTTTCAATGTTCAACTGCTCTAGAACATCCGCGCGTAGCGGCGCAAAATGTGCTTTTTGGTGCTGCGCATGTGCGCGCGGGCGTGGCGTTCCGCGCCGGTCGCGTCCTGTCGGACGACGCAATCCACTATGCGGCGGTGTTCCGCCAGGGTGTTGCGGCTTTCCTTGCCCACGGTGAGCAGCCGGTACGACAGAGTGGCGCTTTGCGCGAACACCCTGGCCAAAAGGTCCAGCAACGCGCTGTTTTCCGCGGCCCGGAAAATGGCCATGTGCAGTTCCCTGGCCAGGCCGTAGAACGGGGCGCCCTGGTGGTTGTCCTCGTTTTCCATGGCCCGGAGCAGGGCCGTCAGGTGTTCCGCATCCTCCCAGCTTCTGCGCTCCGCCGCAAGGCGCGCGGCCATGCCTTCCAGCACTTCGCGTATTTCCAGAAGCTCCAGGGCGTGCTGCAAACTGATGGTGCGCACGGAAAGGCCGCGCTTGGTGCTGCGTTCCAGAAAGCCGTCGGTTTCCAGACGCTGCAAAGCCCAGCGCACCGGGGAACGGCTCATGCCCAGCTGGGCGGCCACGTCGCGTTCCACAATCCGCGTGCCCGGCGGGTATTCGCCGCGTAGAATGCCCTCTTTCAACGCGTGGTAGGCCGCTTTGTCCAGGTCTTTGCCGGCGGCGTGGGAAGAAGGATCGTTCATCATGGCCCGGTCGGTGACAGCGTTACACGGAATGCCATATGGGATGCCAAAAGTACTGGTTAGCGTCTAGCATATACTATGCCCCCGGCCGTGCCAATGCTTTTTTCCCATCCGCGCGGCTCTTCCGCCCCTTCCTTTCTTGACAGGGCGGCCCTGCGCTTGTAGCACAGCTTTTCAATAAATTTGCGGCCTGCCGTTGAAGGATTCCTTCAGCGCGGGCGGAGGAACCATGCCGGCATACGGAGAACTCGCCATTCTGGTCAGCCCCAAGGGCAAGCGCCACCTGCGCCGCCTTAGCCCAGGGGACGACATGCACACCACCCACGGCGTTCTGGCCGTGGAAGACCTTGTGGCCGCCGAATACGGCAGCGAAGTTCCCACCCGCCAGGGCGTGCCCTTCCGGGTCATGCGGCCCACGCTTTACGACCTGGTGCGCGGCGTGCGCCGCCAGACCCAGGTCCTCTACCCCAAGGATATCGGCTATATCTGCATGCGTCTCGGCGTGGGCAACGGCACGCGGGTCATCGAAGCCGGGTCCGGTTCCGGCAGCCTCACCCTGGCCCTGTCCTGGTTCAGCGGCGAAAAAGGCCACGTCTACACCTACGAAGCCCGCGAGGAATTCTACAAGCTCTGCCGCCGCAACCTGGACTGGGCGGGCGTGGGCCACAACGTCACCCAGCATCTGCGCGACATAGCGGAAGGGTTCGACCAGACCGACGCCGACGCCCTGTTCCTGGACGTGCGCACCCCCTGGGAATACCTGGACCAGATCCTGGCCGCCGTGCGCCCCGGCGGGGCCTATGCTTTCCTGGTCCCCACCGTGGACCAGATCTCCCAGTTGCTGCGCGGCATGGAAACCCGCCCCTTTGACGATATCAGCGTCGAAGAGGTCCTCATCCGCCGCTGGAAACCCCTGGCCGACCGCCTGCGGCCGGAAGACCGCATGATCGGACACACCGGCTTCCTCATCTTCGCCCGCAAACAGGAACGCTCCGAAGCCTTCGAAGCCCTCAAACCCAAAGGCACCCGCGAACGCAAACAAGAAGCCGCCCGCCGCGAACGCCTGGGGTTGGACGATATGGATGAGTGTGCTGATGGCGGGGAAGAGTGCTGACGCGACGCCCGGAGGAGGGGAAACCCCATTTTTGTAAAAAAGGGGTTTCCCCTCCTCCGGACGCCCGCGTCGGATGACGGCCGGTCCGCCGTCCTGGCGGACACGGCCTCTCGCGGCGGGATGTAGTGCAGGGTACGCAAGCCGCCGGCGGGCGCGACCGCCGGCTCGGTGCGTGGACATGCGTTTTTCTTCCGCCCCGCCGCTCCGCAGCCCCCCGTCCTGTGGGGCGAGTTGTGCTGGCACCGGGGGAGAGGCTCTTGCTGACGCGGCGCACATCTTTATATTTACCCTGAATGGGTTCCAAGGGCGCTAGCCCTTGGCGGGTGCAGGGCAGCGCCCTGCTTCGACTCTTAATTGGCTTCGACAAAATAGGATTTACGATGAGCTTTGAAGATACGTTGCGCCGGGAGATAGCCAGACGCCGGACTTTCGGGATTATCAGCCACCCGGACGCGGGCAAAACGACGCTTACCGAAAAGTTGCTGTTGTTCGGCGGCGCTATTCAGATGGCGGGCACGGTCAAGGCGCGCAAGGCTTCGCGGCACGCGACCTCGGACTGGATGGCCATGGAGCGGGAACGGGGTATTTCCGTGACCAGCTCGGTCATGAAGTTCAGTTACCGGGACTATGAGGTCAATCTGCTGGACACGCCGGGCCACCAGGACTTTTCCGAGGATACCTACCGGGTGCTGACGGCCGTGGATTCCGCGCTGCTCGTTATTGACTCGGCCAAGGGCGTGGAAACCCAGACTAAAAAGCTGATGGATGTGTGCCGGTTACGGGCCACCCCGATCATGACTTTTATCAACAAACTGGACCGGGAAGGGCTGTCTCCTCTGGACGTGATGGCGGACATTGAGGAGCACCTTAAAATCGAATGCGTGCCGCTGACCTGGCCCATCGGCATGGGGAAGAGCTTCAAGGGCACCTATGATATTCTGAAAGGTGAGCTGCAGCTGTTTTCACCCACGCACGGCGGCAAAAAATTGGAAGCCCTGGTCAGCATCAAGGGCGTGGACGACCCGCTGCTGGACGAGCATTTGGGCGGCGACGCGGCGGAACAGCTGCGCCTGGACCTGGCCCTGCTGGCGGAAGCGGGTACGCCGTTTGATAAGGAAAAGTATCTGGCCGGGGAACAGACCCCGGTGTTTTTCGGCAGCGCCATCAACAACTTCGGGGTGCGGGAACTGCTGGATACCTTTGCGGAACTGGCCCCGGCCCCCAAGGCCCGGCCCACGCAAACCCGCATGGTCAGCCCGGACGAGCCGGAATTCAGCGGCGTGGTCTTTAAAATCCAGGCCAACATGGACAAGGCCCACCGCGACCGCATCGCGTTTTTGCGGGTCTGTTCCGGCTGCTTCACCAAGGGCATGAAACTGTTCCACCACCGTACGGGCAAGGAAATCGCGGTCAACAACGCCACCATTTTTATGGCCCAGGACCGGGCCGGGGTGGAAGAAGCCTGGCCGGGCGACATCATGGGCCTGCCCAACCACGGCACCATCAAAATCGGCGATACGTTCACGCAAGGGAAAGAGCCGCTGAAATTCACGGGCATTCCCAGTTTCGCGCCGGAACACTTCCGCCGGGTGCGGCTGAAAGACCCGCTCAAGGCCAAGCAGCTGCAAAAGGGCCTGGAGCAGCTGGCGGAAGAGGGCGCGGTGCAGCTGTTCCGCCCCCTGGTCAACAACGACTATATACTGGGCGCGGTGGGCGTGCTGCAGTTCGACGTCATCATCTCCCGCCTGGCGGACGAGTACAACGTCAACGCCGTGTACGAACATGTGAACACCGAAACGGCCCGCTGGGTGGCTTCCGAGGACAAGGTCCAGTTCGCGGATTTCAAGGATTATTACAATCAGGACCTGGCCCTGGACGCGGAAGGGGCGCTGGCCTACCTTGCCCCCAACCCCTGGAAGCTGGAATCGGCCATGGAACGCTACCCCAAGGTGGAATTCCGCACCACGCGGGAAATCAGCTAAGATTTCTTGACAAAGCCTCTCTCCCGGAGATAGACGGGAAGTGCAAGGACTATACGTATGAACTCAAACCTCATTTGCTCCTCCCTCGCGGGCCTGGTTATCGCCATTATCGTATCGGGCGATTCTATAGTCGCGTTGTAGCAGGGATAAACGAGGCACGACAAAGCCACACCCCCGCGGGCGCGACCGGCGGGGGTGTTCTTTTTCGGGCGAACAGCCCGCCGGGCCGGACCCAGGGGCCGCAGGCACAGGAGGCCTGCAGCCATGACCCGTATGTCTGGAGCCGAAATTACCATCGCGCTGTTGGAGCGCCAGGGCATTACCCGCATCGCCGGCATTCCCGGCGGCTGCAACCTGCCCCTGTATGACGCGCTCTCCCGCAGCAAACGTATCCGCCATATTCTTGCCCGCCACGAACAGGGGGCGGGCTTTATCGCCCAGGGCATGGCCCGCGCCGGGGGCGGGGTGGGCGTGTTTTTCGCCACCTCGGGACCGGGCGCCACCAACGCCCTGACCGCCCTTGCCGACGCCCGGCTGGATTCCGTGCCCGTCATCTGCATCACCGGCCAGGTGCCGCTGGGCATGATCGGCACGGACGCCTTCCAGGAAGTGGACATGTACGGCATGTCCCTGCCGGTGGCCAAGCACAACTACCTGGTGCGCGCGCCGGAAGAACTTTTGCGCGTCATCCCGGAAGCCTTCCGCATTGCCGCCGGGGGGCGGCCCGGCCCGGTGCTCATCGATATCCCCAAAGACGTGCAGGCCGCTGTCCTGGACCTGCCCTGTCTGCCCGAACCCGGCGCGCCGGAAACGCCCCCGGAACCGGACCCGGCACGGACAGCCGAAGCCGCGGAGCGCATCAACCGCTCCAGGCGGCCCGTTCTGCTGCTGGGCGGGGGAGCCGCTTTCCCGGAAGCCTCCCGGCAGGCCCTGGCCCTGGCGGAAAGCTTCAGCATTCCGGTGGCCGTGTCCTTGCGCGGCCTGGGGGCCGTTCCGCACGACCATCCGCTTTGCCTGGGCATGATCGGCATGCACGGGACGCGGCACGCCAACCTGCTGCTGGAGGAATGCGGCCTGCTCATCGCGGCCGGGTGCCGCCTCAGCGACCGCAGCACAGGCCGCCTGGAGGGCTTCTGCCCCCGGGCGGAACTCATCCATATCGACCTGGACGCGGGCGAAGTGGGCAAACTCCGCGCGCCGCACACCGGGATCATAGCGGACTCGGGCCGCGCCCTGGCCGCCATAGCGGGCCGGCTCAGCGCGCAGGACCGCGCCCCCTGGCTCGCCCGCGCGGCGGAACTGAAAGCCCGCACCCCGGCCTTTCCCGGCCTGAACGACCCGCTCACGCCCTACGGCATCATACTCTGCGCCGCCTCGTTCCTGAACGAGAGTGCCCTCATCACCACGGACGTGGGCCAGCACCAGATGCGCACGGCCCAGGCCTATCCCTTCCGGCGTCCGGGGCAGTGGCTGACTTCCGCCGGGCTGGGAACCATGGGCTTCGGTCTTCCGGCGGCCATAGGCGCGGCCCTGGAACGCCCTGAAAGCACGGTGGTCTGCTTCAGCGGCGACGGCAGTTTGCTGATGAACATTCAGGAGCTGGCCACCGCCGCCGAGGAAGGGGTCAACGTCAAAATCATCGTCAGCAACAACAGCGGCCTGGGCCTGGTGCTCCAGCAGCAGGAACTGTTTTTCGGCCGCCGCCTGTTCGGCTCCCGCTATGCCGGGGGCACGGATTTCGTGCGCATAGCCAAAGCCTTCGGCGTCCCGGCCGTGAACCTGAACACCAGCCGCGACCCGCTGCGCGCCCTGGAAAAAGCGCTGCGCGAACCGGGGCCCTGCCTGGTGGACCTTGCCGTCGCCCAGGGGGACAACGTGTTTCCCATGGTGCCGCCCGGAGCGGCCAACAGCCAAATGATAGAAGGGGAAGCCCATGCCTGACGCGCACCATACCGCCACCTGCCAGGCCCTGCGCCTGACCGTGAACAACCACCCCGGCGTCCTGTCCCACGTCTGCGGTCTGTTCGCCCGCCGGGCTTTCAACCTGCAGGGGGTCCTGGCCGCGCCGTTGGGAGATGGGGCCACCAGCATCATCTTATTGATAGTCAATGAAAACGGGAAGATGGAGCAGGTCATCCAGCAGGTGCGCAAACTCCACGACGTGTTGGAAGCACGCGTCACCACCTTGGACGCGGATGTGCTCACGCGCCTGGCGGAGCGCGTCACGCCGGAAAGCCCGAAAGTATGAGGGAAGCTCCCCTCTTACGTGGCAAAACGGACTCCGCAAGCTACGCCGCTCTGTAAATGTCGGAGATTGTCAGCGTGCGGATTTTCGTGCACAGTAACGGCAACTCGATAACCATTCCGGCCCTGCCGGTTTTAAGGAGGTTTACCCGCATGTCCACTCTGCTTTCCGGCATCAAACCCACCCTGCTCATGGGCCCCGGTCCTTCCTGCGTGCCCGATGAAGTGTACAAGGCCCTCGCCCTGCCCACTCTGGGGCACCTGGACCCCTATTTCATCCGCATCATGGACGAGATCAAGGGCAAACTGCAGCAGGTGATGCAGACCAGGAACAACGTCACCCTGCCCATGTCCGGCACGGGTTCCGCCGGCATGGAAACCTGCTTCGTCAACCTGGTGGAGCCGGGCGACCGCGTGCTGGTGTGCCTGAACGGCGTGTTCAGCTCCCGCATGCAGGACGTGGCCGAGCGCGTCGGCGCCAAGGTGGATGTCCTGAATTTCGAATGGGGCACCCCGGTGCTGGTGGACAAGGTGGCCGAGCAGCTGAAACAAGGCCCCTACAAAATCGTGGCCATGGTGCACGCGGAAACCTCCACCGGCGTGCTCAACCCGGTGCAGGCCGTGGGCGAGCTGGTCAAGAAAAGCGGCGCCCTGTTCCTGGTGGACTGCGTCACCAGCCTGGGCGCCATTCCCGTGGAAATGGACGCCTGGGGCATAGACGCCCTGTACAGCTGCACCCAGAAAGGCCTGGCCTGCCCTCCCGGCCTGGCCCCGGTTTCCTTCTCCCAAAAGGCCGTGGACGCGCTGAAAGCCCGCAAAACCAAGGTTTCCAGCTGGTACCTGGATCTCTCCCTGCTCGTCAGCTACTGGGAAGGCAACAAGCGCGCCTACCACCACACCGCGCCTATCAACATGCTTTACGCCCTGGACGCCGGTCTGGACCTGATCCTGAACGAAGGCCTGCCCGCCGTGTTCAAGCGCCACATGGACGTGCACCAGTACCTGGTGCAGGGCCTGGAAAAAATGGGCCTGCCCATGTTCGTGGCCCCGGAAGCCCGTCTGCCCCAGATCAACGCCGTCACCGTGCCCGCGGGCGTGGACGAAGCCGCCGTGCGCGACAAGCTGATCAAGCAGTACGACATTGAAATCGGCGCGGGCCTCGGCCCCCTGGCCGGGAAAATCTGGCGTATCGGCACCATGGGCCACACCGCCCGCAGGGAAAACGTGGACACGCTGCTTAAGGCTATGAAAACCTGCCTGTAAGCGCGCCCTTTTGAGCACGCCTTTCACGGCCGGGCTTCCCGCACGCGCGGGGAGCCCGGCTTTCTTTTTTCTCCTGCTTTTCTCTCGACCTTTGCCCGCTGTTTTGGCATGTTCGAGGCATTTAAGCGCCCTGACGAAAATGCTCCAAGCGCCGGGCGCCGCCGAATCACCGCAACGGGAAAAGGGACATGTTCTGGCGTATTGATTCCATCAGCCGGGAAGTTGTCAGCGGCTGGATGTATGACCGCGAGCACCCGGACTTTGATTTCGAAATCGCGGTCCTGGACGGGGACACGGTCCTGGGCAGGGGCACGGCCAACCTGTCCCGGCCGGACCCGCTGAAGGCCGGGCACAAAAAGGAACGCAGCGGGTTTTCCGTTCCCCTACCCCCCTGTACAAAATGCTCGCCAAAAAGCTGGCCGACTACACCCTGGACCTTGCGGCGGAGAAAATCATCGCCCTGGACGCGGTGCAGGAATTCTGCCGCGATTTCGTGGACAGCCTGCCCCTGGACCTGGACCTGACCCTGGTGGACGGCGAGGTTTTCAACAACACCGTCATCCGCAAGGCTTTCGTTAAAGAATTGAAGAAAGCCGGGGCCATGGTCTGGGAAATAACCAGGGCTTGAAACTGTCCCAACGGCTTTTCAAAACCCGTAACCCGTCACGCAGCGCGCAGGAGATACCCATGAAAAAGTTCGCGTCCACCCTGGTTTTTGTCATGCTCATGTGCGGGACGGCCCTGGCCGCGCCCGCCGAGCCTAAGGCCAAGGCCGACTACACGGTGGACCCCAAAATACAGGCCGTTTTCAAAAAACTGCAGGCCGACGCCCGCATCCAGAAGGCCCTGGCCTTTATTGACGCGGACCACGCCAACAAGCTCAAGGAACTCAAGGAGATGGTGGTCCTTTACGGCACGCCCTTCAAGGAAAGGGAACTGCGCTCCCCCATGTTCCAGAAAAAGCTGGAGCAGTACGGCGCGAAAGACTGCGTCATAGACAAGCACGATAACGCTTTCGGCTGGCTGCGCGGCTCTTCAGGCCCGGTGGTGGTCTTTGAAGCCCACCTGGACACGGTGTTCCCCAAGGACGTGCCCCTCAAGGTCACGGAAAAGGACGGCCGCATTTACTGCCCCGGCATAGCTGACGACACGTCCGGCCTGGCCAACGTGCTGGCGGTTATGCGCGCCATCCAGCACGCGGGCCTCAAGCCCAAGGGCTCCATCCTCGTGGTGGGCACTTCCGGCGAAGAGGGGGAAGGCGATCTGCGCGGCATCAAGGGGCTGCTGGACGACCACAAGAATATCGCGGCCGTGGTCAGCGTGGAACCGGGCCCGGCTGGCGCGTTCACTTACGGCGGCATCGCCTCGCGGCGCTACGAGTTCATTTTCCGGGGTCCCGGCGGGCACAGCTGGGGCGCGTACGGCCTGCCCAGCCCCATCCACGCCATGGGCCGGGCCATCGCCAAAATGAGCAACGTGAACACCCCGGCGGACCCCAAAACCACCTATACCGTGGGCCTGGTTTCCGGCGGCACCTCGGTGAACTCCATCGCCCTGGAAGCCCGCTGCAAGCTGGACATGCGCTCGCTTTCCGACAAGGCCCTGGCGGATACGGAAAAGACCATGCTCGCCCTGGTGGACGAGGCCGTGGCCGAGGACAACGCCTTCCGCGCCAAGAGCGGCAAAACCATTACCGTGGAAAAAAAGATGATAGGCGACAGGCCCGGCGGGGTGCAGCCCAAGGAAGCGCCCATTGTCCAGGCGGCATATGCCTCCATTACCGGGGTCGGCGCGCAGCCCCTGTTCAGGGCGCCGGGCAGCACCAACGCCAACGCGCCCATCAGCCGGAACATTCCGGCCGTGTGCATGCGCACCGGCGGAGCCAGCGGCAACGGGCACAGCCACGACGAATGGTTCCAGCCCGAAGGCAGCCAGCAGGGCGCCAAGGCCACCCTGCTCATGCTCTTTGCCCTGACTGGCCTTCCCGGCGTGACCGAGCCCATTTCCCTGAAGTAACGGCACAGTACAATCTGGCTTTTGCCAAGCGCCCGGCGGGATTTTTTCCGCCGGGCGCGTTTATTTTCAAGCCTGCCGGCCGGTACGGGACATGATTTTTTGCCGGGTTTTCCGGAAAAATGCAGAGTATGGGTTGCTTTTTTTAGAAAAAACCGTTTTTATGCCCCTGCCACGGAGAACGTGCGGCTTCATGCCGCTGCTCCCTGGAACAATTAACGCTTGAGATGCTTGCTTAACGGCGGGCAGAGCCCGCCTACAAGCACCTCGCGGCAAGGATTTGAGGACAAATCCTTGCAGAGCAATCCATTCATTTCATTCGTGAATTGCTCTGGAGAGATTTACGGTATTTTCCCCCGCGCACGGCGCAGGCCTTATACGGCCGCCCGCGGCGCGGCTCGGCATGGATGGACTGCCGCAGGCACAGCCGCGCAGCGCATGCCGCACACGCACTTTTTACAATTTTTGAGGATTTCATGACACAGGCACAGGACCCCAAGAGCCCGGCCATTGGCGCGCCCGACAATCAGGACGGCGCCGCCGCGAAAAAGACAACCGCAAAGAAAGCGCCCCGCAAAGCCGCTTCCCCCCCCAAAAAAACCGCCCCTAACACGGCTTCTGAAAGCCCGGCCGAAGCGCCCGCCAGGCCCGCGCGCGGCCGCGCCGCGGCCAAGCCCGCGGAAAAGAAAAGCGCCGCCAAAACGGCGGACAAGGCCGAAACGCCTAAAGCAAAAGCCTCTGCTAAGAAACCCGCCGCCAAAGCCGCCGCAAAAACGAAAGCTGAAAAGCCCGCCAAAGCCCCTGTCGCTAAAGCGGCTGCCAAAACAGCGGAACAATCCGCCGCGTCGGAAACGGCCCCCAAGGCCGCCCCGAAAAGCCGCCGCGTCGCGCCCAAGAAGGCCGCTGCCGCGCCGAAAAAAGCCGCTGCTGAACAAGCCAAGGACGCGGTATCTTCCGCCCCGGAAGCCGCCACGGCCAGGCCCGCCCCGGAACAGGCCCCGGCTGACGCCCAGGCCGCTGCCGCCCCTGAAAAAAAGTCCTCCCGCTTCGGCCAGCGCGGCCGCTCGCGCGGGGGCAAGTCCACGGCGGCCCTGGAAGTTCCGGAACACGTGAACACCCGCTCACCCGGCACGCCCAACGGCGTGGCCACCTGGCAGGCCCCGGGTTCGCTGATCGCGGCCGCGCCCGAAACGCCCAAACCTTCTGAACGCGCCCCTGAACCGGCGGCTCCCACCCGGACTGAAGTTCCGGCGGCGTCCCCCGTCGAGACGCAAGCGTCTGCCGCCTCTCCGGCCGAAGGCGACGCGCCTGTTGAGGGCAGCGCCGCGGAAGGCGAAGCCGTCCCCGCCAAGAAGCGCAAGCGCTCCCGCCGTGGCGGTCGCCGCAAGAAAAAGGCGGCCGCCCTGGCTGCTGTTCAGGCCGGTGAGGCATCCGCTTCTCCGGGCGCGTCCACTGCGGACGCGCAAGCCGACGCTTTACCGGAGGAAAGCCCGGACCAGGCCGAGGACCAGGTTTCCGAACCCGCTCCGTCGCAGCCCGCGAAAAAAGGCGGAGGGAGTAAAAAGCAGAACCAGAGAGGCCGGGGCAAAGCCGCTGCCGCCGCTTCCCCCGCTTCCCCCGCTTCCGAGGACGAGGAAGAGCCGGAAGAAGAATTTGAAGAGGACGCCCGTCCCGGCAAGCGAAAGATGTTCGTCAGCGTGCTGGCCGGCGAGCAGGTGGAAGTGGTGCTGGCCGAAGAAGGCATGGTGCAGGAATATTACGTGGAAATGCTGCACCAGGCCAAGGTTAAGGGCAACATTTACAAGGGCGTCGTCAGCAACGTGGACCCCAACCTGCAGGCCGCTTTCGTCAACTACGGCGGCGTGAAGAACGGCTTTCTGCAGATCGACGAAGTCCACCCGGAATACTACCTGGTGCCGCATGATTCGGCCAAAAGCCGCAAATTCCCCTTGATCCAGAAAGCGCTCAAACCCGGCCAGGAAATTCTGGTGCAGGTGGTCAAGGAACCGGCGGGCACCAAGGGCGCGTTCCTCACTTCCTACCTCTCCCTGCCGGGCCGTTTTCTCGTGCTCACGCCGGGCCGGGAGCAGATCGGCGTTTCCCGCAAGGTGGAGAAAGAAGACGAGCGCGCCCGGCTGCGCGAAATGCTGCAGGGCCTCACCCCGGGCAAGGGCCTGGGCGTCATCGTGCGCACCGTGAGCATGGGCGCCAGCAAAACCAGCCTGCAGCGCGACCTGCAGTTTTTGAAGCGCCTGTGGAAAGAAGTGCGCGCCAAGGGCCAGAAAGCCCCCACGCCCAGCCTGATCTACCAGGAACTGGCCCTTTCCACCCGCGCCGTGCGCGACTACCTGACCGACGACGTGCAGGAGCTGTGGGTGGACGACGAAGCCACCGCGCGCATGGTGGAGGACATGGCCTCCCTGCTCTTCCCGCGCAAGCAGAACCTGGTGCGGGCGCATACCGAAGCGGCCAGCCTGTTCGAGCGCTTCAATCTGCAGAAGCAGCTGGACCAGATCCACAGCCGCGAAGTGGTGCTGCCTTCCGGCGGGCGTCTCGTGTTCGACAACACCGAAGCCCTGACGGCCATCGACATCAACTCCGGCCGCAGCGGCGGCAAAAGCAATTTTGAGGACATGGCCTACCGCACCAACCTGGAAGCGGCCAGGATGATCCCCCTCCAGCTCCGGCTGCGGGACATAGGCGGCCAGGTGGTGGCGGACTTTATTGAAATGCGCGACCGCGACCACTGGCGCGAGGTGGAAAAAGCCCTGCGCGCCGGCATGAAAGGCGACCGCGCCCGCTACGACGTGGGCAAGGTCGGGCCTTTCGGCATGCTGGAAATGGTGCGCCAGCGGCTCGGTTCTTCCGCCATTTCCGTGAGCACGGAACCCTGCCCCTGCTGCAAGGGCACCGGCGTGCGCCGGAACATGGAATGGCAGGCCATGCAGGCCCTGCGCGAAATCCAGCGCCTGGTGCGCCAGGCCGCGGCCCAGAAGCAGACGGAAGTCAGCTTCCCGGCGGAACGCGAGCTGGCCCTGCACCTGCTCAACACTAAGCGCCAGGTGCTGCTGAACCTGGAAACGCAGACCGGCGTGCATATCGCCATCAGCACTTCCGCAGAGTAAATTCATGCGCCTTTTGCTGCACATCTGCTGCGGCCCCTGCGCGCTCATGCCCCTCGCCCGCCTGGCGGAAGAGGGGCATGCGCTCACGGGGTATTTCGACAACCCCAACATCCATCCCCTCGCGGAATACCTGCGCCGCCGCGAAGGCGCCCTCCAGGCTGCCGCGCATCACGGCGTCCCCCTGCTTTTTCCGGAAGACCGTCCGGAATACGACGCCGAATCCTGGTGCCGCGCCGCCCTCGCCCATCCCGGCGGCCGCTGCGCCCACTGCTTTTCCTCCCGTCTGGACCGCGCCGCCCAAACGGCCAAGGCCCTGGGCCTGGACGCCTTCACCTCCTCCCTGCTCTACTCCCGCCGCCAGAACCACGAAGGCATCCGCCAGGCCGGGGAAGAAGCCGCCGCTCGACACGGCGTTTCCTTTTTCTACCGGGACTTCCGCCCCTTCTGGCAGCAGGGCATAGACGAATCCAAGGCTCTTGGCCTCTACCGCCAACAGTACTGCGGCTGCCTGTTCAGCGAGCAGGAGCGGTATGCGCGCGATTTGGAGCGGGTGAGGACGTGACGCCCGGAGGAGGGGAGGAACCTTGCTTGGAAGAAAGGTTTTCTCTCCACCGCAAGGCTGCGCGCCGTGCGCCCTGATTCTGGCAGAACCGCAAGGAGGTCACCCCACCCGTACCGGCCGGGGCACTTCCGTCACCCACCCTGAACGGGTTCCAAGGGGCGCGCCCCTTGGCGGGTGCAGGGCGGAGCCCTGCTCTCGTTCTTCATTGGCTTCGACAAAATTGCCTTTTCCGTATACTCACAACACGATGCTGCTGTATATCCACGTCCCGTTCTGCCGGTCCAAGTGCCGGTACTGCGCGTTCTTTTCCCGGCCGCTGGTCAAGGGCAGGGCCGGGGGGCTGATTTTGCGCGGGTATCTGGACACCCTGCTGGCCGAACTGGCCTTGTGGGGAGACCGTTTGGGCGGAGCGCGGGTGGAGAGCGTTTTTTTCGGGGGCGGCACGCCCAGCCTGCTTCCGCCCAAAGCGGTGGGGGTGATTCTGGACCGGGTGCGCAAGTCGTTTCAGGTGGAGAAAAACGCGGAAATCAGCCTGGAAGCCAACCCGGAATCGTTTATGGCTTTCGGCTACGCGTACGAGCTGGCCGCCGCCGGGGTCAACCGGCTCTCCTTGGGCGCGCAGAGCATGGACCCGGCCATGCTGCGCCTGCTGGGGCGGCCGCACACGGTCAAGCAGGTCGCGGGTTCCGTGGAACTGGCGCGGCAGGCCGGGTTCGCCAACGTCAACCTGGACCTGATCTGGGGCCTGCCGGAACAGCGCGAACGGGACTGGCTGGCTGAGCTGAAAAGCGCCTGCCGTCTGCGGCCGGACCATTTTTCCTGCTACGGCCTGACCCTGGAAGACGGCACCCCCATGGCGACGGAACATGGCGCGGGCCGCTTCAGCCTGCCGCCGGAGCGGGAACAGGCCGCCATGTACATGCACGGGGCGGAATTTCTGGAATCCCAGGGCTATATGCAGTACGAAATTTCCAACTACGCGCGCATGGGTTTTCAGTGCCGCCACAACCTGGGTTATTGGGAAGGCAGTGACTACCTGGGCCTGGGCCCGGCCGCCGTTTCCACCATCGGCGCGCGGCGCTGGGCCAACCCGGAAGACGTCAAAGCCTGGGCCGAGCGCGTGTCAGCCAAAACCATAGCCCATGACGCGGAAGAACTTCCCCCGGCCACGCGCGTCCTGGAAACCGTAATGCTGCGCCTGCGCACCGTGCGCGGCCTGCGCGTCAAAGCTTACCAGGAGCTTACCGGCCGGGACTTTCTGGCGGACAACAAGTCCCTGCTCCATCTGCTGCACAAGGAAGGACTGGTGCGCATCCGCCACGGCTACGTCTGCCTGACCCGCACCGGCATGCTCGTCTCGAACACCATTCTGGAACGCCTTTTCGACGACTTGGAACGGCAGGTTGCGCTGTCCCGAGAGCCGTTTTAGATAGCTGCCGAAGCCATCCAAAAGTGAGAGCAGGGCGCTGCCCTGCACCCGCAAGGGGGCTGATGCGGGCCGGAGGGCTGGATGAAACCATCCGTAAGGCTTTCCTGGTGTATGCCCGGAGCCACCCGCGTCCCCTGGCCGAACTGTTGATGCCGAAGCAGCAGCCGTTGGAACAGATATTCCAGACGGAATTTTCCGGTATGACGCGGGAGCCGGTTGCTCTGGAAACTCTGGAAAAAGCGAGAGCATGGCTGATTCAGGCCGCGCGTGACGGGCTTACCGTGAACGAACGCCGTTTCCTGCCGACCCGCAAGACGGGCGAGCCGGATTGGAACTTGGCAGGCCTGCCGGACCACGTTCCCCAGCTTCCGGCGGTACGCTGGAAACTGCACAACATAGAGCAACTGAAAGCCCAGTCCAAAAAGTACGCAGCGGCGCTGGAAAAACTCCGGACGGGTTGGGTAATGACTTTTGTCTGAATGCCATGTAGGAGGACATTATGTCGAAAATTGGCCGGAACGATCCCTGTCCTTGCGGCAGCGGCAAAAAGTACAAATACTGCTGTCTGCGTCTGGAACGGAACCATGCTCCCATGCGCCGTGAAGACCAGCGTGCAGTGGAAACAGCTTTGGACTGGCTCGCTGAACGCCACGGCGAGCTAGTTTTTCAAGCTGTCCTGGCCGGATTCTTTGATTGCAGGGAACATGATGTCAAAGAAAAGATGGCACGCGTTCCCGGACCTCTTCACGAAATGATGCAGATCAATATTAATGAATGGCTGTTGGCGGATGCGGAACTTGCTTTCAATGGGCGGAAGGTCCGCACTATTGACCTGCTCCTTGGGGCGGGCGGCCCCAAATTGACGGCGCAAGGCCGGAAACATCTTGAGCTGCTGGCCTCATCCGGCCTTTCGCTCTATGAAATCCAGGAAGTACAGACAGGCAGGGGGGTGCTTGTTGCCGATTTGATTGATAAAGAGTTGCCTCCATTTTTCGTTCATGAAGTGAGCGCCACGGAATTTTTAGTGCAGTGGGATATAATCGGCGTCCGCTGCATGTTGCAGGACGGCGTATATTCTTTCGGCGGCGGCGTGTATCCTTTATCTCGCGATGAAGCGACGCGCTGCCTTGCCCATATCCGGAAAAAACTCAAAAGCAAGTCCGCAAACGTCTCCGCTCGCTCCATTTGCACAAAGGCGATTATCGCCCAATGGGTCGGCAGGATTACCACGCCGCCAGCAATGCCCATTTTATTGGATCAGCAGACCAAGGAGCTTATTGCTTATACGACAGATCATTACGCCGTGTTTGACTGGCAGGCGCTGGAAACTCTTCTGCTTGCTCAAGAAGATGTTGCTGTTGAAGCAGATGGAACCGTCTGGACGCGCGATGAAGCCATTGACGCGGACCGCTACCGCACGCTTGCCCGGCTGGAGCGCGTGATCAGCAAAGACAGACTGCGCGTGGAGTGCAACACAAAAGGAAAGGCGGATGCCGCACGCCTGTGGCTGGAAGGACTTGCCGGGCGCCTTGTGCGCCACACAAGCAGAAGATCGCTTACCCCCAGCCAGATGCTGCGGGCCAGCAGGAAAAAGCAACTGAGCACTCCCCCGCAGCAGGAAACAATCCCTCACGAAACACAACAGCGGATTATTCTTGAATACCTTGTGCGCCATTATGAAGAGTGGCCCTCCACACCGCTTCCGGCACTGAACGGCAAAACCCCGCTTGAAGCGGCCAAGCTCAAATCATTGCGTCCCAAGCTTGTCGGCATTCTCAAACACATAGAGCAAGGAGAAGCTCGGCGGGCCAAAGAGAAGGGAATGCAAGCCATTGACCTTTCGTTTTTGTGGGAACGCGTGAATCTTGCTAAACCCTAAGATGTAGTGGTTCAGACTTGATCTGACAGTCAGTTCCGTTTTGATGGTTCCGATTGTCCGATTAGAGCAGTTTCGCTTTGAGATTGTCGCTTAACGGCGGGCAAAGCCCGCCTACGCCAATCTCGCGGCAAGGATTTGAAGACAAATCCTTGCAGAGCAGTTGAACATTTTCAATGTTCAACTGCTCTAGTTGAGCTGTCCGACCTTTTCCATTCAGAACTGTTTTCCGTCAAGGAGTGTCCGCATGGGTGTTCTTCCGCAGCACATTTTGCCTTGATGCGTTCTCTCGGCGTTGTAATGCTCCAGCCAAGCGTCCAGGTCGGTCTGTAATTCCTCCAAAGAGTGATACAGTTTTCTCCGGAAGGCAACCTAGAGCAGTTTCGCTTTGAGATTGTCGCTTAACGGCGGCCAAAGCCCGCCTACGCTAATCTCGCGGCAAGGATTTGAAGACAAATCCTTGCAGAGCAGTTGAACATTTTCAATGTTCAACTGCTCTAGTAAAACTCGTGCAGGACGGTTTTGTGGAAGCGTTCGCATATGCCGTTTGTTTGCGGATGCCGCGCTTTGGTCTTGGCATGCTCTATGCCGTTTTTGCCCTGAACGAGGAATCCGCCATGAAATCAGCACAATGTCTTGCCCTCGCACTCTTGCTCGTGACGTTGTCCGTTCTCCCCGCCTGGTCCACAAGTCCCGCCCCGCCCGCAAATGGCGTTGACGCGGCGCTTGTGGCGCGCATGCCCGCGGCGGCGGGCGTTTCCAGGCTGATCGTCACGCTGGGGCGCCCCGGCGGACCGGAAGCCACACTCCAGGCTTTCGAAAAAAAGAACGGCATCTGGGAACCGCGTTTTGCCGCCCCCGCTCTCACAGGCCGGAACGGGGTATGGCCCACAACCACGGAAGGCGCCCGCCGCACTCCCGCCGGGGTGTACAACTTTACCCGCGCCTTTGGCACGGCCCCGGATCCAGGCTCCCTGCTGCCTTACACCCGGCTTGCCCCGGGCGATCTCTGGGTGGATGACCCGGCATCGCGTTTTTACAATCAATGGGTCAAAGCGGACGACCCGGCCAAAGACTGGAACAGCGCGGAAGATTTGTCAAAAGAAGTGCTCGCCTATAAATATGCCGTCGCGTTCGACTATAATATGAACCCCACGCGCAAAGGGGCCGGTTCGGCTTTTTTTCTGCATTGCTCCAAAGGGGCGTGGACGGCGGGCTGCGTGAGCGTGCCTGAGGGAACCATGGCCAGGCTGCTGCAGTTTATCAACAAGGACACCCGGCTTGTCATAGCCGACTCCACAGCGCAACTGCTGACCCTGGGTCCTAGAGCATATTCACTTTGAGATTGCCGCTTAACGGCGAGCAAAGCTCGCCTACGTCAATCTCGCGGGCGGTGCTCCGCTTCGCTTCGCACCGCCAGAGCATTTTATTTGAAAGAGAATGTTCAATGTTAAAATGCTCTAATACAAATTTTTCCGGTTGCCCGGAAAAAACCCCAATCC
>JAVBNC010000155.1:0-44999 GCA_031551765.1 Desulfovibrionaceae bacterium
TCTCGCATAGGCTCTCTCCATGGCGAACCACCCGGTGGTCCAATGGATTGAGCCTATTTTTCACGCCGTTACAATCCCGGATCGGTCGAACCTCTTACGGTCTCACCGCCAGAGGCGGTGGTTTAACCGATTTGTAATTAAGAACTCAAGGGCGAGTGCTGATTTGATAGATTGAAAGAGGCAGTGCCCGTGATTGTACAGGGCTGCTTCACCAAAGAGGTGACCAACATACCCTTGTCAAAGTTTTTAGGGAAAGGGGCTGGGGGAAGGTATTTCCAAAGGAGAAACGCTATGCAACATACGGGTAGAGTTCTGCGTGTGGGCGACAATATTGACACGGACGCCGTTATTCCGGCGCGGTATATGGTGCTGACGGACCCCAAGGAACTGGGCGCGCACTGCATGGAAGGCATGGACCCAAACTGGATCAAGGGCGTGCGGCCGGGCGACATTCTGGTGGGCGGCAGCAATTTCGGCTGCGGCTCTTCTCGGGAGCACGCGCCCATAGCCATTCTGGGCGCGGGCATCAAGGTGGTGATCGCCAACACCTTTGCCCGCATTTTTTACCGCAGCTCGTTCAATGTTGGCCTGCTGCTCCTGGAGATAGGCGACGCGGTGGCTGATATTCAGGAAGGCCAAACCCTGGAAATCCACACCAACGCGGGCACGATACGCAACAAAAACACGGGCAAAACATACGCCTGCCCGCCCCTGCCGCCTTCCCTGCAGTCCATTCTGGACAGCGGCGGGCTGGAACCCTACGTCAAGACGCGCCTGGAAGCCCAGGCCTGACGCCTTTCCCTTTCCCCAAAAGACGGAGCCGGGTAAACGGGCTCCATTAACGACTATCTCTCGAATAAACCTGATAAAATTTTTTGAAAAGAGGATGGGAGTTCGGGGTAAGGAGAGAAACTTTTTTGCAAAAAAAATTTCTCCCCTTACCCCGATTCTTCCCCTTGCCCTCTACTTGAACGGCTTCATGCGGCCGTTGGCGTCAAAGCTGAACGCCTGAGGTTCCTTGTCGATGCTGATTTTGGGATTGCTCTTGAGGCCGTCCAGCAGGTTTTCGGTCACCCACAGCCGGGCCAGTTCAGCGGTGCTGGTGATGACGATGATGCTCAGGTTTTCCGGCTCGGCGCGGCTTTGCAGCACGGAATCCATGAGCACCTGGTCGTTTTTCATGATCATGGGCAGACGGGCCGCGCGGAAACGGGTGGACGTGAGCGCGTTGACGTAGGTGGCGTTCAGGTCCAGCTTGTCGCGGAAGTATTCCGTGGCCAGGTCAAAGTTGCCCATACCCATGGCGTTGCCGTGGGAGACGTCCGTGATGTTCAGGACGGCCTGGATGTCGAAATCCGGCTCGCGCTTGCCACCGTCGCGGCGCCACTTGCCGATGACATTGACGTCCGCGCCCGCGCCGCTGATGTCTTTGCCCATGTTTTCCACAATGAGCATGTCGGCTTTGTTCAGCGGGATGGTGGGCAGAAAACTGCGGGCCAGGCGCAGCAGTTCTTTGTCGGTTTCCACGAAATCCTTGGGCAGCACCATGCGCATGGTGTGCAGGTGGTCGTGGCCGTTTTCCACGACGCACAGGCCGCAGAAAAGCTTGTCCACTTTTTCCAGCACGGTGAGAGCGGCCGGGAGCAGCGGCTTTTCCACGCCGAAACGGTGGTATTCCTCCGCGCCGGAGATCTTGCCGCAGCCGATGCAGAGCATTTTGCAGAAACCGGAACCGATTTCGCCCACCAGGCGGGTGTGCTGCTTGATGCGCACGATGGGCATGATCAGGTCGGCGGCCAGGGCTTCCTTGGAGAAATACACGCCGGGGCCGTCCGGGATCTGGCCCAGGGTTTCCACGTCCATTTTGGCGTGGATGGGCACGCCCATGGTTTTTTCGCTGATGCCGATCCCGTCCAGCAGGTCGACCTGGCCTTCGGCCGTGCCGCCGCCGTGCGAGCCCATGCAGGGGGTGATGAACACCTTGAGGCCCATGCCCTGCAGGCATTCGATGCTGGTTTTCACCAGCACGGGCAGATCGGCTATGCCCCGGGAACCGACGCACAGGGCCACGGTCATGCCGGGTTTGACGCGGTTTTTCAGTTCCGGAATGCTGGCAAAGGCCGCGCGCACCGCGCCGGGCACGTCCTCTATGCGGGTTTCGTCAAAATGCTGGGTAACGCCGTAGAGTTTAGGCAGTGTCGCCATAAAAACCTTCCCTGTTTTTGGTACAAGGCCGCCGGAAGCTTCCCCCCGGCGGCCTCGGAATCAGGCGGAGCAAACGCGGAAGCGCGCGTTTACAGCACCGGGCCTTCCATGAACACTTCAAGCTGCTCCTGGTAGTTCAGGGTCTCCATCTTGGTCATGGTGCCGGAAGCGATGTCAATGATGTGGTCCAGCAGGGCTTCGCCCATTTCGGCCACGCTCTTGCCGCCGTCCAGGGCCGGGGAGGAGTCGAAATCGATGTTGTCCGGGGACTTCTTGTAGGTGAACTTGTTGCCGGTCAGGTACATCCAGGGGCTGACCACGGTGGGGTTGATGGCGGGCATCATGGGATACACGTCCGCCATGTCGCCGCCGCCCATCTGGTACATAACCACGGTGGCGCCGCAGGCCGTGAAGCACAGCGGCAGAGACAGGGAGCTCATCCAGGCGTCCACGAAGTACAGGCCCTTGCCCGCGGGGCGCTCGCCATATTTCAGCACGCCCTGAATGGCCGTGGTGCCGCCCTTGGCAATGGCGCCCAGGGATTTCTCTTCCAGGGTGGTCAGACCGGCCGCGATGTTGGCGGGGATGGGGTTGATGGCCCGGATGTCCTCGCCCGTGGATTTGGCTTTTTCTTCCCAGTAGGTGGCCGCGTCCAGAATTTGCTTGGACACTTCGGCGTTGACGGCGCGCTTGGCCACCAGGTCTTCCGCGCCGATGATTTCCGTGGTTTCGGAGAAGAAGCCCGTGCCGCCCGCCTTGATCAGCAGGTCATAGGCGTGGCCCACGGCGGGGTTGCCCACCATGCCGGACGTGGGGTCGGACATGCCGCACTTGACACCCAGGGTCAGCTTGCCGATATCGCAGGGCACACGGTGGACCTTGGAGACTTCCAGGGTCAGCTCGCGGGCCTGGCGCAGGCATTCGCCCAGCATTTTGTAGGAGCCGCCTTCGTCGGAAAGCACCACGGTGCGGAAGGGCTTGCCCGTCTTTTTGATCTCGTCCAGGAAGTAGCTGGGGGACATGTTCTTGTAGCCGAACTTCGGCTTGACCGCGAGCAGCAGAATGCCGCCCACGTTGGGGTTGGCGGCGAGACCCACGGACGTGCGCACGATGGTTTCACGGTCGCGCTCGGGGCGGCCGCCTTCGGCCGGGGTTTCAAAGTGCTTCACGCCGTTGACCATCTTGGCGATGTAGCTGGCGATAAAGTTCAGGGAGCGGTTGACCGGCAGCACCAGCACATAGTTTCTCGCGCCGGCGGAACCATCGGGACGGGGATAGCCCATGAAAGTCGTTTTCATAATAGTACGCTCCTATTTATCGCCGCGGCCGCGGGCGCCTTCAACGTTTTGGACGTGAACCATCTGACCGGCCTTGATATCCATGGAGGCAATGCCCATGACCATGCCGTATTTCAGGATGGCTTCGCCTTTTTTGATGTCGACCACGGCCAGCTTGAAGCCGTAGGGCACTTCTTCCAGAATCTGCACTTTCACCAGCGGGTCATCGTGGTAGGCCACTTCCGCCGTGTCGCCCTTGTTCAGGGCCACCAGGGCCGAGGCCACGTTGTCCTTGGGGCTGAGTCTTACTGCGTTACGAGCCATTTGTTCCTCCTGGAGCGTCCCCGCTCCCTGTTAAGGAATGAGAAAAGCCGTCGTGCTTTTACGGTATCATCTTCCGCCGGCGCCGGGTGAGCGGCGCCGGCGGGTATCCACTAACGTTTCCCTTAGGGCAGCACCCACAGGAAGGTCACGATGAAGTTCACCACCGTCGTGGCAAGCAGCGGGATGATGTTACGCTTGATGATCTGGAAAGGCGAGACGCCGGCAATGCCCGCCACGGCCACGATGGCGCCGGTCACGGGCGACATGGTGCGGCCGAAACCGGTCATGGTCTGCAGGGGCAGCAGCATGGTCACGGCTTCCACGTTGAGCTTGGCGGCGATGCTGGGCATCAGGGCGGCGAAAGAGAAGAAGGGCGCGTTGCCGGAACCCATCAGGAAAGCCACCACGCCGATAACCAGGCTCATGACCACGACCATGAAGCCCACGCCCATGCCCATGCTTTCCGTGCCCTTGATCAGGCTGTCCACGGCACCGATGGCGATAAGGCCCTTGCCGAACACCTGGCCGCCGATAATCAGCGAAACCACCACGGCGAACTGCTTGCCCATGCCTTCGTAGAAACTCTTGAGGCCCTGCAGCACCTTGATGCCCTGGCGGCTGCGGATATATTCGAAAATCATGGCCACCAGGGAGCTGAGCACAATGGCCCCGGGCACTCCGACTTTGACCTTGATGCCGAACTGGCCCAGCACCACCGGGTTGAACAGCATCAGGATAATCAGGGGCACCATGGGCAGCAGGGCGTATATTTTGGGAGCCCCCCCGCCCTGTTCCTCTTCTTCATGAAATTTCGCCCTGATGGCGGCTTCTTCCGGGTCCGGGCCTTCCACGCGGTCCCAATAGCGGTGCACAAAGTAGCTGGTCACCAGCATGGTGAGCAGCAGGGGGAAGTAAATGCGCATCTGCCAGTTGAAAAAGTATTCCGCCCATTCCATGCCCGTAATTTTAGCCACCAGCAGGCAGTTGGCCGAACCGGGGCCGAGATCGAAAAAGCGGCTCGCGCCGATAATGGACACGGCGGTCATGCGGGACACGCCGGCGCGGATCAGCACGGGATACAGGGTGACCATAAGCATAAGGCCCAGCCCGGCCGCGCTGGGAATGGCCATGCCCACGATCTGGGTAACGATAAAGCCCATGGTGGCCAGCAGATAGGGAGATTTAATATACTTGAGCGGCCCGCCCACCACGGCGTACAAGGCGTTACCCGCGTTCAGGGTGTCCATGTAGCGGGCAAAGCCGCCCATAGCCATAATCGAGAGCCCCAGCCCCCCGATGTTGGAGGACATGATGTTCTCCACCACCTGGAACACGTCGAAAAAGAGGCTGCCTGTGCCTTTTTTCAGCGCCAGGCCCGGTCCGAGATTCAAACCGATGGAGCAGAACAGCAGCACCACGCCCGCGATGAGCAACACCGCCGCGGCGTAGCCTTTTTTGGCGATCATCCAGGCAACCCAGACGATGACCGCAATGGATATGAGCAATCCAAGCATCGTTATCCTCCTGCAGAGACAGAACTAAAAGTGTACGGGCAACCGGAGTATTACGCGATTTTCCTTTCGCGGCCCGGTTTTCGCCTGACGCCTCTCAAACGCATATGCTTTTCACCTCCGGCGGTGCGGACAGTGTCTGCCGGAAAACTCCGCTGCCGGGGTGCTCGTGCCGCGCGGAAAACGATACGCTGGGATCCGTTGGTGCGGCGGCTATGGGATTCTGGTATACCGGATATGTTATTTATTCCCACAGGGTTTGCCATTATCCCTATGCAATTCTGAACGGGCTGTCAAACGGCTCCGCGCGGTTTTCGGGAATTCGGGCAACGGGGCTGAACGAAAATAAATATTTTGTTATTTTAGTGGGATGTGGCTTTACCTTCTTGAAACTATTGTTCCAGAACAGTCGGAAGAGCCGGACGCGAACGCGGGAAATGCTCGATTTTTCCATAGGGACCGTTTACAATACGGTATTTCCACACCCTGCCGAAAACCACGCAACGGCGGGCTCAGCCCGCCGTTGCGCAATCATCGCAAAGTGAAACGGTTCTAGGTTTGGCAAGGAGAAGGAATTTCCTCTTGCTCAAACTCGTGGCCGTCACGGTTCTCCACTTGACGACGCCCCTGCAGCAAGTGCTCGCGCATGGCGTTGTAAGCGCCTTCCGGGTCCCGGGCGCGGATTCTGGCAAAAATGCTCTGGTGATAATGGAGCGCTTCTTCCTGGCGTTCCCTGCTCCATAGGGAACGGCGACGGGAATGGCGCTGCAGTTCCCCCAGGAACAGGTTAACCATCTGCAGCACCTGGTTGTGCGAAGCCGTGAGAATACTGGAGTGGAAATCCAGCGAAGCCTCTTCCACGTGCTGGCCGGAACGGATGCCCTCGTCCATTTCCAGCAGCTCTTTTTCCATAAGCTCCAGGTCCTGTTCCGTGCAGAAGCGCGCGGCAAGGGAGGCCGCATGGGTTTCCAGAATCAGCCGGATATCGAAAAGATCGGACAGCACGTTGGGCGCTTCCATCATCATGGGGCCCACGGTGCTCAAAAATTCGCCCAGGTCCGCCCGCTGCACAAAAACGCCCTTGCCCCGCACGTGCCGGACAACCCCAAGATATTCCAATATCTTCAGGGCTTCCCGCACCGGCACCCGGCTGACGTCAAAGCGCATGGCCAACTCGCGCTCAGAAGGCAACACGTCGCCTTCTTTCAACGTGCCGTTCAGAATCTGCTCCCGGAGCAGCTCCACTATCTGCTTGTACAGCGAGTCGCTGCCTCTATCCAGGCTCAGCGGCCATTGTTGTTCCGTGTTCACAGCGTCCCTCTGGTTCTCGGTATGCCGTCCGGCGCGAGCCGTGCCCGCCTGTCCGGCAACGCAGTTTAGCGCAAGACGCGTTCCCGATAAAGCATTTTCCCCTTTAGAGCACTTTTGCTTTGAGAGTGTCACTCGACGGCGGGCTGTCGCGGAGCGGGATGCGAAGCGCACGGAGCGCAGCAACGCCCGCGAGATTGGCATAGGCGGGCATAATGTGGCACGTTCTGCGCCGCCCCCTTCGGGCCTCGCTGCGCTCCGTCTGCTTTGCGCCGCCAGAGCATTTCATCTTGACTAGATATTTTTAGAGCATTTTCACATTGAAATTTCTCTTTATGAAAAAATGCTCTGGCCTTGTGAAGCCTGCGTAACAAGGCCCGCGAGATTGACGTAGGCGGGGTTTCCCCGCCGTTAAGCGGCAATCTCAAAGCGAATATGCTCTAATGACGAAATGCCAAACCGCTGTTTTCCGCAAGACGGCATGGACAGAAAGGTCAGGCCTTTGTATAGCTAGGGAAGCGGCCGCCTGGCCCTTCCCCACGAACCGTTTTCCGCGAGGAATGACGCATGCGTCGAACCCTGCTCCTTCCGCCAGCCCTGTGCCTGGCGCTTTTCCTCGTTCCTTTCGCGGCGCGCGGCGCGGACAGGCTCATCCCTTCCGCCCTGGATATTTTCCGCCTGCTGCCCACCAGCGTCTTTGAAAACACCCCGGAAGGCCTGAGCGACGAGGAAAAGCAGACCTTGATCCGCAGCGGCCGCACCAGCCTGTGGCGGCTTCTGCCCTTGGACACGGACGAGCTCAAAATCGAATCCCTGCCCGTCAGCGGCAGTGAAGTCACCATCCGCCTCTTTCACGAACGCGAAGCCACTGTCGCCGCCGTGGGCGCGGAAAGCCGCGACGGCTGCGCCGTGGAACTCTGGCGCCTGGACGCTCAAAACCGTCTGGTGCCCTACCCCTTGCCCCCTGAACCGGCCACAGCGGACTTTTTCGCGCCCTTGGAGCCTCCAGCGGGCATCAAGGCTTCCATGCTCTTCTGCCTTTCCGGCACCGTGCTGCGCAGCCACGCCCTGTTCACCGGCCCGCAGGGCGAGGACGCGCGGGTGCGGCCGCGCAACATCGTGTTTTACCGCTGGACGGGCGCGGGCTTTGAAAAGGCCGTCATTCCCGTACCGCCCGAACCCGCCCCGCCGCAGGCCAGCCCGGCCCCCGCGCCGTAAGGGCTTGACAGATACGGCCTCCCTGCCCTACACCCTGCACGTGACGCCCGTGCCGGGGTGGTGGAATGGTAAACGCAGCGGACTCAAAATCCGCCGGGGGCGACCCCTTGAGAGTTCGAGTCTCTCTCCCGGTACCAAATTTAGGCCCCTGTAGGCCGAAAAACCGGGTATCCGTCAGCAGGATACCCGGTTTTTTTTATTTGCCCCGCTGCGCCGTTGTGTTGCTGCTGTGGGAGGAGTCACCCATTCTCCCTCTGCAAGGGCGTCACGCATGGCTGAAATTTTTTCTCTCGCGGCGGAATACTTCTCCGTATTCCTCTCCTTTCTTCTGCACATCGACAAGCACCTCTTCGAACTGGTGGCCCAATACGGCACCCTCACCTACGCTATTCTCTTCGTCATCGTATTCTGCGAGACGGGTCTTGTGGTCACGCCCTTTCTGCCGGGGGATTCCCTGCTCTTCGCCGCCGGAACCCTGGCCGGGGCGGGCAAGCTGGACCTGTTCCTGGTCATGGGCGCGCTGCTCGGCGCGGCCGTTCTGGGGGACTTCGTCAACTACCACGTGGGCCGTTTTCTCGGGCCGCCCGTGTTTGAGCGCAACTACCGTCCGCTCAACAAAAAGCATCTGCTCAAGGCCCAGGAGTTTTATGAGCGCCACGGCGGCAAGGCCATTATCCTGGCCCGTTTTGTGCCCATCGTGCGCACTTTCGCCCCCTTTGTGGCCGGGGTGGCTTCCATGCACCCCGCGCGCTTCTTTTTCTTCAACATCACCGGCGCCGTGCTCTGGGTCTGCCTGCTCACCCCGGCCGGCTACGCCCTGGGCAACGTCCCCTTTGTCCAGAACAACTTCAGCCTGCTGGTCTACGCCATTATCGCCGTCTCCTGCCTGCCCATAGCCGTGGAAATCGTCCGGGCCTGGCTGCGCGGGCGCAAGGCGCGGTAGCGCGACGCCCGGAGGAGGGGAAATCCCTTTTTTGTAAAAAAGGGCAGGCGCGGCCTGTGCGAGTTTCCCCTCCTCCTGACCTCCTCCCCTTCCTCAAAAAACTTTATCAGGTTGTGTATGAAAAGTTCCCGCTGAAACGGCACGGCGCCGTTTCAGCGGGAACTTTGTTGCGGGGATGCGGTCGCTGCGCGCCTGCGCGTCGCGTCACTCGGGCGCGGGAAGGCGCTCCAGAAAAAACGGCAGCACGTTGTCCGGGGTCAGTTTCACCAGGCATTCCCGTTCCGGGGTGATGCGGCAGGTGTTGGCGTTGCAGGGCTGACAGGGCAGGCCCAGACTCACGTAGCCGTGTTCCGGCGCGGGATAGGTCCAGCCGGGGCTGGTGGCGCCCATCACGGTCAGGGAAGGGGTGTCCACGGCCACGGCCATGTGCCGGGGCGCGGAACAGTTGCCGAAATGCAGGGCGGCCCGCTCAATGCACGCGGCGGCCTCGCGCAGGGTGAGCACGCGTTCCGGCACCAGCAGCGCGTTCTTGTTTTCCGCCAGGGCGGCCAGTTCGTCTATGACGTCCTTCTCGCCGGGGCCGTAGAGCAGCAGAAAACGCAGGTCGGGTCGCTCCCGCGCGGCCGCGTCCATGAGCGCCGCGTAGGAAGCCGCCGGCCAGCAGCGGGTAGCGCGGCGGTGCGTGCTGTCCACGCTGACCAGGGTTTGCGTTTCGCCCACGCCCAGTTCAGCGAGGTAGGCGGCGGCCCAGTCCCGTTCCGCGGAACTGAGATACAGCCGGGGCTTCTCGCCGTTCCAAGTGATGCCCAGCGGCTTGAGAAAAGACGCCTTAATGGCCGCGGCATACCCCTCGTCCGGCTCGGTCCAGTGCGAATACAGCCAGCGCATGTACCAATGCGGGGTGCGGGTCAGCCGCACGGCGGAGCGGGAAAAGCCCACTATCCAGCGGCAGCGGGGCGTCTGCTGGAAATCCACAATCAGATCGTAGTTCTCGCGGGCAATGCGCCAGTAATAGCCCAGCTCGTTCAGCAGCGTGGGCAGGGCTTTTTTGTCGATGGGCCAGATCCGGGCCACGTGCGGGTTGTTTTCCAGCATGGGCAGGCATTTTTTTTCCGTGACCACGTGGATTTCCGCGCCGGGGAAACGCCGCGCCAGAAGCTCCAGGCAGGGGGTCATCAGCAGCACGTCCCCGATCTGGTTCAACTGGCAGAGCAGAATCTTGCGCGGTGCAAAGGTTGTAAGATCCATGCTCGGCACCTTACAACGGCCCCACCGCTTCCGCAATACGCAGGCAGGTGTCCGCCCGGTTCAGGGTGTACAGGTGAATGCCGGGCGCGCCGCCGTCGATGAGCCGCCGGATCTGCTGGGAGGCAAAGGCTATGCCCGCTTCCTTTACCGCTGCGGGACCGCCTTTTTCGTGGGCCGCTTCCAGTTCCAGGTACAGGTTGCCGGGTATGTTGGCCCCGCACAGCGAAAGGATGCGGCGGATGGATTCCAGGCTCTGGATGGGCAGAATGCCGGGCACCACGGGTTTTTCCACACCCATTTCGCGCAGCCGCGCCACCATGTCGAAATATTCGCGCACGTCGAAAAAGAGCTGGGTGACCACAAAGTCGCCGCCCGCTTCCAGCTTGGACCTGGTGTGGAAGCGGTCGTCCTTGAACGTGGGCGCTTCCGGGTGCCCGCCGGGGTACCCGGCCACGCCGATGCAGAAGTCCGGGAACTCTTGCCGCACAAAGCGCACCAGATCCGAGGCGTAGCGGAATTCGCCGTCGCTCCAGTCCGCTTCCTGCCCCTTGGGCGCGTCGCCGCGCAGGGCCATGACGTTGTCCACGCCTATTTCCCGCAAATGGAGCAGAAACGCGGCGATACGCTCGCGGGTGGCGCCCACGCAGGTCAGGTGCGGCATGGGCGTGACCCCGCATTCTTTCAGCTTGGCGGTTATTTCCAGGGTGTTGGCCTGAGTGCCCCCGCCCGCGCCGTACGTGACCGAAGCGTACAGCGGGTCAATGGCCCGCAGTTTTTCCACAGCCCGGAAAAAGCCCGGCCACTGCTCCGTTTCCTTGGGCGGGAAAAACTCCAGGGAGTAAAAGGGGCTTTTCCGCGCGCTGATCATTTCGATGATTTTCATTGCCTGCCGCCGACAAAGTAAGGGTGCTTCATGAATAAAAAAACCGCGCCTGACCGTCCGGGTACCCGCGCGGGGGCGTGCGAACTATTTCTATACATCAAGATAAATTGATATGTCAAGAATGCCAAAACACGGGAGCGCGTCCGAGGCAGTATCACGCCAAAATGCCCGTTCCCGCCCCGACTTCCTGTTTGTCTTCGCAAGCGTGATAGGCTAATATTTCCTGTCGGGGGAAACAGCTTGCCCATGTGGGTGTTTATGCGCCGTTACGCCTTGTTCGCCTTTTTCTGCTGCTTTGTGGCTTTGTCGCCGGGATTGGCCCACGCCGCTTCGGGCAGCGCCGCCGAGGCCGTCGCCCAGGCTCCCCCCCCCGTACTCTGGCAGGACTTGGAGCCCGGCCTGGCCCTGGCGCAAATTCCCCTGCAGGAAGCCCGGCCGTTCCTTGAGCCCAAAACGCCCGCTCTCCCGGTTTCGGACAACGCCACCATCCCGGCTCCGGCGCTCACGCCCGGCCCTGTTGAAAGCTCCCCGCCGCCCATGCTCATCGCTCTGCGCATCGACCCGGAGCGCTACACGCTTACCCTGCACATGGCCTCCAGCGACCAGCCCCGTTCCCTGCCCGATCTTGCGGCCCGCCACCACCTGTCCGCCGCCATCAACGCCAGCATGTATCTGCCGGACAAACGCACCAGCACCGGCCACATGCGCAACGCCACCCACGTGAACAACCCCAGGGTGGTGGAAAAGTTCGGGGCCTTTCTGGTGACCCAGCCCAAGGTTCCGGGCCTGCCCCGCGCCCTGCTCCTGGACCGGGCCGAGGACGACTGGCAGACGGCCCTGGAGCGCTATTCCCTGGTCATCCAGAATTACCGCCTCAACAACGTTCAGGGCAAAGTGCTCTGGTCCAGCGAGGGCCCGCCGCACAGCATTGCCGCCCTAAGCCAGAACAAGGCCGGTCAGCTTTTTTTTCTGCTCTGCCCGGATCCCGTGCAGCCCGCCCTGTTCGCCGCCGCCTTGCTCCACCTGCCCCTTGGCCTGCGCACCGTCATGTACCTGGAAGGCGGCTCCCAGGCCGCCCTGCTGGTCAAGGCGGGCGGCGTGGAACAGGTCTGGGTGGGCCGCCACGCCAGCGGGTTGTGGGGCACTTCCGGCCGCCCGGACGCCGCCCTGCCTAACGTGCTGGGCATACGCCCCCGCGCTGTGGGCGAGTGAGAAATCGGGGGAAGGGAGAAAGCTTTCCTTATACCCCCGGAGGGGGCCAAAGCGCAGCGGAGGCCAGGCGCGCCAGCGCCCATGGAACGAAGGGGCCGGGTTCACGGAATTCATTTCCGCGAACTTCTTCCCGGCCCCGAAGTAGAACAAGAAAAAAAGGTTTTTCTCTTCCCCCGGCCCCCATCCCTTTTCCAAAAAACCTTATCGGGTTTTCTTCCGCTCTGTTGCCGCTTTTTCTCATTTCCCTGAAGCCGAACCGAGTGTATGACCTCTAAAATCGGACGCACATGCCGCGTGGTTTTACTTGAGACAGTCAGTGCGTCGCTATATTTGGGAGGCCGTCATGTGGAAAGAGTTCAAAGAATTCGCCGTGAAAGGCAATGCCATTGATATGGCCGTGGGTCTGGTCGTGGGCGCGGCGTTCGGGAAAATCGTGGATTCGCTGGTCAAGGACATCATGATGCCGCCGCTGGGCATCCTCTTGGGTAAGGTGGACTTCTCCAGCCTGTTCCTGGTGCTGGCCGACGGCAAGGTCGCCGGGCCGTACCCCAGCCTTTACGCGGCCCAGCAGGCCGGGGCCGCCACGCTGAACGTGGGGCTGTTCGTCAATGTGGTCATCAGTTTCATCATCGTGTCCTTTTCCGTGTTCCTGCTGGTGCGGGGCATCAACAAGCTGCGCGCGCCCGTGGTTTCCACCAAGGACTGCCCCTTCTGCTACAGCAAAATTCCGGTCAAGGCCGTGCGCTGCCCACACTGCACGTCGGAACTGTCATAACAAGCGGAAATTTCTCTAATGACGCAAGAGGAAAGGGGGCTTCACGCCCTTTCCTCTTTTTGGTATCTGTTGCGCAGTGTCAGTCACCTTCCGCAACGGAGAGCGCCATGCGTAAAGCCTTTCTCTTCAGTTTCGCCGCCGCGTGCCTTTTGACCCTGTGCCTCACCCTTCCCGCCGCGGCCGCCGATGTGGCCACCTCGCAGCAATTTTACGCCAAGGACAAATCCATCACCTGGGACCGGGAAAAGGTGGGCACGGACGGCAAGGGCACCCTGGCCGGCCAGTACCCCTTTAACCGCAACAACGCTCCCAAGGAATTCATCATCCGGGAAATCGGCTGGATGACCCTGAAGCCGGGCGATTCCATCGGTATGCACAAGCATGAGACCAACGAGGATGCCTACATCATCATTTCCGGGGAAGGCGCCTTTGTGGACACCAACGGCAAGGAATACAAGGTCAAGGCCGGGGACACCACCATTGCCCGTAAAGGCCAGGCCCACGCCTTGAAGAACACCGGCAAGGTGCCGCTGGTCTTCCTGGATATTGTCGCGGAACGCTGAGCGTTCGCGCTGTGAAAACGAAATCCCCCGTCTCGCGGCGGGGGATTTCGTTTTTTTATGCCCGGCAGGGGGGTTATTCCTGCTCTTTCAGAATGGAGGGGTCCGGCACCGTGACCTTGGCTTTGGCCACCAGGGTCTGCATGAAGGACGAGAACAGCTCGTTGCGCTTGATCTCCATCAGTTCCGCTTCCGCCATGGGTTCCATGCGCTGCCAGGCCTCGTCGGTCAGGGGGATGATCTCCGTGGGCATGGCTATCACGGCCCCGGCGTCCACTTCATAGGGCCGGTCCAGCCATTTGTTCAGCGGCGCGTCAAACAGCGCGCCCGCCAGGGCCGGGGCGTTGCCCAGACCGGCTATAACACCGCGCCTGTTAAAGGGAGCCGTGGTGAACACCTTGTCCTTGTACGCGTCCGGCGTGCCGGAAGCAAAGTCCTTTACCGCGTCCTGGGCCGCTTTGCTGGCCTGTTTGGCGGCTTCCTGGGTGATCAGGGTTTCCAGGATTTCCGGCCGCACCTGGTCAAAGGGACGCAGGCCCGCTTCCTGCTGCTCGGTGATTTCCGCCACAGCGAACCCGTCCTGCACTTCCAGGATGCTGCTCACCAGCGTGCCGGGCTTGCCGCTGAACGTGCTCGCGTCCGCGTTTTTGCGCAGCTTCAGGACGGCGGCCAGCGCGCTTCTTTCGGTCAGGGGCAGGGTCTTGGGCTCCAGCTTGAGCTGAGCCGCGATTTCCTGCAGGGGTTTGCCCAGGGCCACGGAATCTTCGACCTGGGCCTGCACGTCCCGGAAAGCCACCAGGGCCTTTTCCTCGGCCAGGTCATGGCGCAGGGCCAGCTTGATTTCCGTCTCGGGACGGCTCCAGTCCGGGTTGGTGGCCTCCAGCCGGAACAGGGCGCAGCCGCCGGGCACGCGCAGCGGCGCGGAAAGCTCGCCGTTCTTCAAACCGGCCACGGCCTTCTTGACTTCAGGGTCCAGATGGTTCTGCGGCACCCAGCCCATATCCCCGCCTTCCGGAGCCAGGGGGTCCTGCGATTCCTTGGCGGCCAGGGCCGCGAAATCCGCGCCCTTTTTCAGCTCTGCGGCCAGAGCGGCAAGGCGCTCGCGCACTGCGGCTTCCTGCTTTTCATCCGCCTTTTCCGGCAGATTCAGCGTGATCTGGCGCAAATGATAGCGGCTGGGGCCCTTGGCAAAGGCGGCGGCCACTTCTTCGTCCGTCACCGGCATTTGCGCGGCCAGGGCCTGGGGGGTGGCTTCCACGTAGCGCAGGGCCGTGCGCGCCGGTTCGGTGAACCGCGCCTTGTTGGCGTCGTAATAGGCCTGCAGTTCTTCGTCCGTGGGCTTCACATTGGCTTTGTAGTCCGCCAGGGCGAACAGCACGTAAGAGGCCTTGCGCTGCTCCAACTGAAATCCGAAGCGCCGTTTGGCCTCGCCCGGGGTGAGGCTGGCGCCCATGGTCACGTAGTCGCGGATTTTTTCCTGCAACAGGTCGTGGCGCATGGCCTGCTCGAACGAAACCTCGCTCTGGCCCTGGCGCGCCAGCTGCTGCGCGTACAGGGCCTTGTCGAACACCCCTTCCTTGTTGTGGAAGTACGGCATGGAGGTGACGGCCTGGTACAGTTCCGCCGGGGAAACCGTAATGCCCAGCTTGGCCGCTTCCTGTTCCAGCAGTTCGCGGGTGACCAGCATTTGCAGCACCTGGGAGCGGAGATTGTAGGACCGCAAGTCCTCGTCGCTGAGGCTGGGGTTCATGGCCCGCAGGGCTTCGGCCTGCCTGCGCAGGGCCTCGCCGTAATCCCGGGCCAGAATGGCCTTTTTGTTGACCACAGCCACGGTACCCTGACCGGGCCGGTCGTAACTGCCCACGCCCCAGAAGACGAAGACCAGAATAATGATCCCGAAGGCGATTTTAACGCCCCACGATTGGGCTTGCTGCCGTATCAAATCAAGCATGGGTGCTCCTCTCCGGCTCCCAGTCGGGAACCCGCCCGGCCGCTGCGGCCGGAATGATCTTCACGCTCGCGCGCAAAAAATAGTCCGCTTGTACGCGCGGAACAATGACTTCTAGTGGATGCGGGCCCGCTAGTCAATCAATCGGCAGGCCCTGCTCCCGGTATTCGTTGAGCTTGTTGCGCAAGGTACGCACGGAAATGCCCAGAAGCTCCGCCGCCTGAGTGCGGTTGCCCTGGGTGTGCTCCAGGCCCTTGATGATCATCAGCCGTTCCATTTCATGCAGGGGAATGAGCGCCCCGGCGAATGCGCCTTCCTGGCCGGAAGCCCTGGAAGCCGGAGCCAAAGCCGCGCCCTCCCCTTCCGGCGAATCTGACGCTGTCCCCTCTCTGAAAAATTCCGGCGTGGCCGCGCCCTCTTCCGCGAACAGGGGCCAGGAATCCGGGTCCAGCAGAAAATGCGCGGGCTGCACGGGCTGGCCGCCGCACAGCAGCACGGCGCGCTCCATCAGGTTCTGCAGTTCGCGCACGTTGCCGGGCCAGTCGTAGTTCAGCAGCCAGTCCACAGCTTCCTGGGACAGGACCGTGGCGGGCAGCTTATACTCCCGCACGTACATGTCGATGAAAAAACGGGCCAGGGTGAGCACGTCGTCGCCCCGCTCTTTCAGCGAGGGTAGGCGCAGGGGAATGACGTTGAGCCGGAAAAAAAGGTCCTGCCGGAACTTGCCCTCCGCCACCCAGGATTCCAGGTTGCGGTTGGTGGTGGCCAGCACGCGCACGTCCACGGACACGGTTTCCGTGCCACCCACGCGGTCTATCTCGCTTTCCTGCAGCACGCGCAAAAGTTTCGCCTGCAGCCCCAGCTCCATTTCGGAAATTTCGTCCAGCAGAATGGTGCCGCTGTCCGCCAGCTCGAACTTGCCCAGCTTTCTGGCTATGGCCCCGGTGAACGCGCCTTTTTCATGGCCGAAGAGCTCGCTTTCCAGCAAGTGCTCAGGCAGGGCCGCGCAGTTTACCGCGACAAAGGGCTTGTCCGCGCGGTCGCTCTGCGCGTGCAGGTAGCGGGCGAACATTTCCTTGCCCGTGCCCGAATCCCCGGAAATAAGCACCGTGGCCTTGGACCGGGCCACCTGCCGGGCCAGAGCCAGCACCCTGGCAATGGCCGGGTTTTCGCCCACAATGCGCGGGCCGGATTCCGCCTTGCGGCCGCCCAAAGTGGACGCGGCGGCGGCCGGAGCGCTTTCCCGGCGCGCGGGCATGGCGGCGCTGATTTTTTCAAAGGTCAGCGGCTCCACCCAGTAGTCCCTGGCGCCCTGTTCCATGAGACGGCGGGCTTCGTCCGGCGAGGGCCGCTCGGAAAAAATTACCACCGGCGGAAATGCGGAATCCTCCTGTCCCACGGACAAGAGGTCCTCTACTCTATACCCCGGCAGCGAGGGACGGGAAAGGATGAGCTGGGGGGAAGCCTTGCGGATGAAAGCGGACGCGCCCTTGAGGTTTTCCGCTATGCCGACTTCGAAACCCGCGTCCCGCAACTGCGGAAATATGCGGGTCACTGCCTGGGCGGGAGCGAGAAAAAGGACGCGGCGTGCTGACATAGAGTTGCTCTTACCTGTTACCGCGTTCTTTATCAACTGCCTGACCCCGCTAATCTTCTTTTTCAAATGCACTGGCACGGCCTTGATGCGCGCCGCAGGCCGCCGTCGCTCTCTTTCCCCGCCCATGGGGGCCTTGCCCGCCTTCTCTTGTGGCGCCGCGCAAAAGCTGTTAGGTTCGCGCTTTCCGCGTCACCTTTTACCCCGTACCTCTATCCGCCATGCCGCACCAAGACAGCCTTGCGACCCTGCTGGCCCAGGTGGCTTCCGGCGCGCTTTCTCCGGAAGAAGCCGCCCGCAGCCTGCGTTTCTCCCCTTTTGAGCAGCTCATGGACGGCGTGACCGTGGACACGCACCGCCACCTGCGCACCGGCATGCCGGAAACCGTGCTGGCGCGCGGCAAAAGCACGGAACGCCTTATCGCCGCCATGCGCGGCCTGAACGGCCAGGAAAAAACGGTGCCGGTGCTGGCCACCCGCGTCTCCCCGGAACAAGGTGCGGAACTCATCCAGGCTTTTCCGGGCGGCTGCTGGTGGCGGGAAGCCGGGCTGTTCAGCCTGGGCCGCGACCTGCCCGCCGGACCTCCCTGGCCGGACAAGGGCGATCTGATGATCATCACGGCCGGGGCCTCGGACATGCCCGTGGCCCTGGAAGCCCTGGGCACCGCCCTGTTCCACGGCATATCCGCCGGCATCGCCCCGGACATAGGCGTGGCCGGCCTGCACCGCATCCGGACCGGGCTGCCCGCGCTGGACAAAGCCGCCGTGCTTATCGTGGCGGCGGGCATGGAGGGCGCGCTGCCCAGCGTGATGGCCGGTCTCACGGGCAAGCCCGTGCTGGCCGTGCCCACGTCCGTGGGCTACGGCGCCGCCGCCGGGGGCTACGCCGCCCTGCTGGGCATGCTCTCCTCCTGCTCGCCGGGAATCGCCGTGCTGAACATCGACAACGGCTACGGGGCCGCCATGTTCGCCTGCCGTCTGCTGGGCGGCTGCGCCCTGCCCACGAAATGCGGCCGCTGACATGCGCCTGGCCTTTTGCAACGCCACCCGTTCCTGGGGCGGGGTCAAAACCTGGACCATAGAATTCGCCGCCGCCCTGGCCGCCAGAGGCCACGAGATCACGCTCTACGGCCGTCCCGGCGCGTTCATTGAGCGCGCCCAAAGCCGGAGCCTGGCCGCCGTGCCCGTCTCTTTCGGCATGGATTTCAACCCTCTGGCCATCAATCTTTTCCTGCACGAGTTCCGGCAGCGCAACATCCAGGCCGTGCTGGTCAACGTGGGCCGTGACCTGCGCAGCGCCGGGGTGGCCGCGCGGCTCATGGGCCTGCCCCTCGTGCAGCGCATCGGCCTGCCCGGCGACATGCGCAATTGCCTCAAGGTCCGTCTGCTCCACCACCTGCTCCGGCCGCACTACCTCTGCCCCTGTTGCTTTATCCGCGACGGCATGCTCGCCACGCTCCCCTTTATCGACGAGCGCGACACCACCGTGCTGCTTTCCGCCAAGACCCCGGCCCCGCAAGCGCCTGCGCACGCCGGGACCCCGCTGCGTCTGGTCACCACCAGCCAGGTCAATCCCAACAAGGGCCACGAAGAGCTGTTGCGCGCCCTGGCCTCCCTGCGCGACGCGGGTCACGACTTTATCTGGGAAGTGGCCGGCAGCGGCGAAAGCGAGTCTCCGCTCAAAGCCCTGGCCCACGATCTGGGTCTGGCCGAGCGCATCATCTGGCACGGGTTCACCCAGGACGTGCCCGCCATTCTCGCCCGCTGCGACGTGTTCGTGCTGCCGTCCTACATCGAAGGGCTGCCCAACACCCTGCTGGAAGCCATGGCCCAGGGCCTGGTGCCCGTGGCCCGCAACGTGGGCGGCACAGCCGAAGTCTGGCCGCAGCCCCTGCTCTCCCTCCTGGTCCCGGATGGACCCAGGGACGGTTCCGGTCTGCGCGCCGCCCTGGAGTTGGTTTTTCAGGCAAGCCGGGAAACGTTGTTGTCCTGGAAGGCGTCAGCGTGGGAACAATGCCGCGCCCAGTTTTCCCTGAAACGGCAGGCGGCGGCTTTGGAACAGTTTTTCGTGGACAGGATCGGCTGAAAGGCAATTTTGTCGAAGCCAATGAAGAGTCGAAGCAGGGCGCTGCCCTGTACACGCCAAGGGCTAGCGCCCCTGGACCCCATACAGGGTGACTGAGAAAATGGTGCTTATCTGCCGTTCTGTTCGCGCCACGGCGCTCACATACTGGCGGGTGCTGGTGTGATAAGCTGAAAAAGACGGAACCGTGATTGTACGGGGCCGCCGGAGGCATTCTTTCCATGCGTATCATTCTATTAACCTCGTCCTCGACCAAAAGCGGGGGGTCCAGACAGGCGTTGTACCTGGCTCAGGGGCTGGAGGCCCGGGGGCACGAGGTCTTGTTTTTTACGCCGGACCACGCCACGTTGCGCGGACTGGCGCCGGGTGCTTCTTTTTGGCGGGACTTGGGGCCGCAGAAAAGTTGGCGGAACGTGCTGGAGAGCGCCATCGGGCGGAATAAGGGCCCCTGCGTGGTGCATGCCTTTCACAACGCGGCGGTCAAGCGGCTGGCGTGGTGGGGGCTGTTCTGGCGCTCCAGGGGCGTGGTCACGCTAGCGCACCGGGGGGTCATTTTCCGGCCCAACAACCCGCTGCCTTACTGGTCGCCGGGCATAGACTGCTTCGCGGTCAACTCCAGGGCTTGCGGCGTGGTGCTGCGGCGCATGGGCGTGGGGCAAAAGCGTCTGGAACTGGTGTATAACGCCGTGCCGCAAGAGCGGGTCACGCCCGTCACGGACAAGGAAACCATGCGCCGCGAGCTGGAGCTGGCGGACGGCGGTTTTCTTTTTGCCACGGTGGTCAACAACAGCCCGGTCAAGGGCGTGGAACCGCTGCTGCGCGCCTTTGCGGACGCGCGCCTGCCCCGGGCCAGGCTTTTGCTGCTGGGCGTGGACGCGGAACTCTGGCTGCCGCTGTGCCGGGACCTGGGCATCGTCTCCCAAGTGCGGCTGGTGGGCCCCACCAACGCGGTGGCCGACCACTTGCAGTTGGCGGACGCCTTTGTGCTGCCCTCCCTGTCCGAATCCATGCCCAACACACTGCTGGAAGCCATCCGCATGCATTTGCCCTCGGTGTGTTCCAGCGTGGGCGGCGTACCGGAAGTGCTGGCGAACAGCGGCATTCTGGTCCCGCCCGGCGACGTGGCCGCGCTTTCCGTGGCCCTGCGCCGCATGGCGGAAGATACGGAAGCCAGGGAAGCCATGCAGCGGGCGGCCGTCGCGCAAAGCCCCAACTTTGACCAGGAAAAACGCATCGACAGGCTGGCGGGCATATACCAGAGGCTCCTCATCCAACGGGGCCTGGCCTGAACGCCAGAGACTGTTTCGACCCATAGGTCCAGAGAGAGCGCTCCGACGATCTGCCCCGTCCCACCCTGAATGGGGTCCAGGGGCGCTAGCCCTTGGCGGGTGCAGGGATCTCGCAACCGCAGGAGGCGGTTGCGCACGGAGCGCAGCGACGCCCGAAGGGGGCGGCACAGGACGTGCCGCATTGAGCCCTGCTTTGACTCTTAATTGGCTTCGACAACTAACTCCCCCAGGAGACACACATGACGGCGCACGCGCACCGGGGCGGCGACAGCCTCAGCATCCACGGCGGGGACCTTTACGCCCGCGCCCTGCGCGAGCGGCGCAGCCCGGAGGATTATATTGATTTCAGCAGCAACACCCACGTGTTCGCCGCTGATATCACGGAAAAGCTGGTGCGGGACACGGCCTACCCTGTGGCCCACTACCCGGACACGGACTGCCGCGAACTGCGCGAGGCCATCGCAGCCCACGAAGGCATTCCGGCGGACTGCATCCTAGCCGGCAACGGGTCCGTGGACCTGATCTGGCTGGCCATGCACGCCCTGGCCCCGCGCCGGGTGCTGCTGGTCGGCCCCATGTTTTCGGAATACGCGCGGGCCTGCGCCGCCCTGAACATCCCCTACGAAATCGTCACCCCGCCGCAGGAAGAAGAATTCGTCTGCGGCCCGGCGGAACTGCGCCGCATCTGGGACAGCAGCGCGGACCTGGCCGTGTTCTGCACGCCCAACAACCCCGGCGCGGTCACCTACCCCAACGTCCAGGCCCTGCTGGACGTGCTGCGCGTGCCCCGCGTGCTGGCCGACAACACCTACCGCGAGTTCCTCTGGGGCGAGCCGGAATATGCGGACAACAACCTCATCCGCTACAGCGGCTGGCTGCGGCCGGGCGTGGCCCTGTTCTCCATATGCAGTTTCACCAAATTTTTCGCCTGCCCCGGTCTGCGTCTGGGCTATCTGGCGGGCGACCCCAAGCAACTGCGCCACATGGCGCGCATCCAGCCGCCCTGGAGCGTCAACCCCTACGCCCAAATCATGGGGCGCGCCTTTCTGGAGCACATCGACGCCTTCCGCGAACGCCTGGCCCCCATGCGCGCCGAGCGCACGGAACTGGCCCGCAACATCCGCCGTCTGTCCTCTTTCAACCCGTCCCTGGTCTTCGAAGGCGCCAGTTTCATCACCGCCGGTCTCGCCCCCGGTCGCAGCGCGGCCACGGTGCGCGCCGTCCTGGCCAAGCGGCGTCTGCTGGTGCGCGACTGCGATTCCATCCCCGGCATGCCGCCTGGCTACATCCGCCTGCAAGTCCGCTCCCGCCACGACAACGAAGAGCTGCTCAAAGCTTTGGACTGGCATAGCGACCACGGTTGGTAGAGGCAATTTGTCGAAGCCTTCCAAGAGTGAGAGCAGCGCTCAATGCGGCACGTCCTGTGCCGCCCCCTTCGGGCGTCGCTGCGCTCCGTGCGCAACCGCCTCCTGCGGTTGCGAAATCCCTACACCCGCCAAGGGCTGGCGCCTGTGGACCCCTTTCAGGGGTCTATGGGGAAATGGTGCTTATCTGCCGTTCTGTTCGCGCCACGGCGCTCACATATTGGCGGGCGCTGACTTGATAAAATAAATGAAGGGTCATGCCTAGCTGAGAGGCCAATAAAAGGCTAAAATAGCTAGCGATGACAAGTAAAAACAAGTACGCCTACCGTTGAAGTAGATGAAAGCTAATCCCTAGGGCGTGTTAACACGATTTGACAAAATGCGAGTATTCTGCAAGTGTAGCTTATGCAAATTACTCGCGAACAGTATGAGAGAATTGCTGACTGCTTTCCACGCCAGAGGGGTAATGTTCATTTTGACAACCTCCAGGTGTTGAATGCGATTCTGTATGTTGCCGAGCATGAGTGTAAATGGCGTGGCCTGCCGAAATATTTCGGATGCTGGCACAGCATTTACACTCGTATGAATCGCTGGAGCAAAAACGGTGTTCTTGACCGCATATTTGAACGCCTTCAACAAGAACAGATACTCCGCATAAAAATAGAAGCAGTTTCTCTCGACAGTACAAGCGTTAAAGTCCACCCCGACGGCACTGGCGCCTTAAAAAAACAGGACCTCAAGCCATCGGGAAGTCCAGAGGCGGCTGGACGACCAAGCTTCATATGGTTGCCGCGAATGCTGACTGCGCGTTGAAATTCAGTCTTTCCCCCGGCAATGCAGGCGATGCCCCCGAAGGGCGCAAACCGCTTGCCCTGCTGGGGCCAACGCCTGAACCGCGCAATCTGCTCATGGACGGTGCATACGAAGGGAATGAAACGACACGGTTGGGCCGCGAACTGGGCTTCGCTCCGGTAGTACCGCCAAATCCCAATCGACTGAAACCGTGGCTGTACGACAAAAAGCTATACAAAAGGCGCAATGAGGTCGAGCGGCTTTTCCGTAAATTGAAAGGGTTTCGCCGCGTTTTACCCGATTCGACAAGCTGGCACGCATGTATCTTGCCTTTGTGGGTTTTGCCCTCATCGTACTGGTGCTTAAATAGTATTAACACTCCCTAAACCATCAAGTTTTCGTTTTGTCTCCGCGCCCCGTTTCCTTGGCGCAGGCCTCCGTGACGGAGACGGTGCGCGGCAGGATGAGGCGCACGGCGCGTTCCGCGAAAAGATAATCCCAGGCCCAGTTGATGAGTACGAAGACGCGGTTGCGGAACCCGATGAGATAGGCCAGGTGCACAAACAGCCAGAGCACCCAGGCGATGAAGCCGGAAAAACTGTACTTGCCCAGTTTCACCACGGCGGCCTGGCGTCCGATGGTAACCATGGAGCCCTTGTCGTAGTAGTTAAAGGCTTGGGCTGCCTCCCCGCGCAGGATGCGCAGGATGTTTTCCGCCGCGTGACGGCCCTGCTGTGTGGCGTTGGGGGCCAGCATGGGCGGGTTCTGGCCGTCGGGCAGTGAAAGGTCCCCGGCCACATGAATTTCCGGGTACGCGGCCACCTGCAGGGAAGGCAGCACGTCCACCCGGCCGGAACGGCCCAAGGGCAGGCCCATGCTTGCGGCCACGTCGTGCCCGCGCACCCCGGCCGTCCAGACCACGGTGCAGGTGGGAAGGACGTTTCCGTCCGCGAAAGTTACGGAACGCTCGGCCACCTCGGTCACGGCCTGGCCGCTGTGCACTTCCACGCCCATGTGCTGCAAGCGCTCCCTGGCGTAGGCGCGCAACTCTTCCGGAAAGCCGTGCAGCACGCCGTCGCCGGAATCCAGCAGCAGCACACGCGGCTTGTTGTGGCCCAGTTCGGGGAAATCCTTGGCCAGGGGGCCGCGTATCAGTTCCGCCAACGCGCCCGCGTACTCCACGCCCGTGGGGCCGCCGCCCACCACAGTGATGGTCAGCAGGCCGGGGTTCTGCGCGTACTCGCCGCCCAGGGCGGCCCGCTCAAAGCAGGCCAATAGGTGGTTGCGCAGACGCACGGCGTCTTCCAGGCTCTTGAGGGTAAAAGCGTGCTCTTCCGCGCCGGCGACGCCAAAAAAGGCGGTCAGGCTGCCCGGCGCGAGAATGAGATGGTCGTAAGGTATTTCCGGGCCTTCCGTCAGCACCACGCGGCGGACGGGGTCCAGGCCGCGCACTTCGGCCATGGCTATGGACACGTTGGGGCTGCCCCGGAACACGCCGCGCAGGGGATAGGCTATCTCCTCCGGCTCCAGTTCCGCCGCCGCCACTTGGTAAAGCAACGGCAAAAAGGTGTGGTAGTTGTTGCGGTCAATGAGCACCACGTCCACACCGCGCGCCTTGGCCAGGCGCCGCGCGGCCCACAGGCCCGCGAACCCCGCCCCGATAATCGCCACTCTGGCCTTTTTTCCCGTTGTGTCGCGCATAGGCCCTCCTTGTGTTCCTGTCCGTGCATAATCCGGGCTCTACCCGAGATATACATCCCGTCCCATAATGACAAGACGCATAGAAAAAAGCCCGCCCCCGCGCGCAGCGGGAACGGGCCTGACCCTGATGTTCTTTACCGTCTAAGCCGCTTGGGCCACGGCCTTCGCGCCGAGTTCCACGGCCTTGAGGTTCATGGCCACCAGACGCTCGGGCAGGTGGCTTTTAATAGTCTTTTGCAGGTTTTCCGGGGTGATGTCGATAAGGCCCGTGGCGCACAGCGCGCCCAGCAACACGATGTTGGCGCACTGCACGGACCCGGCGGCCAGGCCCAGTTCCTGGCAGGGGACGAACCAGGAGCGGGCCGCGCAGCCGGACACGGCTTCCTTGATGGTAGCCAGCGGCGGGGAGACCTCGCGCCCGGCGGACACACCCGGAGGGGGCAGAAAGTCCGTGCTGGAGAGCACGCAGCCCTTGGGGGCCAGGTAAGGCATGGCGCGCAGGGTTTCCAGGGCCTCAAAGCCCAGGATGATGTCCGCTTCGCCATGGCTGATCAGAGGGCTTTCCCAACCGCCCAGCAGCACGGTGGATTCCACCACCCCGCCGCGCTGGGCCATGCCGTGAATTTCCCCGGAAACCACGGGCAGGCCCCGGTCAAGGGCCGCCCTGGAAAGAAGGGTCGTGGCGGTAAGGGTGCCCTGGCCGCCCACTCCCGCAAGGTGTATGCGTACGCGCGCGCTCATGACAGCTCCTTTTTGCGGGCTTTGAAGGTCTCCGACACCTGCATGCAGACCATGCACCCGGCGCACAGGGATTCATCCACGCTCACCTCGCCGTTGTCGCGGCTGAAGGCCGGGCAGGCCAGGGTTTCCGCGCAGGTCTGGGTGGCCGGTCCCTGCTCGGCCACGTAGGCCGTGCGCACGCGTTTCTTTTTCAAGGTGCGCCGGGCAAAGAGCACGCAGGGCTCTTCCGCGATAATTACGCGCACGCCGTCCTTTTCCCGCATTTCCTCCAACGCCTTCAGCGTGGCCTTGACGTTGTAGGGCCGCACTTTGGCCACTTCCGTCACCCCACAGCCGCGCACAATGGCTTCTATGTCCATGTGCACGGCCGTCGCGCCCAGCACTTCCTGCACCACGCCGGGGTTGGGCTGGTGCCCGGTCATGGCCGTGGTGCCGTTGTCCAGAATGACCACCAGCACATTGTGCCGGTTGAACACCGCGTTCACCAGGCCCGTGATGCCGGAGTGGAAAAAGGTGGAATCCCCGATAAAGGCCAGCACGGGCTTTTGCGAATAGCGCGCGAACCCGGAACCCGCTGAAATGGACGAGCCCATGCAGAACAGAAAGTCCGCCGTGGCGAGCGGCGGCAGCAGCCCCAAGGTATAGCAGCCGATGTCGCTGGAATAGACGGCCTCATCCCCAAAGGTCTTGCGCACGGCGTAGTACAGCGCCCGGTGCGCGCAGCCCGCGCAGAGGCTGGGCGGCCGCTGCGGCAGTTCCTGGGGGTTGACGGCGCAGACCAGCGCGCCGCCGGGCTTTTCGCCTATCAGCGGGGCCAGGGCCTCCCGCACCAGGGGCGTGGAATATTCCCCGAACACGGTCAACGGGCCGCCCTTGCCGTAAATGGTCGTCGTGATGCCCTGCTTTTCGGCCAGGGCGCGCACGTCCTTTTCCAGCAGCGGTTCGGACTCCTCTAGCACCAGCACCTTGTCCACGCTGCGCAGGAAGGCTTCCAGACGCCGTTCCGGCAGGGGCCAGGAAAAGCCCAGTTCCAGCACGCGGACGCGGTCTTCCCAGTCTTCCGCGCTGAGCACGTCGCGCAAATACTTGCGGGACATGCCGGAGACGATCACGCCGATACGGCCCTGGCCGCTCTCTTTGTTCCAGTGGGACTTTTCCGCTTTTTCCCGCAGCTCTTCCAGATTTTTCAGCAGTTCCTTGTGCCGCGCGCGGGCCACGGCGGGCACGGGCACAAAGCGGCGCGGGTTCTTGCTGAAAGGCACTACCGGCGCCGGGGCGGGCAGCGGGCCGTAGGCCACCGGGCCGCGCAAGTGGTTCACGCGGGTGGTGGTGCGCAGCAGCACGGGCTGGTTGCTTTCCCGCGCCAGCAGCAGGGCTTCGCGGGTCATGTCCTTGGCTTCCTGGGCGGAAGCCGGCTCGAAACAGGGCATCCCGGCAAAACGCGCATAGGTGCGGTTGTCTTGCTCGTTCTGGCTGGAGTGACAGCCGGGGTCGTCCGCCGAAAGCAGCACCAGGCCGCCGGGCAGGCCCAGGTAGGTCATGGTCATCAAGGGGTCCGCAGCCACGTTCACGCCCACGTGTTTCATGGTCACCAGGGTCAGACCCCCGGCCAGGGCCGCGCCCGCGCCCACTTCCAGGGCCACTTTCTCGTTGACGGAATATTCCAGCCGGAAACGGCCGCAGCCCTGAATGCGCCGGAACGAATCCGGCACCTCGGACGAAGGCGTGCCCGGATAACAGGTCACAATGTTGATGCCCGCTTCCAAAGCGCCCCGCGCAATGGCCTCGTTGCCCAGCAGGAGGTGCGGTCCGGCGTCTTCCGCCAGCAGATGGTCACTCATAGATGACGCTCCTTTTTAGAGCAGTTTCGCTTTGAGATTGTCGCTTGACGGCGGGCAAAGCCCGCCTACGCCAATCTCGCGGCAAGGATTTGAAGACAAATCCTTGCCGAGCGGTTGAACATTTTCAATGTTCAACCGCTCTAGAAGCGGTTTTGTCGAAGCCAATGAAAAATCGATGCAGGGCTCCGCCCTGCACCCGCCAAGGGCGAGCGCCCCGGGACCCCGTTCAGGGGGTATGAAATTAGTGCGCACCTTACGTGCGTTCCCCCTGACAAAGTTTTTTGGAGGGGGAAGGAGGTTCCCCCTTCCTCCGATTCAACTACTTCGCGGCTTCAGCGGGCTTTACAGCCTGCTGCTGGCGCAGGGAAACGGCCTTCTGGCGCCAGTAGTCGGATTCGGAAATCACCGAGTTGTTGGCGGCCAGGGCTTCGCAGGTGGCGATGGCCTTGTCGATGTTGCCCATTTTCTCGGCCAGGTCTTCAATGGCCTTGTCCAGCAGGGCCTTGTTGCCGTCCTTGGCCGGGGCGGAGGCTTTTTCCAGCGCGGCCATGGCTTCGGCGTCCTTGCCGTCCAGGGAGAGGGCCTGGGCCTTGCCCAGTATGGCGGATATATACAGGGCGTCCTGCGGATCCTTGGCCACGGCGTCCCAGGCTTTGGCGGCCCGGTCGTAATTTTTGGCTTCCAGGGCGGCCTTGGCCACGGCCAGGTTCACCGCCGTGCTCATGCCCGAGGGGGCCTTGGCCAGAAAAACTTCCAGCTCTTTCAGCCTGACCGTGGGGTCGCTGATAATTTCGACGCGGCCCAGTTCCACGCGGGACTTTTCAAGCTGCGAATTGGCGTGCCAGTTGTAAATGCCAAACCCGGCCGTCCCGGCCAGGGCCAGGCCGACCACAATGGCGATAAGCCGCGCGTGGGCCAGCAGGGAACGGAGCAGGGGCGAAACTTCCGGGGCCACCTCTGCGGAGGCTCTTCCCAGAAGGGAATTGTCTTGAACGGGCGGTAAAGCCATGATGTTCTCCTTGGAATTCCAATGCGTCGCCGCACTGCCTGCGGCCGCATTCTTGTATGCGCCGTCGGGGCAAATGTCAAAGGCCTATCCTGCCCTGTAGCGGTCTATTTCGGCCTCGGCCAAGGCCTTGCCTTGCGCGGCGCGAAACGGTACACGCAATGAGAAAACCGCACTAACGCTTTTGGAGCTTCACATGACGGAGAATATCGACGCCCTCATGACCGGCATGGGCCAGAAGGCCCGGGCCGCCAGCCGCCTGTTGCTGGGGGCCTCCCCGGCCGCCATTCACGCCGCCCTGCTCTCGCTTGCCGACCTGCTCATGCGGAATAAAGAGCGCATTCAGGCGGCCAACCGCAAAGATACGGAAGCCGCCGCCCAAAAGGGCCTGGAAGCGGCCAAGCTGGACCGCCTGCGCCTGACGGACGCCATTATCGCGGAAATGGCCGCCGCCTGCCGCGAAGTGGCCGCCATGCCGGATCTGGTGGGCGCGCTGGACGGCCAATGGGTGCGGCCCAACGGCATGCTGGCGGGCCGCATGCGCGTGCCGCTGGGCGTTATCGCCATGATTTTCGAGTCCCGGCCCAACGTCACCGTGGACGCGTCCATACTTTGCCTCAAGACCGGCAACGCCGTCATTCTGCGCGGCGGGTCGGAAGCTCTGCAGTCCAACATCTGCCTCATGGACCTGGTGCGGGAGGCCCTGAAGCAAAACGGCCTGCCCGAGGACGCGGCGCAAATGGTGCCCATTGCGGACCGGGCCACGGTGGCCGCGCTCTGCCGCCTGGACCGGTATGTGGACGTCATGATCCCCCGTGGCGGTGAAGGTCTGATCCACGCCGTGGCCGAACAGGCCACCATGCCGGTGCTCAAGCACGACAAGGGCGTGTGCCACGCCTATGTGGACGCCGGGGCGGACCTGGCCATGGCCGTGCCCGTGCTGGTCAACGCCAAGGCTCAACGGCCTTCCACCTGCAACGCTCTGGAATGCCTGCTGGTGCACGCGGACGAGGCCGCCGCCCTGCTGCCGCAAGTTAGCAAGGCCATGGCCGAAGCGAGCGTGGAATTGCGGGCCTGCTCCCGTTCCCTACCCCTGCTGGCCGGTTCCAACGCCAAGGCCGTGGCCGCACGCCCGGAAGACTACGGCATGGAGTTCGGCGCGCTCATCCTGGCCGTGCGCGTGGTGGACAGCCTGGACGAAGCGCTGGCCCATATCGCGCAATACGGCTCCCGGCATACGGAAGTCATTTTCACCCGCGACCGGGAACGATCCGAGCGCTTCACCCGTGAGGCGGACGCCTCCATGGTGGGGGTCAACGTCTCCTCCCGGCTCAACGACGGGGGCCAGCTGGGCCTGGGCGCGGAAATAGGCATCAGCACCAGCAAGCTCCACGCTTACGGCCCCATGGGCCTGAAAGAGCTGACCACCACCAAGTTCGTGGCCCTGGGCAACGGCCAGGTCCGGCAATGAGCGGAAAAAAACCGCTGGTGGGCATTTACGGCGGCAGCTTCAACCCGCCGCACCTCGGGCACATGCGCCTGGCCGTGGAAGTGCTGGAAGCCATGCGGCCCGCGCGCCTGGATCTTTTGCCCTGCTGCGTGCCGCCGCACAAGGACGCGGCGGACATGCTGCCCTTTGCCCTGCGGGTGGCCATGCTGCGCGAATCCGTCACCGGCATTCCGGGGCTGGCCGTGAGCACGCTGGAAGAGGAGCGTTCCGGCCCCTCGTACACCAGCGACACCCTGCGCATTTACCAGGAACGCGAACCGGACGCGCGCCACTTTTTCGTGCTGGGCGCGGAAGATTTCGTGGCCATGCACCTGTGGCATGAATGGCGCATCCTGCCGGAACTAGCGGATATCGTGGTGGTGCCCCGCGCGGGCATGGACGTGGAGGTGTTCTCCTACACCGTGCAGACCTGCTGGAAGGACGCGCGCCCCGTGCCGCCCCCGGTTGCGGCGGCCAACGCCGCGTACATGCTGCCCGGCGGCGGCATGCTCATCCATTTGCCGCTGACCCGCCTGGATATCCGGGCGGAACTGATCCGCGAACGGCTTGGCGCGGGCCGCTCCATCCGCTTTCTGGTGCCGGAACCCGTGGAACGCCTGCTGGCCGCGCACGGCGGCGTCCCCAAGGGCAGCCGCTGCGCCTGCGGGCGAAAGGACAAGGACGCCGTATGACCCAGTTCATTGCCCCGCCTTCCGTATTGCAAAATATCGCCAGGGCCAAAAGCCTGTCCAAGCGCGACGAGCCCGTGCGGGCCCTGGGCGCGCTCATCACTGCTCTGGAGCTTTTCGAGCCCGGCAAAATCATCGGCAAGGCCCGCTACGAGGTGGAAGTCAACATTCTCGAATGCGTGAACGAAATCAGCCGCAACCCGAAAGTGCGCGACTTTCTCACCCGGATCACCCGTTCCACCAGCGTGGGCATAGCCTATGCGCCGGGCGAGGAAGCCAAGCTCCTGCCCGTGTTGCGCGTGCTGCGCAAGGGGCTTTTCGAGCAGGAAGAGGAAAAGGCCCGCTCCGCGCAGGAAAAAACGGAAAACCGCAAGCAGATGCTGCTGGACAAGGGCAAAGGCCACATCGCGGCCGGGGAAAACCCGCGCGGCAAGGCCGTGCTGCGTCAGCTCGGCGACGAATTCGGCCATGAGCCCGGCGTGCTGGCGGAAATAGGCTCCATTCTCATTGAGGCCGACCTGCAGTACGAGGCCGTGGAATTCCTGGAACAGGCCCTGGAAGCCTTTCCCAAGGACGGCAAGGTCTATTCCGACCTGGTCAACTGCTACATGGGCTTCAAGGAATACGAAAAAGCCGAGGCCGTGTACCTTAAGGCCGTGCGCCAGTTCGGCCAGCACCCCAAGACCATGCTCAACCTGGCCAAGCTGTACATGGCCTGGAACAAAAAAGAGCTGGCCTTCGACGCCGCCCGCCAAGTTGTCCGCAGCGAGCCGGACAACAAGGAAGCGCGCGAGATCATGGAAAAAACAGGCTGATCCGGCCGGATACCCGCCGCACGCAAAGCCGGCGCGTCTTTTCAGGCGCGCCCGCTTTTTTGTGTAAAGCTTGGCTCTTACGGCGCCGGAGACGCGGCCGCCGCCATTTCCAGGACACGGGCCAGCACTTCCTCGGGCGGAATGGCGCGCAGGCATTCCCCGTTCCGGGAGCACATGCTGTTGCCGTGCAGAGAACAGGGGCGGCAGGGCAAATCACGCTCCAGCACCACGTCGCGCGGACCGGATGGGAAAAAACCCCACTCTTTGGTGGTGGGCCCGAACAGGGCCAGCACGGGCGTGCCCACGGCCGAAGCCAGGTGCATGGGGCCGGAATCCCCGGTGACCAGCAGGGTTGCGGCCGCCAGCACGGCGGCGCTTTCCCGCAGGCTTGTGCGGTTGGTCAGGTCCCGGTCGTGGCCGGGAAACAGCGCTTCCCCCCGCCCCACCACCAGCCAGGGCAGGCGCGCTTCGTCCAGAAGCCCGGCCAGGGCCTGCCAGTGCTCGCGGGGCCAGGCCTTGCGGGCGTAGGTGGCATAGGGGTGCAGGGCCACCAGGGGCGCGCCGCGTTCCAGGCCCAGGGCGGCCAGCCACTCCGCTCCAGCCGCGCGCTCTTGCGGCGCAAGGTACAGTTGGGGAGTGAACGCTTCTTCCGGCGGCAGCCGTTTTTCCAGGGCCAGCGCGTAGCGCTGGGGCACGGAAGCGGCCAGCAGCGTTTCCTGCCCCAGGCGGCCCCTGGAAACCAGAAAAGCCCTGCGCGCCACGGAGTATTTTGGGTATCGCCGCACCGGCCCCTGCCAGAACAGCGAGAGCAGGCGGGTGCGGGAAGTGCCGTGCAGGTCCAGCAGCCCCCAGTCCGGGTGCTGCCGCGCCAGGCGCCGGAACCAGGGAAAAAGCTCGGCGGGCCGCAGGGAGTCCGCGTCCAGGCCGAACACCTCGCCCACAGCCGGGTGGCCGTCAAAAAGCGGCGCGAACGCCTCTTTGGTGAGCACGGAAAAATGCAGGCCAAAACGCCGCTGCCAATAAGCCAGCACGCCGGTGGTCAGGGCCACGTCGCCAAGGGCGGAAAAGCGCAGCATCAGCCAGTGGCGCGGCATAGTTCCGCCGCCAGGGGAAACACACTGTTCCATCCGGTCTCCTCTTAGAGCAGTTTCGCTTCAAATAGTCGATTAACGGCGGGTTGTCGCGGAGCAGGATGCAAAGCGCACGGAGCAAAGCGACGCCCGAAGGGGGCGGCACAGGACGTGCCGCATCAAACCCGCCTAAGCCTATTTGGCGGCAAGGATTTGAAAACAAATCCTTGCGAACATTTCAAGTATGAAATGCCCTAAGCGCATTGCGCACTTTTGACGCGCCAACTATTTTACTGCTAAATACCTTACGGCCACGCCCATAACATAACCCTTTACCGCGATAAGAAAACACCATGCCCACGGCTTCCGCCCCCACCGTTCCCGCCGACCCCGGCGACCCGACCCGTCGCGACCGGATGCGGCGCATGCTCCCCGTGCTGGGGCTGTGCTGCTGGCTGCTGTTCGGGGCCCTGCTGCTGTACCTGCGGGAAGCGGCGGTGCAAAGCGCCACCCAGGACATGGAACGGCAGGTGGCGGCGCGGCTTGACGCGCTGGCTGCTGCCATACCGCAACAGATTCCCCCTGGCAAGGCCGGTAAGGGCGAAGCGCTGGCAGTGCACGCCGCCATGCTCATGCCCCTGGCGCAAACGAGCGGGTTCAGCCTGCGCGCGGCGGTGCTGGAGCCGGACGGCTCGGCCTGGCTCGTGCCGGAACGCCTGGCCGGCTCTTCCCCGCTCAACGACGAGCTCATGCTTTCCCTGCTTGGCCAGCCCCTGCACGACGACCCGGAAAAAGCCCAAAGCTGCGGCACGCCCGACCAGGGCGCCCAGCCTCTGCACGATGCCTCCCTCTCCATCTGCCGCCGCACCCTGGAGTTGATGAACGCCGACCTGGTGGCCATGGGACTGTTCCCCCGGCCGTATCTCTTTTCCGAACAGGCGGACAGGCGGCAATTGCTGCTCCTGCTGGGCTGGGGCCTCATGGGGCTGGCGTTCGCCGCGCTGGCCCTCGCCCTGCGGCGCGACCGCAGCCGGGTCCGGGACCTGGAGGAGCGTTTCGGCCTGGCCCTGCGTGAAGAACAGGACAGAAGCCGGGAATTGGCCGTTATCCACGGCCTGATGCGGGAAGGAGCCGTCATTATTCAAGACGGACGGGTAACGCACTGCAACCCCAGTTTCGCCTACGGCATAGGCCTGGAGCCGGACATGGCCCCGGGCCTGGACTGTGCCGCGTTCATCAGCCCGGAAGACCTGCCGGATTTTGAAAACACGCTGCAACGCCTGCGGGAAGACCAGGAACCCCTGCCCCATTTCTCCCTGCGCCTGGTCACCGAACTGGGGGACCTGCGCTGGGCGGCCTGCACGCTGGCCCGCGTCATCTGGCAAGGCGAGGAAGCCGCCCTGCTTTGTTTTCTGGACATGACCCCGCTCAAGAAAGCGGAACAGGCGCAGACGCTGGCCGAAGCGGAACTACGGGCCATCATGGACGCGGACGCTTTCGGCGTTGCCGTGTTCGACGCCTTTGGGGCGCTGGCCACGGCCAATGCCGCCTGGAACGCCATGTGGGACGACCCCGCGGCCGGGGGCACCCGCCGCGTCACCATAACCGAGCAGTCCCCCGCGTTGCCGGAAACCGTCATGCGCGCTCTGCGCGACGCCCTGGACGGGCGGCCCTCCACGCTGGAAAACCTGGAATACCTCCCGCCCCAGAGCGAAGCGCGCTGGTTCACCCTGCGCTGCCTGCCCCTGCGCGATACAAACGACAGGAGCCTCGGAGCGCTCATGCTCCAGAAAGACGCCACCCAAAGCGTACGCCAGTCCGAGTCTGAACAGAAACTCACGGCCCAGGCCGCGCAAGCCCGCTACGACCTGCTGCGCCTGCACGACCACATGACCGCGCTGATGGACGCCACGCCCTCGGTGCTGATCGGGGTGGACCAGGACCGGCGCGTCACGTTCTGGAACAGCATGGCGGCGGAACGCTTTGACCTGCCCCCGCAAAAGGCCGTGGGCCGGATTCTGGGCACCCTGGACCACACGCTCGCGCGCCACGAACCCCTTATCCACAAGGCCCTGCGCGAGCGGCGCTATCTGCGCGTCAGCATGGTGCCCTACACCAGGGACGGCGCCACTTTTTACGAGGACTTGTCCGTGCACCCCGTGGAAACCACCCTGGAAAGCGGCGCCCTTATCCGTATTGACGACGTGACCCGGCGCATGCAGCTGGAAGAGGGCCTGGCCCGCACGGACAAGCTTTCTTCCGTGGGCATGCTCGCCGCGGGCGTGGTCCATGAATTCAAAAATCCGCTCCGTTCCATACTGCAGAGCGCGCAGAACCTGGAGCGCCGCCTGCTGGAAGAACTGCCCGTCAACCAGGACGCCGCGGAAGAAAGCGGAACCTCTTTCAGCGCTCTGCGGGAATACGCGCGAGCGCGCGAAATTCCCGCCCTTCTGGAAAGCATCCGCAACGCCGGGCAGTTTATCGACGGCATGGTTTCCTCCATGCTGCGCTTCGGCCGCAAGCACGACCTGGCCCGCCTGCCCGCCGACGCCAACGCCTTGGTGGAAAAAGCCCTGGAATTCGCCTCTTCGGACCAGGAACTGCTGCGGCTGGGCTTCCCGCGCGTCACTGTGCGCCGTGAACTCGCGCCGGACCTGCCGCCGGTGCTGGCGGCTGAAAGCGATATCGTACGGGCGCTGCTGCAGCTTTTGCGCACCGCCGTCCACGAACTGCACAAGGGCCCCTGCGACGGGGAGGCGGCCGTGAGTATCGGTACCCGCCGCGACGGCAATTTCGCGGTCATTACCCTGCGCGACAACGGGCCGGGCATGCCGCCGGAAGCCTGCCGCCGTATTTTCGAGCCTTTTTACACTACCCACGACCCAGGGCGGGGCGGGTTCAGCATCGGGCTTTCCCTGGCCTTCTTCATTGTCGCCACCGTGCACAAGGGCTCGCTGCAATGCGAATCCGCTTTGGGCAAGGGCACGCTCTTTACCATGCGTCTGCCTCTTGCTCAGCAGGGCACCTAGGGGCTGTTTCTAAAAAGCGTCTTTTGTCCCCTTCTCTCTTGAAGCCTGCGCCATTTTGTTTTAGGTTCTGCGGATACTCAACGCCATCATTACTTTCTGGAGGACGGCATGACTATCCGTTATGAACTGCTGGACAAGTCCCAGCGTAAATCCCTCCCTGCCGGGGACCTGGCTTTCGGCGCTCTCAGAACCAACCACATGTTCGTGGCGGACTACGCGGACGGCGCGTGGAAAAACGCGCGCATCGTCCCCTACGGCCCCTTTCCCGTCATGCCCGGCGCCATTGCCCTGCACTACGGCCAGACCATTTTTGAGGGAGCCAAGGGCTTCCGCCACGCGGACGGCGAAATCTACCTCTACCGCGTGGACAAAAATATCGAGCGCCTGAACCACTCCGCCCGCAACATGTGCATGCCGGAAGTACCCTTTGACCTGCACATGGACGGCCTGCTCCGCCTTATCGACGTGGAGCGCGACTGGTGCCCTACGGAGCCGGAATCCTCCCTGTACATCCGGCCCTTCATGTTCGGCACGCAGGACCTGCTGGGGGTCAAGCCCAGCAACAGCTATACTTTCTGCGTCATGCTCTCGCCCTCCGGGCCGTACTACAAAGGCGGCTTTTCCAAACCCCTGCGCCTGCTCATCACCAGCAAGTACCACCGGGCGGTTTCCGGCGGCACGGGCACGGCCAAGTGCGGGGGCAACTACGGGGCTTCGCTGCAGGCGGCCACCTACGCTTACAGCAAGCAGGCCGACCAGGTGCTGTACCTGGACGCGTCCAACGAGTACCTGGAAGAAGTGGGCACCATGAACCACTACCACGTGCTCAAAGACGGCACCTTCGTCATCCCGGAATTCAACGATTCCATCCTGAAGTCCATCACCTCCGTGTCCGTGCTGGATCTGGCGGCCATGGGCAAAATCAAGGCCCGGTCGGAACGTATCAAGCTCACGTCCTTCCTGGAAGGCGTGAAAAAGGGCGAAATCATTGAAGCCGGCGGTTTCGGCACCGCCGCCGTGGTCAGCCCTGTGGGCAGCTACCTCATGGAAGACGGCACCACCGTCACCGTGGGCGACGGCCAGATCGGCAAGCATTCCCGTGCGCTGTATGAAATGTACACCAGCATGCAGATAGGCAACACCCCGGCCCCGGAAGGCTGGCTCAGAAAAGTGCCGAAATTCTAAGCGCCCGGTGTTCCAGTTATGAAAAAAGCCCGCCCTGGCGTCAGGGCGGGCTTTTTGTTTCAGGAAAATGGCGCGCTATTTGTCGTTTTTCTTGTCGTCCGGCTTGTCCGGCTTGTCTTCTTTCTTGGGCGTGATGTCTATTTCATCCGGCTCGTCCAGGGAACGTTTGAAATTGCGGATGGCGCGGCCCAGGTTCTTGCCCACCTCCGGCAGCTTTTTGCGCCCGAACAAAAGCACCGCCACCACGGCGATGACCAGAATTTCCGTAAAGCCGATGTTCGGGAACATAGAGCCTCCTTGGCCGTCAACTAGGGCAATTTCGCTTTGAGATTGCCGCTTAACGGCTGGCTGTCGCGTAGCAGGATGCGAAGAGCACGGAGCGCAGCGACGCCCGCAGGGGGCGGCACAGGACGTGCCGCATCAAGCCAGCCTACGCCAATCTCGCGAGCCTTGCTGCACTGCGTTTCGCAAGGCCAGAGCATTTTGTCATAAGATAAAATCTCAAAGGTAAAATGCTCTAGGACTTGAGCCTATATTAGGCCAGGAACAGGGTCAAGCGGGCCGGGTTGCCAGCCCGGCAAGGACCGGGTATTGTTCCACAGCCGTACCAGACGGCGATTTTTGCCAGGAGCTCAGCACCCCGTATGTCCGCTTCCCCGCTTTTCGTGTACGTGCCCACCCTGCACCGTTCCCTTGCGCCCGCCGGCCTGCCGGAAAGCGTCGCCTTTCTGCACCCGGGGCTGCCGGGGCTTGATTTTTGGCCGCGGGACTTTCACCCCGCCAACTACCCGCTCTCCCCGCAAGCCGCCCGCGCCTGCCTGGACGACTTGCTGACCCTGGGCGAAAATATGGCCCAGGCCGGGCACGAAGGGCTTACGCCGGAAAGCGGGCCGCGGCGGGCGGACGCCATGTCCCCCCTGGAACGGGAAGCGCTGGCGCGCTTTGCCGGTCCGGACGCCCCCACGGAAGGCAGCGGAGAGCGCGACGCGGCCCTGCGCGCGGCCCAGGCCACCTTGCTGCTGGCCTGGGACCTGGAGGAAAAGCTGTTGGAAATACGCGGCCTGGAAGAAAAGGTGGCCCAGAGCTGGGCGGAACTCAACACCCAGCTGCACGGGGAAGAAGCCGCCGCCATCCAGACCCTGGGCGCAACGCAAGCCCCGCCCTGGCAAGCCGTGCTGGCGGCCATGGCCGCGTTTCTGCCGGAAGGCAGCGTCCTGGTCAGCGCGCATGAGGACTTGCGCCGTCAACTTCAGGAAGACGGCCTGCTCCGGCCCCTGCCGCAAGAGCTGGCCGCGTCCCTGTCCGACTGGGACAAAGAGCTTATAGCCGCCGTACTGTGGGCGCGCGAGCCGCTGTGGCGCGTGCTGGGAGCCGCCAAAGCGCCGCAGGACAGGCCCTGGCTGCTGCGGCCGCACGATATGCTGCTTCTCCCCGCGCGCGAGGAAACGGAGCAAGGGGAGAAAAGGGCATGAACACGGACTTCCGGACCGCCGCCGCGCCCAAGGCCTGTTCGCTGGAAGAGGAATACGCGAACGGCCTCAAGGGCATCATTTTCGACTGCGACGGCGTGCTCTTTGACTCCAAGGAAGCCAACACGGCCTTCTACAACCATATCCGCAACGCCGTGGGCCTGCCCAAACTCTCGGAAGCGGAAGCGGCCTATTCGCACATGGTTTCCACGGACGAGGCCCTGGTGCGCATCATCCCGCCGCGGCTGCTGGAAGCCGCCAAAGAAGCGCGCAACCAGACCCGCTACAGCGACAAGTTCATGCCCCTGATGTTGCCGCTGCCGCGCATGACCGCCTTTCTGGACTACGCCCTGGAAAAGGGCATGCGCCTTGCCCTGTGCACCAACCGCAGCGATTCCGTGCACAAGGTGCTGGAACATTTTGAACTCTCGCGCTTCTTCTTCCCGGTCATGACCGTCAGCCAGGTCCCGCCCAAGCCGGATCCGGAAGGGCTGCTGCGCATTCTGGAAACCTGGGGCGTGCAGACCTGCGACGTGGCCTACGTGGGCGACAGCTTTGTGGATGAACAGGCCGCGCGCCGCGCCGGAGTTCCCTTTTGGAGTTTCGGCAATGAGGAACTTTCCGCCCGTCTACATCTATCTGAATTTGCTGAGTTTTTTTCTCTGGTCGAGCCTCTTGTCGACAAAGCGTGAAAAAGACGCATTTTTCCCTTGATCTTCGCGCCGGAAAGAGAAAGATTAGGAACGAATTGCCTCAGGCAAACTGAACACGCCGATTTCGCATGCTTTCCGCGAGCAAGGAGCGCTGATGTTTTTTCTTCTGACCATTATCAACGCGGTGGCCTATATCCTGCACATGGTGCTCTCGCTGTACACCTGGGTCATCATAGCCGCGGCGGTCATCAGCTGGGTGAACCCGGACCCGTACAACCCCATTGTGCGCACGTTGCGCGCCCTGACGGAGCCCGTGTTCTGGCGGGTGCGCCGCATCCTTCCTTTTCTGTACACCAGCGGCATCGACCTTTCCCCCATCGCGGTAATTCTGGCGGTGCAGTTTGTGGACTACATCCTGGTGCAGTGCGCCGCGCGCCTGGCCATGTATCTTGCCGCGCTGGGGTAACACCGTTATGGCCGTCAGCCGCATAGACCTGCTCAACCACACCTTTTCACGCTCGTTCCGGGGCTATTCGCCGCAGGAGGTGGACCGCCTGCTCCAGGACCTGGCCGATACCCTCGGCCGCCTGGGCGATGAAAAAGTGGCGCTTGGCGCCAGGGTGGCGCAGTTGGAGGCCAGACTTGCGGAGTACCAGCAACGTGAGGTAGCGTTGCAGGAAATGATGGTTTCCACCCAGCGCATGAGTGAAACCCTGAAAGCCTCCGCCCAGCAGGAAGCTCAGCTCATTCTGGAAGCGGCCCGGGCCAAGGCGGAAAACATCATCAACCAGGGCAACGTGCGCCTGGCCCGCATTCTGGAAGACGTGGCCCACGCCCGCAGGCTGAAAGCGCAGTTTGCCCTGAAGCTGCGCTCGGTCATTGAAGGGCATTTGCAACTTTTGGACATGGAACGAGAAGAAGACGCCAAGCTGGGCGAAAACGCCGCCAAGCTCGGCAAGCAGAACGGCCATGGCGGATAGCGCGGACGCTTTGCCCTGGCTGACGCGCCTTGCGGACGGGAACTGGCGTGTGGCGGTACGGGTACAGCCCGGCGCCAAGAAAAACGAGATCAGCGGGGTCATGGATGGCAGGCTGCGTATCCGTCTCATGGCCCAGGCAGTGGAAAATAAAGCCAACAAGGCCCTGGTGGCCTTTGTGGCGCAAAAATTGGGCCTGCGGCCCTCCAGGGTGCGCCTTGCCTCCGGCGAAACGGGGCGGGAAAAAATCCTGATTGTGAGCAGCGAGCGCGAACCGGATTGGGCGGCGCTGTGCCGCCCCGAGTGAAAATGGAACGAGGCATTGCGCGCCGGACGCGCGGAAATGCCGGGCGACAGGAACACACCGTATCCTTAACCTAACTTAGGAGGAGCGTATTATGGATAAAAGAGAAAAAGACCTCATGGATAAGTATGCCCCTCAGGATGAAGAACTCCGCACCCTGCGCGACGAGCACGCGCTATACGAAAAACAGCTGGAAAAGCTGGAAAGCAAGCCGTACCGCACTCCCGCCGAGGAGCAGCAGATGAAACAGCTGAAAAAGCAAAAGCTGGAAGGCAAGACCAAGATGGTGGCCATCTTGGATCGTTACGCCGCCAAGGAGTGAGTCATGTTGTTGAGTGGAGCCCGGATCCTGCTGGAATGTTTGCAGCGCGAAGGTACCGACACCATTTTCGGTTACCCCGGCGGCGCTATCCTTGATATTTACGACGAACTTTCCCGCACGGATCTACGCCACGTTCTGGTACGGCACGAGCAAGCCGCCGTGCATGCCGCCGACGGCTATGCCCGCGCCTCCGGAAAGGTAGGCGTGTGTCTGGCTACCTCGGGTCCGGGCGCCACCAACACCATTACCGGCATTGCCACCGCCTACTGTGACTCCATTCCCCTGGTGGTGCTCACGGGGCAGGTGCCCACCAGCCTCATCGGCAACGACGCCTTTCAGGAAGTGGACACCGTGGGCCTTACCCGCCCCTGCACCAAGCACAACTACCTGGTCAAGGACGTAAAAAACCTGGCCCAGATCATCCGCCAGGCCTTTTACATCGCGCGTTCCGGCAGGCCCGGCCCCGTGGTGGTGGACCTGCCCAAGGACGTAATGCAGGCGGTGACGGAATTCATCTGGCCGCAGGACGTGCGCATGCGCTCCTACAACCCCAACTACAAGCCCAATTACGGCCAGTTGCGCAAAGCGGCGGACCTGATCACGGCCGCCAGGCGGCCCCTGTTCCTCACCGGTGGCGGGGTTATCCTGTCCAACGCCAGCGAAGAGCTGACCTGGCTGGCCAGGACCCTGCGCATTCCCGTGACCTCCAGCTTCATGGGCCTGGGCGGCTACCCCGGCGACGACGAGCTGTGGCTGGGCATGGTGGGCATGCACGGTTCGGTCACGGCCAACCGGGCCGTGGTCAACAGCGACCTGGTCATTGCCGTGGGCACGCGTTTCGCGGACCGGGTCACGGGCAAAATTTCCGCTTTCGCGCCCAACGCCAAAATCGTGCACATCGATATCGACCCCACGACCATCCGCAAGACCATTCAGGTGGACGTGCCCGTGGTGGCGGACTGCAAGCTGGCGCTTGCGGACCTGCGCGACATGTTCATTAAGCGCCTTGCCAAGGAAAGCCACGACTGGCAGGCGGACCACGCGGACTGGCTGGCCTCACTGAAAAACATCGGCCAGGAATGCGCCTCCCCCGCCTGCGGCGACCAGGAAGACATACGGCCCCAGGAAGTTATCCGTACCCTGTACGAACTGACGGGCGGGAACACCGTGGTGGCCACGGACGTGGGCCAGCACCAGATGTGGGCCGGGCAGTGCTTCACCTACACCAAACCCAGAACCCTGCTCTCTTCCGGCGGGCTGGGCACCATGGGTTTCGGCCTGCCCGCGGCCATAGGCGCGCAGTTCGCCATGCCGGACGCCATGGTGCTCGCCATAGTGGGCGACGGCTCGTTCCAGATGAACATCCAGGAACTGGCCACGGCCGTGCAGCACAAGCTGCCGCTGAAAATCGTCATTCTCAACAACTGCTACCTGGGCATGATCCGCCAGTGGCAGGAGCTGTTCTACGCCAGGAACTACTCGTCCTGCACGCTGGACCAGCCGGATTTCGTCAAGCTGGCGGAAGCCTACGGCGCGGAAGGGTACCGCATCAGCGCCAGGGCGGACCTGGTGCCCACCCTGCGCCAGGCCCTTGCCTCCCCCAACCTGGCGCTTATCGACGTGCGCGTCGCGCGCGAGGAAAACGTCTATCCCATGGTCCCCTCCGGCAAGGCCCTGGATGAAATGCTGCTGGTGTAGGAGGGTATGACCATGCGCCGAGTGATTTCCGTTCTTGTGGAAAATGAGCCGGGGGTGCTCTCCCGCATAGCCGGGCTTTTTTCCGGCCGGGGCTTCAACATCGAATCCCTCAACGTGGCGCCCGCGCAGGAAGAGGGCCTCTCGCACATGACCATCACCACCGAGGGCGACGCCCAGATCGTGGAGCAGATCGTCAAGCAGCTGCGCAAACTGGTCACCGTGGTCAAGGTGGTGGATTTCGACGATATCGCCACGGTCGAGCGGGAGATGATGCTGATCAAGGTGCAGGCCGACGACACCTGGCGCGCGGAAATTCTGCGCCTAGCCGATATTTTCCGCTGCAAGGTGGTGGACGTGAGCCTTTCCGAACTGACCCTGGAAGTGACGGGCAACCACGAAAAACTCCAGGCCGTGGCCGAACTGCTGACCAAGTTCGGCATCAAGGAAATGGCCCGCTCCGGCACCGTGGCCATGCGCCGTTCCATGCAGCGCGACGCATAATTTCGTTCCAACAACCGAACGGGGAGGACACGCCAAAACACGCGTCCTCCCCCTTGCAACGTCATATCAGGAGCTTCCCATGAAGGTGTATTACGAAAAAGACGCGGATCTTAAACAGCTCAAGGGTAAAACCATAGCCATCATCGGGTACGGCAGCCAGGGGCACGCCCACGCCCAGAACCTGCGCGATTCCGGCCTGGACGTCATTGTGGCCCAGCGCCCCGGCGGCCCCAACTACGACCTGGCCAAAGAGCACGGCTTCTCCCCTATGAGCGTGGCCGACGCGGCCAAAAAGGCCGACTTGATCATGATTCTGCTGCCGGACCAGTTCCAGGCGGAAGTGTATGAAAAGGACATCAAGCCCCACCTGAAAAAGGGCAAGTCCCTGCTCTTCGCCCACGGCTTCAACCTCCATTTCGCCCAGATCGCCCCGCCCAAAGATGTGGATGTGTTCCTTATCGCGCCCAAGGGTCCCGGCCATCTCGTGCGCCGCACCTACACGGAAGGTGGCGGCGTGCCCTGCCTGGTGGCCATTCACCAGGACGCTTCCGGCAAGGCCCTGAAAAACGCCCTGGCCTATGCGCGCGGTATTGGCGGCGCCCGTTCCGGCGTTATTGAAACCACTTTCCGCGAAGAGACGGAAACCGACCTTTTCGGTGAGCAGGTAGTGCTGTGCGGCGGCCTGTCCTCGCTTATCCAGGCCGGGTTCGAAACCCTGGTGGAAGCCGGGTACCAGCCGGAAATGGCCTATTTCGAATGCCTGCACGAAGTGAAGCTCATCGTGGACCTGCTCTATGAGGGCGGATTCGCCAAAATGCGCAACTCCATCAGCGATACCGCCGAGTACGGCGACTACGTCACGGGTAAGCGCGTCATCACCGACGAAACCCGCAAGGAAATGAAAAAAGTGCTGGCGGAAATCCAGCAGGGCATTTTCGCTCGCGACTTCATTCTGGAATACAAGGCCAACATGGCCAGCTTCAAGGCCACGCGCCGCCTCCAGGCCGAGCACCCCATTGAGGAAGTGGGCGGAAAGCTGCGCGGCATGATGCCTTGGCTGAACAAGAAGTAAACTGTCAATTCGCGGGCGCGGCAACGCCGCGCCCGCGAAGGCTTTCACCCCTCTCTTGACCTTCTCCCCCGCTGGCCGGTATTATAATAACTAGCACCGGCACCGCTCCGTTCTTCCGCCGGGTCAACCTTTCGCCAAGGCGCCCTCCATGTCCAAAACCGCTTCCAAACGGCCCAGTGCCCTGGTTCTGGGCGGCACCACAGGCCTTTTGGGCCAGGCCCTGGTCCAAGCCCTCACTAAAGCGGAATACAACGTTGAAGCCACCTCCCGGAACGACATAGACCTCACCAATTCCGACGCCCTGGCCTCTTTTGTGGGCAGAGTGGCGCCGGACGTCATCTTCAACACCGTCGCCTACACCCAGGTGGACCTGGCCGAGGACGAGGCCGAGCAGGCCATGCTGTTCAACCGCACCCTGCCCTGCATGCTCGGCCGCATTGTGCGCAACAGCCCGACCTATCTGGTGCACTACAGCACGGACTTTGTGTTCGACGGCCGCAAAGGCGCGCCCTACACGCCGGATGACACGCCCTCCCCGCTGGGCGTATACGGCCGCAGCAAGCTGGCAGGGGAACAAGCATTGCTGGAACTTAAGCTCCCCAACGCCTGCGTCGTCCGCACCGCCTGGCTGTTCGGGCCGGGGAAAAAGAATTTTGTGCGCAGAATTCTTGAAATCTGCAAAGAAAAAAAGACCTGCGCGGAAGGCCCTGCCAACGATCCGCTCAAAAACTGCCTCAAAGTGGTGCACGACCAGATCGGCTCCCCCACCTACACCCCTGACCTGGCCGAATACAGCCTCAAGCTGACGGAAAAGCGTCCCTCCGGCATTTTTCATATCGCCAACAGCGGCACGGCCAGCTGGTGCGAGCTGGCTTCCGAAGCCGTCCGCCTGGCCCAGATGGAATGCATTGTTTGCCCCATCACCAGCAAGGAATACCCCTGCAAGGCCGAGCGGCCCCGTTATTCCGTTCTGGATACCGCCCGCTTTACCGAATGCACCGGCATTGCCCCCCGTTCCTGGCCCAAAGCCCTGGCCGACTATATCTACAAAGAGTTTCTCCCCACGGAATAAGCCGGCCCACGTGTTCACGCACTCGCGCCGATCCGTTTACCCGCGTTTTTGACTTTCCTTTTTCTCCAATCTAGTATACCTATCGTTTAGTAGTTGATTCGTGCAACACGAAAAGCACGCGCAGCCATTGCGCCTAAAAAACGAAACCGTATCTGACGCCGCTTCGGTAGCGCCACAAACAAAGGATTGAGTCATGAAAAAGGCACTGATCGCTGTTCCTTCCATGCTTCCAGGCGGCCTGGACGCGGCCGTCAGCCAGCACTTCGGCCATTGCGAAGTCTACACGCTGTTGGAAGTGGCGGGCGGCTGCGTGCACAATGTAACGACCCTTCCCGGCGTGCCACACCATTCCGGCGGCTGTATGCAGCCGGTGTTTTCCCTTGCCCAGCAAGGCGTTACCACCCTTATCGCCGCTTCCATCGGCCATCGCCCGCTCAGCGGCTGTTCCCAGGTGGGCATAGAGGTGTTCCGCAGCCGGGGCGAGCGCAGCGTGGCTTCGGCCATCAACGACTTTCTCACCGGGGTTCTGGAACACTATACGCCCTCGGCCTCCTGTACGGGGTGCAGCCACTAGGGGTTGTTTCCCAAAAGCGCCTTTTGCTCCATAGACTGCGCTGAAGAGCAATTCCGGACCAAGACGGTACCATACGGTACTACCCCTGGTCCGGAATTGCTTTTTCCCTTGCCGGGGAATGAATACTCCACCGGCTGAAGCCGGTGGTATCGAGTAACAGCTAAAGCTGGCGATTGCGGATGAAATCCGCCAACAGTTTATACGAACCCAAAGGATTATTCTTCGCCTTCAATTTTAAAATCGCCATCATCATGGTTT
>JAVBNC010000056.1:0-81423 GCA_031551765.1 Desulfovibrionaceae bacterium
AGGATTTTGCCACCAAGTGGCTTTGGAGTTATAACAATGAGCGCCCAAACATGGGCATCGGCGGGATCACTCCAGCCATGAAGCTGAAGCAAGCGGCATAGGCGCTACTTTGAAGACCTACTAAAAATGGGATGATTACCGGACTTGCCGGTATTTTTCGATGCCCAAAAGTGGCTGGACGGTTATTTCGCCGGAGAAAAACCATCTATTTCGGATTTGACGCTGGCTCCGATAGGCGGCGAATTTCGGCAAAGCGTTTGGCAGATTCTGTGTGAAATCCCGCATGGAAAATATTTGACCTACGGCGGCATCGCCAAAATAATGGCCAAGCGAATGGGCAAGAAAACCATGTCCAGTCAGGCTGTGGGCGGCGCTGTTGGCCGCAATCCCATTTCCATCATCATTCCCTGCCATCGCGTTGTTGGCAGCGGCGGCAGTCGGCATGGCAAAAGACAACTCTGACTTTTTTAAGTCGAAAAACAGTTGGTCGGAAATAAAAGACCGACTTCTTGGTTGGTATCTAAGGCCGTACTTTCAGAAGCTATTAACGAGCCGTAAACCGATCTGCTACGTTGATTGCTTCGCGGGGCAAGGGGTGTTTGATGATGGCAAGCCTGGGTCGCCTGTTATCGCTTTACAGGCCCGTGATGCTTGCATGAGCACTATGAAGCCCGAAAACACCAGAGGCAAAATTGACGTTTGCTTCATAGAGCTTAATCATGCACAAAAATTGAGTGAAAATATTGCAGAATTTAATAACGGGTATGGGTATCCGGCGATCATTTCAGGAAAATATGAAGAGCAGATTGAGAGCCTACTTTCCGGAAAGCGCGGCAATAATGTCTTTTTATATATTGACCCTTACGGAATTCGCGCATTGGATTACGGGCTATTTGAAAAATTTGACTCATATGGGTTTAATAGCCTTGAAATGTTGATTAATTTCAACTCATTCGGCTTTTTCCGTGATGCCTGTCGGGCAATGGGGGTAGGCTATACCAATGATGAAGCCCTTCGTGATCTTGATGACCTTGTTGAATACGATCCCACAGAATTCAACTCCTCGCCACAATCTACGGAGCTATTGAGTAAAATCGCAGGCGGGGATTACTGGAAAGACATTGTGGCCCAATATAATCGCAAGGAAATAAACGGCTACAAGGCTGAACGAATATTTTCAACAGAATATAAAGCACGGCTGAAACAACGATTCAGCTATGTTCTCGACATGCCTATCCGCCTGAAGTCCGGGCATCGTCCGAAATACCGAATGATTCATGTGTGTAACCATGAAGATGGATGCTTTCTCATGGCCGAGAATATGCAAAGGCGTAAAGATGAGCTATTTACCAACATTCAACAAAATCGTCAGCCATCACTGCTTGATCTTCTTGAGAACACAACCTCCACTGTTGAAAATGAACTCATAACGATTGACCAAATCGAAAAATTATTGAGCGGTTATCTTGCTGTAATAGACGGTGAGGTTGGACTAAAAAAACTTCTTGCTGGTTTCATCAATGAATATGGCTTGTTGTGTGAGTTCAGCATGTTGCATTCAAGCCTAGAGAATATGAAACAACACGGTATCATCGAAATTATGCGCACACCTGCGATCACTCCGACAGGCAAACCCTCTACCTTTTGGGAAGAAAAAGGCAAGAATCGGATTGCGATCAGGAGAAGGCAGAGATGAAAGCTGTAAATGGCCACATAGAGCGCAAATCTATGCTCTACGTTACCGGCGTGGAGTATGGCGACTATACTATGAACCACGTTCTTGGCTGCGCTCATGGCTGCAAGTATCCATGCTATGCTTTTATGCTGAAACGGCGGTTTGGCCAGGTTAGCTCATACGAAGATTGGCTGAAACCTTATCTGGTTTTCAACACGCTAGAAATTTTAGATAAAGAAATCCCACGGCTAAAATCAAAAATTCAGTCTGTCCAGCTTTGCTTTACGACTGACCCATTTATGTATGGGTATAAAGAAATAGAAATGATGAGTCTTGCAGCCATCAAAAAACTCAACGATGCCGGAATTAAATGCACAGTTTTGAGCAAAGGCATTCTACCGTTGGAGCTTGCAACCTATTCTAAGGAAAACGAATACGGCATTACGCTCGTCTCGCTCGATGAGGATTATCGTGCGAACATGGAGCCTGGCGCAGCTCCGTATGGTACTCGATTGGCTGCATTAAAGGCATTGCATGAAAAGGGTTGCAAAACATGGGTGAGCATTGAACCATACCCAACACCAAATTTGATTAAGCAAAACTTAGATGCAGTTTTAGAGGCGGTATCTTTTACGGACAAAATTATTTTTGGCCGCACGAACTATAGCAAAGAGATAACGGCGTTCAAAGGGCATCGTGAATTTTACAATGAGCAGGCTGAACAGGTCGTTTTATTCTGCAAAAAGCGGAACATTCAGTTTCATATAAAAGAAGGGACAATCAACGAAGGAAATGGAACGGTACGAGGCAAATAGCTAGCTACACCTTAGGATACATCTGTAGAATTTTTTCAAGCTCGGGTATTTGGGGCATCATGTCACGGAAGTCTATACTATAACTATCAATTACAACTATATTCGATAGTTTTTTAATTTTTCTAACCCTATGTTCTAAAGCAGAATTCAAAGCATTCAAATATCCTATTGTGATGCCCTTCTCAGCATCACGATTCCTAGAGCGTATCCTTTCAAGCAGCACACTGCTCGGGCAGGTTAAATATATCAATAAATCAGGAAGACCAATCTCTGCTCGCAATTCTTTTTCAATGCTACAAAATATTTTATGCCTAGCTCCTATAAGATTAGCATCTGCATAGGCTAAGTCTTGCACCAAAGAGAAATCACAAATGATTGGACAAGCCTTCGAGGCAATTTTTATACTATGGTAATGCTGCAACAAAAAGGTTACTTCTGTTTCAAAAGAAAATCTTTTTTGATCTTTATAAAAAAAGTCTAAAAAAGGATTTTTTTGAAAATTTTCATACGCGGCAGAGCCGCCAAGTGCAGAAATACTCTTACAGAGAGTTGTCTTACCGGAGGCGATGCCGCCGCAAATTTCAATGATCATCTCTATTTTTGTGTTGAGGTTTTTTCCTCTGAAGATGGAGACGGCTGCGCTTTTGGGCCATCTTGTTGCGCTGCGTTTAACGCATTCGTATTAAGCTGCCCCTGAGGCTCTTGAACCTTGGTTTCGGTCAAAGCTCCAGAGGAAGAAGTGGACAACACTCTGAGTTGTTCTTTTAGAACAGCCAGTTCATTTCGTATTCTTGTGTTCTCTTTTTCTAACCGGTCACTAGTCGTGAGTAGAGCTTCATGCGCTGCCAATACCTTCTGGCGGGTGTCGGCGTGAACAGACCAAGTTGTGAACACTAAAGATGCTAGCGCAATACCACCGAGGAAAGCAGACGCAACCCATCCCCATGTAAAGCGTTTATTCCACTTCTCTCTTTCTGTTTTACTAGCATTAATTTCATCAGTATTATCTTGAATTTTTTCCTCATATTCACGAATTACTTTCAATACAGAGCTTTCTACTTCGCCAGCTGAATTGAGATAATTTGCGATTATACCTTTCTTGCTAGGGTTTTTTATATAATTTTCGGTTACATCTAACGTTTTTGTAAACTCAACAACTATCAAAGGCGTATCAAATTCGAGATCAATCTCCTTACCACTAAAATTATGTATTGGAATATACAAGAACCCATCGAATTCTGGATCAACAATCGGGCCTGTACCTAATAATAGGCCTTTATGTACCCATTTCGACTTGAGATTAAATCTTGCAATGACATCTCTAGTCAGTCGAAATTCTTCACGAGTTGTTACAAAAGTTAGAGAGTTAGGAGGAAGAAAAAGTCTATTTTGAATATTTCTAATAGTATCGTCTTCTTCCCCAAGATTAATGATTTTTTTTTCCCCATTAATAAAACGGTAGGCTGGACCTCCCAGCCTCATATCATATGTGGCCCCCTTTAAACCAGAGCCAGGGTTTTTTACTAAAAAATTATGCTTGAAGTATAAGGCTATTTGTGGCGAAGACAGCATTCCGCAGGGAATTTCTCTTAGTTCTGGAATTGCAAGCGAAGGGCATTGATCTTTATTGTCCATCATTGTCACACCCAAGATATGTAATATCTTTTTGAGAAGTTCCGCAATAAGCGATTTCATGACGTATTTGCATCCCAATGGTTTTAACGAACTCCCAAAGGCTACTTTTATCTTTGCACATATTACAGCTTACATAATCAACATGATTCAAAAATATCTTTGTTGGCTGATTTATAGCGATAGCCCTTTTTACTATTTCGGGGTCAAAACGGCCTACGCGTCGAAGTTTCTTGGTGACGGTCGTATACTCGTAAATTGGGGCGGAGTGATTGCCCTCTCGGGTAATCACATCCCAAGAGATTTCATGTTCTAAGGGACCGGACTCTCCTGCCACACGAATGGGGAATGCCCTGAGAACAAGGGCGATGTCGTCAACATCAAGAGGGCTTAAGCCAGCTTCAGCCACAAAGGCCCCAGCGGTAGTATCCCTGCTGGTTACCTTGGGAAACAGCCTTGAGTGGAGAGGGGACAGCCCAAAGCCTTGTGTGCCTTCAATTATAATACGCTCTTCTTTATTCAGGCTGTTGCGTAATACCTCAGCCACATCGGCAATATAGGGGTGCAATGTCGGAATATCCTTTGCAAAGGTAATGCCTTTACGCTGCACTCGCGCTGCCACAGCTGCTCCGGTGCCGCTCCCAGTTGAACCTATCGCAGGGATAAGGCCAGACGCTTTTTCAGCAGCTTTGCATTCAGAAGTGATAATGACCGCTTCGGCGTCTATAGCCAGCCGCGTTTCATCAATTTTGGCATCTGCAATTTCCTGAAGGAGCACCTCGACATCAATATAGCTGCCTGCGCAAAGAGCCAGCCTTACTTCAGGCAAGATAGCCGCTGTGGGCAGTTGCCTGAAAACACGGATATTATCGTTGTCATCTATAACAGTATGCCCTGAATTAGAACCACCGCAACGAACAGCATAGCTGGCGTGCATGGTTTTCGCCAAGTAGTGGGCAACCTTACCTTTTCCCTCTGAGCCAAATTGCCCACCAACAACAACGGTAACTGGCATAGCTATTTCCCCAATTCTGTTTCTATCGCATAGAATAGTTGTTCTTTAGTATCATTATTTGAAATACACTTATGAGCTAATTTTGAAAGTTCAACAATGCTGCTCTCAACTTTATGCTGTGAAGCCTTCTCTAAAGAAATATCTTCTTCTCCCCATTTTGAGCATCGTTGTTCTCGCAGTGATTGTTCACATTCGATATGGATATGCTTAAAGGCAGGACCAAAATTTTCTACAAGTGTCGCGTGGTCTTCAGGGAAGCGAAGTCCATCTATCGCAGCTCTTTTTTCTGATTTAACGATGCTGACAATTTGCTTGCCAAGCCAACGCTGGCGATTGGTGGAGTTGATCTCCAAACCAAGTGATTGCAGCTCAGAACGTACAATTAGTCTTTTTTTCTCTTTGAGAATATTTCTGAGAATATCACTGAACCGCACAGTACTAAATTGTTTTGAGCTTAAATGTTCAGCAGCGGTCGTTTTGCCAGCACCAATGGCTCCACTTAGCCCAATAATTTTGCGCTGCAGCCATTCTTCATGATTAGCCTGTAGGTCTGGTATTATTAAATACTCTTCTTCAGTATTACCAAGTCCCTCAAACTTGCCCGCCCAAAAAAAATGTCCCACAATAGCTGATGTAATGGCGTCTAGCTCGTCGTGGCTGACCGGAGAATTTAAAAACTCCCCTTCAATCCCGAACTCACGTAATCCTTCAACAAGGTATTTTAGTCCCGCCTGCTTCCGAGGGATGTTCATAATATCTTGAGCGGCCCCAGGGTAGCTTTCAATGACTGGGACGCCAAGTTTTCGTAGTTTATTTGCCAGAGTCATGCCACGTTGAGTTAGCTTTTGCATACTCGGGATCAAGCATGGATAGCTAGATATCCCTCTTTTTTTCAGCGTACGCTCGCACTCCCTAGTTATGCCATATTTATCGCGTACAGGATCATCATCCCAGAAAGTAGTTCTTCCTTGTGGAATGCTCAGTGGAGAATCAATGGAAACTAGATTCGCTCCAGAGTCCACAATTAGAGCAATGAGTTCAGAGTCACTCTTGATCCTAGACGTTTCTGCAATGTTGCCGGTCAATAAGCAAAAGCCAGACTCTTTTTTCTCAGAAGAAACCAAATCAATACCAGCCACGCAGAAGGTGTCCAAAGGCGTTAGCCGATTCAAATCGGAATAGGTGATTAAAGGCTTTATACTACCGGTATATTGGGGAACAAAAACTCCAGCTTCGCCAGCAGGGGGTGAATGCAGTGCCCAATTAATACGCGATTTGAGTTTTTTAAAATGGAATTTAGGGCGAATTTTACTTGGGATTTTATTCTTAATGCATGTTAGGCGAACGCATTCATCAAATATAGCCTTCATGCCTTCAATGTCGGCGTGATTGTATTCAATGAGCCGTTTCAAGGCGTCGGTATCCCCACGTCTATAGCTATGCCATAATATTGGAGCCGCTTCTCCCTGCAATCCAGCAATATTTTTGTCTCGCTTAAAGCCGATTTGCTCTTCAATAGATTTCTGCCCACCTGTTAATCCAACTCGTTTCGCAAAAAAGCGGAGATCAATATGGAGGCTTGGTATTTCAATAAATTCAATGTATTTCCGTAAAAATTTTAAATCAAATAGTGTTCCATTAAACGTAACAATTATTTCCGCCTCTTTAATTTTTTTAATAAGGGTAGATTCATCCTCACCATTAATATAAACTCCGTACTCATTACCTAATGACCACCCAACTATCGTTATGATATCATAATAAATACTCAACCCTGTTGTTTCAATGTCAAGAAAAAGAACTTTTTCCGGAAATGAGAGGGCGAGTCTGTAGTACTCATGTCGGTGAATGCGGCTAGAAAAATAGCTCACGTTCGCTTGCTCAAAAGCTACAAATGAAGATTGAACATCCGTGGGTGAGTTCATACTTTCTAGTAAAAGAAGCTGCTGAGGATAGTGCTCTGAAAAATCTCTCCAGGTCAAAATACCCTTTCCCCAGAGTTCCATTTCGGTTCGGTGGGTTATATTTTTAAAGTGGAGAAATGTATTTTGAATCATTTGGAGTCGTCACAATCAGCTTTGGATGTTCACCCAGAATAATGGGAATTTTTAATGGTATCATTTAGCCACCAAATGAGCAAGGAACGAGCACCGCGCCCACAACTAACACCAAATATTATAGAATGTTGCGAACACACGGAACAATTGAGAAGTATTTATCAGGGAGCTATTAACCTAAAGGCAGAAAGTGTGCCTTATCGCTTCAGGCTCAGGGGAACCTTCTCAAGATGAGTAAAAATTTGCTCAGGCGGTCTTCCTCCGGTTCTCTTTCTTTATTTTTTTGCCTCTTGGTTTTTTATGCACGACACCTATGGCCCTACCATGCGACACTTATTTTTCGATAGTGTGATGACCAAGGACGAGCGGTCGGAAAAACGGTGCGGATCACCTCTATAAGAGCGGGAGTTTTGAAGTGAAAAAGGGTGAATAAGACGCTTGGAGAGCAAAAATATCTTACTGCCCCTTGGGTTTTGGGGCCACCCTTTTTATAGCCTATTTCTAGCTGGCGTCCTGGCCTGGGCTGTACCCCGGTGGATACCCCAAGGCCGCGTTGGTTCGTCGTTGAGCCTCACGGGAATCTATCCCCTGGAGAACAAACTCGCTCCATTTCCGGCTCCAGGCTATCCGGCGCTCCATGCGTTCCTCTTCGGCGCGAGGGGATAGGCGTTGGAAAGCACGTCCGACCGGGCTTTTGAATTTGTCCCGTATCCTGCTCATAAACTCGGAGAGCTTGCGGTTTGCCTTCTGCGCTTTACGGCGGAGCCTTTCAGACGCTCTGGCCCGTTCCCGGTGCAGCATGGGGCCAAGGCCCAGCCATTCAAATAGCGCCTCCGTCACCACACGGATGGCCCGGCAGCCGAAATACATGCCCTCGTCGTTCTGAGTGCGGGGCTGGGTCACTTTCATGAAGCCAGCTTCTTTGAAGAGGGCAATGGCCCGCTCACAACGGCGCTGGCCGATGCCTGAATCCCGCACGATAGTACGCATGTCGATGTCGATAAAGCCGCTGGCCGCCGTTGGAGTGCCCAAACACATGGAAGCCAGGTCAAGGTGAGCAAGGATCGTTTCCAGGACAACCTGGCAGGCTTCCCGGCGCTCTGATCTGGTTCGCCTGTTTGGCTGCGCTTGCAGCGGCGGGCACTTCTTAGGGTGGAAATACCAGGCTTTTGCCCGCTCGGCGGCGAGGGAGAGAATGCGCGGCAGACCGCCTTTTCCTTTTCGGATGGGGTGAGCCGGGGAGAGGATTGGGCGCTTCGGATCATGCCCGCAACGGTTGCCGGTCATGCTTCCACCCCCAAGAGGCGAAAGAAACCGTTTTCGCTGCCATGCTCTAAATAGGCTAGAAAAGCCCTTTTAACGCAAAACAGGGGTTTGCATGCCATTTCTGCATGCAAACCCCTGAAATTTATGGACCCGACGGTCAGAGTCGAACTGACTACCTGCTGATTACGAATCAGCTGCTCTACCAGGTGAGCTACGTCGGCAAATGCCTGTAAAAGAACACTTTTTTCGTCACTTCTAGGGTGACTTTTTATTTTTTCCCGGTTGACAAGCCGGTCTATTACGAATCAGCTGCTCTACCAACTGAGCTAAGCTGGCCCATACCGGAAGCTTTTGCCCCGCGGAAGGTCTCTCCTATGTGAGGCGGCGTAAAAAGTCAAGCCGTAAGCGCGGACGCGTCAGGCCTCGCGGGCTTCTTCCGCGCAGGCGGGGGCAGCGTCCTCCCCTTCCCGCACGGCCACCACCAGCAGCACGGCGGCCAGCACCAGGGCCGCGCCCAGCCAGCCCAGCAGGGAAAAGGTCTCGCCCCAGAACAGCCAGGCCATCAGACCCGCCAGCACGGGTTCCAGGGTGGCGGTTATGGCCACCAGCGTGGGCGAAAGGCGCTTCATGCCTTCGCAATACGTCCAGTACGCGCCGTAGGTGCTCACCAGGCCCATGCCCGCCATGGCCGCCCAGGCCAACGGCGTTTTGGCGGCAAAACCGGAAGCGAGGACAAAGGGCAGCAGAAACAGCGCCCCGGCGGGCAGGCACCAGCAGTACAGGGTGACGGAGGAGTAGTCGCGCAGATAGTGGCGGCTGAAGATGTAGTGCAGCGAATAGCAGAACCCGGAAAACAGCGCCGCGCCTATGCCCAGCAAGCTCGCGCCCTGCGGCAGGCCGCCGCCGGAAGCGCAGGCCAGCCCCGCGCCGCCCATGGCGCAGGCCAGGGCCAGCAGCTTCCGCCCGGAAAGGGGTTCCGCGAACAGCAGGCGGGAAAGCACGGCCACCCAGGCCGGGGCCGTATACAGCAGAATGGCGGCCAGGCTCACCCCGGCCTGGTCCACGGCCACCAGGTACACGGAAAACAGGCATCCTATGCCGAATATGCCGAACAGGCCGAAAACCAGGCCCGTGCGCGGCGGCACCCGGTACAAGCCGCGCGGGGCGGCGTGCAGCCAGAAGAACAGCGCCCCGAACACGGCTCGCCAGAAGGCCGTTTCCTGGGCCGAGACGCCTTCGGCCATGGCTATGCGGCCGAAGGGCCCGATAAACGCCCACAACGCCGCCGCCAGAAAAACGAAAAAAAAGCCCAGGTAACGGCGCATTCAGGATTCCCCCGCCGCGCCGCAAGAGCGCGCCCCGCGCACGGCATCCTCCAGGCGGCGGAGCCACACGACGGCAAAGGCCTCCTCTTCCGCCAGGCCGCCCTGGATAACCCGGCAGGCTATGCCCGTCTCTTCCAGGCGGGAACGCCAGGACTGGCGGCCGCTGCCGCCCAGGTCCCGCAGGGTGCGCGGCCCCGGCAGGGCAAAAAAAGGCGCCAGCAACACCCGGGTGACGCCCAGGGCCGTGAGTTCCGCCGCAAGGGCGGCGGCGCCTTCCGCTCCCGCTTTCAGCGTGGCCGTGAGCATAAAGGGATTTTCTTCCCGGCGCAGCCGCGCTCCCAACTCCTCGTAGCGCGCCTGGCCCGCGTGGTCCGTGCCGTGGCCCACCCAGACCACGGCCTCGCCCGGCCCGGCAAGCGCCCCGGCGTGCGCGCGCATGGCCCGCGCCACCTCTTGAACGGCGGCGGCATCCGCCAGCAGGGGCGCGCCCACATGCAGCGCGCTGAAATCCAAAGTTTGTTGCAAAGCCCGCGCCGCTTCCGCCAATTCCGCGTGCTCCCGGCCGGGGATGCAGTGCAGAGGCTGCAGCGCCACGCGGCGGACGCCCTGCGCGCGCAGCGCGGCCAGGGTTTCCCGCAGGCAGGCAGCGCCCTGCGGGCCGCCGGTGAACACCCAGCGCAGCGGACGGCCAGGACAGGCGGCCTGCACGCGTTCCGCAAACGCGCGCAGCACGGCGGGGCCGGCATCCCGCTCCGGCGCGACGGCCGCGAGAACGACGGCGCAGTCGCACAGGGGCGCGGCGCTTTCAATGGGGGCATGCGTGGCGGTCATGGCGTGCACATAGCCTTTCCGGGCCGGATAGACAAGGGCCGGGCGTCGCCGCCCGGCCCTTGTATTTGAGGGATGCGAACCGGACGCTACCGGACGTTCTTGCGCAGCCACTTGTCCACAAGGGCGGCGATATCCAGGCTGTTCTTTTCAATCATCAGCATGTGCCCGTTGCCCTTGAGGCCTTGTTCCGCCAGGGGCACGAAGTCGTTTTTCACGCCCGCCTGAGTGAGGAAACGCGAGGTCCACTCGTCGTAGGCCACGTGGTAGGAGGCTTCGCCCGCGAGGATGATGATGGGAATACCCTTCAGGTTCACCAGCTGCCGGGCCGGGGCCTTTTGCAGCACGCCGGCCACTTCTCCGGGCTTTTGGGAAGCCTGGGGTTCGGTCTGCAGCTCGGAGGGGTCCTTGACCGGCGGGTCGTAGGTCATGGGCACGTCGGTGATGCCCCAGGCCCGGCTCTTTTCGGAGCCGAACACGGCGTTCTCAAAGGGAGGGCCGCTGGGTTCCAGGGCCACGATGCCCTTGACCAAATTGGGACGCGAATCCGCAATGGCCCAGCCGAAAGCGCCGGACTGGGAGTGGGTCACCAGCACGGCTGGCCCGATCTTGTCCAGCAGCGCGTTGGAAGCGTCGCGCACCAGTTGCTGCGATTCCTTGTTGCTGGAAAGGTAGGAAACCTGGGTGGCGTAAAAGGCGTCGAACACCGGGTCGCCTATCTGGCCTTTCTTGGGGCCGCTGCCGGGCCACTGGGTCTGCTTCTTGGCCTGGGGCCAGGCGGCGGGCTGCTCGGCGGCCGCGCTGTCGGTGAAGCGGTTCTGGATCTGCGGGGCGGACATGATACGCACCTGGCCGTCCACGCCGGGCAGGTAGTTGGAGCGGCCCCGGGCGGGCTGGTCCACCACGTAGACGATGTAGCCCTTTTCCACAAAGTAGTGCATCCAGCCCTTGCGGCCGTCCGGGGTGCCCAGCCAGTTGGTGCCGGTCTGGGCCGCGCCGTGGTACATCACCAGGGGATAGGGCTGGGTGACTTTGCGGGGCACAAACACTTCCACATACATTTGGCCGTGCATGCCCTGTTTGCCGCCTTCGCCCACATATTTGCCGCCCACGTAGAAGTAACCGGCCGCGGCAAAGTCTTTAAGGCTGTGCACCGGAAGAGAAGCGGGAACAGCGGCCTTTTTGGCCGGTGCGGCGGCCAGGCAGGGCAGCGCCGCCAGGCTGAGGGCCAGGGTCAGAAGGGCGAAAAACTTAACCATACGCATGGGCTCTCCTTGAGGCTGAAGGTGAAAGGCGCGCGGCGGGATCCCATTTCCCGCCCGGACCGTTAAAACCATTTTCGAACCGTCTTACAGTTCAAGGTAGTCGCCCCCGTGCAGGGGCTGTTGCAGCGGCGAGCGGGACAGGGCCTCGCCCGTGCAGTGGCAGGTGCGTAAGAGCGCGACGTTCTGCTCGTTGAAGTAGCGCAGGGTGCGGTCCACCAGCGCCGCGCCCGCATCGTGCATGTGCGTGCCGCCGATGACGGCGTGGACGCTTTCCACCCCGGTGACGGCCTTGGCGTGCTCCACAATATTGATGATGCCGGAATGGGCGCAGCCCGCCACGACCACCAGGCCCTTGGGGCTTATATAGGCCAGGGCCGTATCGTCCCAAAGCTGGTCTTTTTCGTATACGCCGTCGCGTTCGGCTTCCCCGAGCAGGGCGCAGGTTTCCGGGTACTTGCGCGGAATTTCCCCCAGATAGACAAGCTGTTCGCTCAGATGCAGCGGCTCTTTGCTCAGACGCAGGGGCCAGCCGCGCAGTTGGACGCGCGAGGCTTCGGGAATGCCCAGCTCTTTGAACCCGCCTGTTTTGGCGTCCGCCCGGCGCCTGGGCAGCAGCGCGTCCGGGTGCATGATGAGCGGCGGCCGGGAAGAGGCCCCCCGCGCCGCGAAATACGGCAGCACATGCGCCAGCCCGCCGCTGTGGTCGTAATGCCCATGGGAAAGCACAATGGCCGTCACCGCACCCAGGCCGGGCTTGCCCTGCCGCTCCAGTTCAGCGGCGTTGCGCAGGCAGGCGTCGCTCTGCCCGGCATCCAGCAGTACTGTGGCGTCGCCGCAGCCGAGCAGCAGCGAGAGGCCGTGCTCGCGGGCCAGGGTTTCGGAACGTGCTTCGTTTTCCAGCAGAACGGACACAGTGAGCATGGGACCCAGCCTTTGTTTGTGATCCAGATATACCGCGTCACGCAAAAATACAGGCTAAGCTTTTTGCCGAAAACCCGCCACAGAGATTTTGCCGCCTGGCGTAAAATCCTTCCCGGCGGCGTCCGGCGGCCGCGCAACAGAGATTGGGCTCCTGTGCCCGCACCGCAAGTATCGTTGCGTATGCGCAACATAATCTGCTTTGTATATGCATTTAAGTAATCGTTTACTTTTTTATAACACAGGTAAACGTATTCTCAGCTTAACACTCCTATTCATAATAGATATTCTAATTCCGAAAACCTTTACGCAAGGAGGAAGTACACACTCCACCTGTCACTTTTTACAGACAACAGCGAGGTACATGGTATGAATGCCTTAACCGTTGTGTTTGCCGCTCTCTGCGTGTTTGCCATCGGCTATAGATATTACGGCCTTTTTCTCGCCAACAAGGTGCTGGAGCTTAAAGACGACCGCACCACGCCCGCCATAAAATATGCGGACGGGCACGACTACGTCAAAACTAACAAATTTGTGCTCTTCGGCCACCATTTCGCGGCCATCGCGGCGGCCGGCCCCCTGCTGGGGCCGGTGCTGGCGGCGCAGTTCGGATACATGCCCGGCGCGCTGTGGATTCTGGTGGGCTGCGTCATGGCCGGCGCGGTGCACGACATGGTCGTGCTGTTCGCTTCCGTGCGCCACAAGGGCCGCAGTCTGGCCACCATCGCGGCCAAAGAGATCAGCAAGCCCATCGGCACCGTGGCTTCCTGGGCCATTCTGTTCATTCTCATCCTGACCCTGGCCGGGCTTTCCATTGCCGTGGTCAACGCCATGTACGACAGCGCCTGGGGCACGTTCACCGTGTTCGCCACCATTCCCATCGCGCTGCTTATGGGCGTGTACCTGCACGTCTGGCGCCACGACGACGTGACCGGGGCCAGCATACTCGGCGTCGTGCTGCTGTTCGGCGCCATTCTGGTGGGGCCGTATGTGGCCTCCCACCCCACGCTCTCCTCCATGTTCACGCTGAGCAAAAAGACCATCTCCATCAGCATTCCCATTTACGGTTTCGCGGCTTCGGTGCTGCCGGTGTGGCTTCTGCTCTGCCCGCGCGACTACCTTTCCACCTACCTGAAGATAGGCACCATCATCATGCTGGCCGGGGGCATAGCTTTTGTGCGGCCTGACATGCTCATGCCCGCCTTTACCAAGTTCACCGCCGGGGGCGGCCCGATCATTCCGGGCCCGGTGTTCCCCTTCCTGTTCATCACCATAGCCTGCGGGGCCATTTCCGGCTTCCACGCCATTATCGGCACTGGCACCACACCCAAGATGATAGGCAGCGAACGGGACGTGCTGTTCGTGGGCTACGGCGCCATGCTGACGGAAGGCTTTGTGGCCATTATGGCCCTGATCGCCGCCTGCACCCTGGTGCCCGCCGACTATTTCGCCATCAACTCCGCGCCCGCCGCTTTCAGCAAGCTGGGCATGCAGGTACAGGACCTGCCCGCGCTTTCCGCGGCCGTGCAGGAAACCCTTGTGGCCCGCCCCGGCGGTGCGGTCTCCCTGGCCGTGGGCATGGCCCACATTTTCTCCTCCATCCCCTTCATGAACCATTTGATGTCGTACTGGTATCACTTCGCCATCATGTTTGAAGCGGTGTTCATTCTGACCGCCGTGGATACGGGCACCCGCGTGGGCCGCTTCTTCCTGCAGGAAATGATCGGCGCCGTTATACCCAAGTTCAACGACAAGCACTGGTGGCCGGGCATTATTCTTACCAGCGTCATTTTCACGGCCAGTTGGGGCTACCTGGTGCTCACCGGCGACATCACCACCATCTGGCCCCTGTTCGGCATGAGCAACCAGCTGCTGGCTTCTTGCGGGCTGATCATCGCCACCACCATGATCATCCGCATGAACAAGGCCAAGTATGCCTGGTGCACGGCCGTGCCGGGCATTTGCATGGCCGTTATCACCATGTGGGCCGGGTACCTGCAGATCACCGGCAACTACATTCCCACTGGCAAGTACCTGCTGGCCACCTTGGGCGTGGTCATCATGTGTTTGATGGTCGTGGTGTTCGTGGGCGCGTTCAAGCGCTGGCGGGAACTGCTGGCCATTCAGAGCACCACCAAAGACAAGTACGGCGAAACCGTGCTGGTGGAGGCGGAAGAGTAGCCCCCCCTCCCCTTTCAACCACAAAAAAACAGCCCGGCGTTGGCCGGGCTGTTTTTTTGTGGTCACACACGCCGTTATTGTTGGACGTGGTCGTGGTCCGCATACGTGGCGGCGATTTCGATGAAGGACTCCTGCACGTCCAGAAAAGCCTGAACCACGTCAGGGTCAAAGTGCGTGCCGCTGCCCTTGCTGATAATGGACACGGCCTCTTCATGCGGAATGGGGTCCTTGTACGGCCGCTTGCTGATCAGCGCGTCGTACACGTCCACCAGGGCCATGAGCCGGGCGGAAACCGGAATGGCGTCCCCGGCTATGCCCTGGGGGTAACCGGAACCGTCCCATTTTTCGTGGTGGTAATAGGCGATGTCCCGGGCGGTGGTCAAAAAATTCTCTTTAGCGCCCAGGGTTTTTTCCGCGGCCAGAATGGTGTCCCGGCCGTAGGTGGTGTGCTTTTTCATCTCCTCGAACTCTTCGGTGGTCAGACGGCCGGGTTTGAGCAGAATGCGGTCCGGCACCCCCACCTTGCCGATATCGTGCAGCGGCGCGGACTTGTAGATGAAGTCCACGGTCTTGGGGTCCAGGTGCGGCGCGAAACGGGGGTGCTGCTGCAGCTTGATGGCCAGCTCGCGGATATAATACTGGGTGCGGCGGATATGGTGGCCGGTTTCGTTGTCCCGGGTTTCCGCCAGCGAGGCCATGGCAATAATGATGGCGTCCTGCAGGGCCACCAGTTGCTTGGTGCGCTGCTCCACCTGCTTTTCCAGGTTTTCGTTCTGCCGTTCCAGGGAGCTGCGGGCGTGCCGGAGCGCGATATGGGTCTGCACCCTGGCTTTCAGAATGGGCGGGTTGATGGGCTTGGTGATGTAGTCCACGGCGCCCAGTTCGAAGCCCCTGGTCTCGTCTTCATCCTGGGTTTTGGCGGTAAGAAAGATGACCGGAATATTGGCCGTGCTGGGGTTGGCTTTGAGTTCCTGGCAAACCTCATACCCGTCCATGCCCGGCATCATGATGTCCAGCAGGATCAGGTCCGGGTGGGGCTCGGCAAAGGCTATTTTCAGCGCCTTCTGGCCGTTGGTCGCCACTTTGTTCTTGTATTGGTCCCCAAGCAGGGCGCAGAGCAGAGTGATGTTGTCCGGGGTGTCATCGACAACCAAAATCGTTGACTTGGTCTCAAGCTGTTCCACAGGGGGCTCCAAAAATCACAAAATATTAAATGGATGCGTACAAAAACCATGCTTGGTCCGCAAACAACGGACGCAGCAGAGCACAACGCTACCATAGCGCAGCAGTACTATAGGGACTGGCGGCTCCGTTGGCAATGCCCGGAAAAGAAAAAAGCGCTCTTTTCCTGGAACGCCATAACCTTAAAAAAAATTGAGGCGTTCCGGGGAAAGAACGTGCGCGCTTACCGTTCGGCTATGGCTTCCACTTCCACCAGCGCGTCTTTGGGCAGCCGGGCCACCTGCACGCAGCTGCGGGCGGGGCAGGGCTCGCCGAAGTATTCCGCGTAGATTTTGTTGAAGGCCGCGAAATTGTTCATATCGCTCAGAAACACGGTGGTCTTGAGCACTTTGGCCATGCTGCTTCCGCCGGCTTCCAGAATGGCTTTCAGGTTGTCGAGAGAAAGGCGGGACTGGGCTTCCAGACCGGCGGGCAGTTCGCCCTTGGCGTCCAGGCCGAGCTGGCCGGAGGTGAACATAAGGCTGCCCGCGCCGCGAGCCTGCACATAGGGGCCGATGGCCGCCGGGGCCTTGGGGGTGTTGATGACTTCAGCCATGTGTCTCTCCTTGATGTATAGGACGTAAATAATGGGTATTCAGCTATACGCCTCCTGCCAGCAAAATCAAGGCGGCGCGTCTTAGACGGAACAGCGGACGCCGAAGCGGCGGCCGCCGGACCGCGCTTGCGGACCCGGTTTTTTTCCAGCATAAGCACGAACGGAGGCACACGATGCTTACGGCGATACGCACCCACGAAATATGCGCGGCCCACCGGCTCTTCGGCCACCAGGGCTCTTGCGGGAGAATACACGGGCACAACTACGTGCTGGAAGTCGAAGTGGAACGCTGCAGCGGCGGCACGGACGAAACCACGGGCATGGTCATGGATTTTTCGGAAATCCGGGAACGCCTGTGCTCGTGGCTGGACCGCAACTGGGACCACAGGCTGCTGCTATGGGACAGGGACCCGCTGGCGAGCCTGGCGGGCCTTATTGAAGAGCATGCCCCGGGCAGCGTGCTTGCCGTGCCTTTCAACCCCACGGCGGAAAATATGGCTCGGCATTTGTTGCACCAGGTTTTCCCGGCGCTGCTTGAAGGCACCGGGTGCCGTTCGCCCGGCCTTACCCTGCATGAAACCGGCAAGTGCAAAGTGCGGGTCCAGGGGGAATAGCCGTGTTCCTGATCAACGAAATCTTCACCAGCCTCCAGGGCGAAGGCGGTTTTGCCGGAACCCCCGCGCATTTCGTCCGCTTTCAGGGCTGCCCCCTGCGCTGCCATTTCTGCGATTCCCAATCCACCTGGGAAAGCCCTGGCCCCAACGCCCCGTGGACGCCGGAGGCCCTGCGGGACAAAATGCTCGCCTTGCGCGCGGAGTATCCCAACATCCGGCACCTTGTGCTGACGGGCGGCGAACCGCTGTACAACAACGAGCGGCTTCCCGAGTTGCTCCGTTTCGCGCTTGGGGACATGGGGTGGCGCGTGCAGATCGAGACCAGCGGCACCTGCCTGTCCCCTGAAACCGCGCAAGAAATGCGTGAAGCGGAGCGGACGGGCGGCCTGTTCGTCACGCTCTCGCCCAAGGCCCCCCGGCCGGACGACGAACGCTACCGCGAGGTGCGGGAAGAGCTGTTTCCCCTGCTGGGGGAGATCAAATTTCCCGTCGCGGGGGAACTGGACATTCTCCGGCGCATCCCGGACTTCCTGAAACGCCACGCCGTCGACATTGGAAACCGCAAGCCTGCGATCCGGCTCCAGCCCGTGGACTTCGGGGACGCCCGGCTGAACGCGGCCGCGAACAAACTGTGCGTTAACGCCGCAATGCAAAACGGCTGGCAGGTGTCGGTCCAGATGCATAAATTTCTGCGCATCCAGTAGACGACGCCGTCACGGCCGGGCCTGCCGCGCGTCAACCTGGACCGGGCGCGGCTCTTTCCGTATAGTATATTGGTTGAATTGATGTCTGCCGTGTATCTGTGAGAAAGCATGACCCAAAATACGCCCCACACCACCGCCACGCGGGAAAAAAGCCGCGCCGCCATGAATTCCGTGGCGGCCGCCGTGCTGCTTACCGCGCTCAAGCTGGTGGTGGGCCTGGCAACCAACAGCCTGGGCATACTCTCTGAAGCCGCCCACAGCGGCCTGGACCTGCTGGCCGCGGGCGTCACTTTCTGGGCCGTGCGCTACGCATCCCTGCCGCCCGACCCCGGCCACCCCTACGGCCACGGCAAGGCCGAAAACCTGGCCGCCCTGGTGGAAACCCTGCTCCTGCTGTTCACCTGCGCCTGGGTGGTGCACGAAGCCGTCGTCCGCCTGTTTTTCGAGCCGGTCCCGGTAAAGGCTTCGTTCTGGGCCTTTCTGGTCATGGCCGTTTCCATTGTGGTGGACTACTCCCGCTCGCGCATGCTGCTGCGCGTGGCCAAAGCGCACAACAGCCAGGCCCTGGAAGCCGACGCCCTGCACTTTTCCACGGACATCTGGTCTTCCGCCGTGGTCATCGTGGGTCTGGCCGCCCTGTACCTGGCCTCTCTCCTGGACCCGGCCTCCGCCTGGCGGCCCTGGCTGGAGCGGGCCGACTCCCTGGCCGCGCTTGGGGTCTGCGTGATTATCGTACACGTCAGCCTCAAGCTGGGCCGCAAGGCCGTCAACGTGCTGCTGGACGCCGGGGACGCGGCGGCCATGGTCCGCATCCGGGCCGTGCTGGTCTCCCTGCCGGGCGTGCGTCAAGTGGAATCCCTGCGCCTGCGCCACGGCGGCCCCACGCTGTTCGTGGAAGCCGCCCTCAGCGTGGACGGCTCGCTGTCCCTTGAAGAAGCCCACGCCATCAGCGCCCGCGCCAAGCAGCTGATTGAGGAGCGGGAAAAGGACGCGGACGTTTCCGTGCACTGCCTGCCGCTCTCTTCCGAAAGCCCGGACCGGCTGGCCCTGGTGCGGCGCGCGGCGGCCGCCCACGGTTTTGCCGTGCATTCCGTGGAGATCATGGAACTGGAGGGCGCGGAACGCGGCCAGGCCCAACTGCTGCTGGAACTGCACGTGGAAATGCGGCCGGACCTGTCCCTGGGCGAGGGCCACCGGGCCGTCAGCGGCTTTGAAGAGGAGTTGCGCGGGAAATTCCCCCAGGCGGCCATTGTCACCCACCTGGAACCCCAGGAAGCCCTGGACCGCCCCAAGCTCTCCCCGCAGGAGGACAACGCCCGTATCGAGCGCGCGCTGCGAACCCTGCTGGCCGCGCACCCGGAAATCAGCGACTGCCACAACGTGCACGCCCGCACTTACGGCGGCGGCCTGTACGTGACCTTTCACTGCCGCATGCCGCAAAGCACCACCGTGGCCCAGGCCCACGCGGCCGCGTCCATGCTCCAGGCCATGCTGCACCGGGAATTGCCGGACCTGCACCGCGTGACCGTGCATATGGAGCCCCTGAAAACCGGCTCCACCCCGCCCCCTTCCGAGGCCAGACCATGAGCGGCGCCCCCATCTGGATCAACAGCGGCGAAATTTCCGGCGACATGCACGCCGCCCACCTGGTGCGCGCCCTGCAGGCCCGCGACCCGCAACTCTCCTTTGTGGGCATGGGCGGCCCGGCCCTACGTTCCGTGCCCGGCTTCGAATCCCTTTTCCAGGTGGAAGAGCTGTCCATCATGGGCCTGACCGAGGTGCTGGGGCACCTGCCGCGCGTCCTCCGTCTGCTGGGGAGCATCAAGCGCGAGCTTCAAATGAGAAAGCCCAAGGCCCTGGTGGTCATCGACGCCCCGGATTTCCATTTCCGGGTCATCAAGGCCGCGCGCGCCCTGGGCATCCCTGTCTACTACTACATCAGCCCCAAGGTCTGGGCCTGGCGGCAGGGCCGCGCGCGTTTCATCCAGCGCCACGTACGCCGCCTGTTCAGCATTCTGCCCTTTGAGACGGCCTTCTACCAGCGCTACGGCATGGCCGTGGACTACGTGGGCAACCCCCTGGTGGACCTGGTGGACTACCCTTCCCTGGCTTCCATCGAACCCGTGCCGGGCAAAATCGGTCTGCTCCCGGGCAGCCGGAAAAAGGAAATCAGCGCCCTGTTGCCGGAATTCGGCAAGGCCGCCGCCCTGATCCAGGCCCAGGTCCCGCAGACCGCGTTCCACATAGTACGCGCGCCGGGCTTCAGCGAGGACTACCTGCGCTCCCACTGGCCCGCGCAGGTGCCCGTGGTTATCGAGCCTCCGGAAAAGCGCTACGCTTTCATGCGTTCCTGCCAGATGCTCATTGCCGCTTCCGGCACAGCCATTCTGGAAGCCGCCCTGACCCGGACGCCCACCATCGTCACCTACAAGGTGTCCCCGCTCAGTTTCGCCATCGGCAAGCTGGTGGTCAAAATTCCCTACGTCAGCCTGCCCAACCTGATCATGAACCGTCAGCTCTTCCCCGAACTGCTACAGGAAGCCTGCGACGCCCCCAACCTGGCCGCGCACGCTCTGATCTGGCTGCAACCGGGTTCAGGCCACCCCGCGCCGCTGGAGCGCATCCGCCAAGAGTTGGAAGAGTTGTGCCGGGTCATGGGCGGCCCCGGAGCCGCCGACCGGGCCGCAGAGCTTATTCTCAAGGATTTGGCGGAGGGATAGGGAATGCCTCCGGCGGCCAAAGAGGGCTCCGCCCTCTCTGGACTCATCCGCCAAGGGGCGCGCCCCTTGGAACCCATTCAGGGTGACAGGGAGGCGGTGCACAATTTTTTCCTGATACTGGCATCAAAAAGAACGCAAATAAAAAGGACACCGCCTGAAACAGCAGTGTCCTTTTTATTCAATCTGTCAAAGCAGTGGCTATTCGCCGCCGATCTTGAGCTTTTTGGGGGCCGCGCTCTTGGGAGCCGCTTTGGGGGCTCTGGGAGCGGTGGCTTTGGGCGCTTTGGGCTTGGCCGCCTTGGGGGCCGCGCCTTCGGTTTTGGCTTTGGTGACGGCTTTGGCCTTGGGGGCCTTTTCCGCCGGGGCGGCCTTGGTTTCCGTCAGCACGGGCGCGCCGTGGGTCAGTTCAATGACGGCCATGGGGGCGTTGTCGCCGGGCCGGGGCTGGCTGAGCTTGACGATGCGGGTGAACCCGCCGGCCACGCCGGAAAACGCGGGCGCGACCTGGTCGAACAGGCGCTTCACCAGTTTGTGGCAGCCGAGGCGGCGATAGGCTTCGCGCCGGGCGTGCAGGTCGTTTTTGAGGCCCAGGGTGATCAGGGGCTCCACGGTGCCGCGCAGCTCTTTGGCCTTGGCTTCGGTAGTAGTGATGCGGCCGTAGACGAGCAGAGCCTTAGCCATATTGCGGAACAGCGCAATGCGGTGGGCGGGCGTGCGGCCCAGCTTGCGCCCGGAGTTTTTATGCCTCATTTTGCTGCTTCCCTTTCCATTCCTGGTATTTCTTCTCGAAATTGTCGATCTTCATACCAAAGTCGAGGTTCATTTCGCCCAGCACCTTGCGGATTTCGTCCAGCGACTTGCGGCCGAAATTCTTGGTTTTGAGCATTTCGCTTTCCGTTTTCTGCACCAGCTCGCCCACCAGATCAATGTTGGCGCTCTTCAAGCAGTTGGTGGCGCGCACGGAAAGCTCCAGTTCGTCAATGGACTTGAACACGCTTTCGTTCAGGTCACTGCGGCCGGAGTTGCCGCCGGAACTGCCGCCCGCGCTCTTTTCATCAAAGTTGATGAACACGGAGATCTGATCTTTCAGAATCTTGGCGCTGTAAGCGATGGCGTCTTCCGGGGTGACGGAGCCGTCGGTCCACACTTCCAGGATCAGCTTGTCATAGTTGGTCATCTGGCCGACGCGGGCCTGCTCCACCGAATACGCGACCTTGCGGATGGGGGAGAAGCTGGCGTCCAGCGCGATAAGCCCTATTTCATCGGAAATGCCTTCGTGCATGTCCGCGGGCACGTAACCCTTGCCCATACGCACTTCCATTTCCAGCGTAAGCTCTTTGTCTTCCGTCAGGGTGAACAGGTGCAGGTCGGGGTTCAGCACTTCCACGTGCTGGGTGCACTTGATGGCCCCCGCGTTCACCGGCCCCTTGCCCTTGGTGTCCAGGGTCAGGGTCTGGGGGGCGTCGCTGTTCATGGCCAGACGGATCTGCTTCAGGTTGAGCACGATATTGGTCACGTCTTCCAGAACGCCCGGAATGGTGGTGAACTCATGCTGAACGCCGGAGATTTTCACCGCCACCAGAGCCGCGCCCTGCAAGGAGGACAAAAGCACCCGGCGCAAGGCGTTCCCCAGGGTCGTGGCATAGCCCCGTTCCAGGGGTTCGCACACGAACTTGCCGTACATGGTATCAACAGCGTCGCTGTCGCGAACTATCTGTTCAGGCTTGACCAGCTCAGACCAGTTACGGCTGTTGATCAGTCTGTCGCCTTGTTTAATGAGCATGCTCATACCCGCTTATTTGGAGTAAAGCTCGACAATCAGATTTTCATTGATGGGCGTCTGAATGTCCTCGCGTTGCGGCAGGGCCTTAACCGTGCCCTTGAAGGCGGCGCCGTCGGTTTCGAGCCAACCGGGGCAGCCGCGGCGGGCAATGACGGACTGGACTTCCATAAGCACCGGCACTTTGCGGTACTTTTCCGGCACCATGATCACGTCGCCCACTTTCACCTGCTGAGAGGGAATGTTGGCTTTGCGGCCGTTCAGCGTGAACAGGCCATGGCGCACCAACTGGCGGGCCTGCTGCCGGGAAGAGGCGAAGCCCATGCTGTAGACCACGCTGTCCAGGCGGCGCTCAAGGGAAATGAGCAGATTGGAGCCGGTCACGCCTTTGGCCATTTCCGCTTTCGCGAAATAGTTGCGGAACTGGTCTTCCAGAATGCCGTAAATACGGCGGACTTTCTGCTTTTCCCGCAGCTGCACCGCGTAGTCGGAATTCTTCTTGCGGGCGCGGCCGTGCTGGCCGGGCGCATAGGGGCGCAGCTCAAAGGCGCACTTCTTCCCAAAGCAGCGGTCGCCTTTCAGGAACAGCTTGCTGCCTTCACGGCGGCAAAGGCGGCACTTGGATTCATTGTATTTAGCCACGGTTCATGCTCCTGCGCTACACGCGGCGCCGCTTGGGAGGCCGGCAGCCGTTATGGGGAATGGGAGTGATGTCCCGGATGAAAGCCACTTTGAACCCGGCGTTGTTGATAGCGCGCATGGCGGATTCACGCCCGGTTCCGGGGCCCTGCACATAAATGCCTACGGTGCGCATGCCGTTGTCCTGCGCGCGGCGGGCGGCCTGTTCCGCCGCCACCTGCGCCGCAAAGGGCGTGGACTTGCGCGAACCCTTGAACCCGGCCTGACCGGCGCTGGCCCAACTGACGGCATTGCCGCGGGTGTCCGTAAAAGTGATGATGGTATTGTTGAAAGAAGCCTGAATATGGGCCAGGCCCACAGGGATATTCTTTCTCTCTTTCTTTTTGACCGTACGCTTGGCTTTAGCCATGACTGCACTCTCAATTCGTTGGGTTCAGGTTCTCACGCCTATCCCGCGTCCCGCGATGCCGCAAGACGCGGCCCTGGGCGGGAAGCCTATTTCTTCTTGGGCGCGGCGCCGCGGCGCGGGCCCTTACGGGTGCGGGCGTTGGTATGGGTGCGCTGGCCCCGGCAGGGCAGGCCCCTTCTGTGACGCAGGCCGCGGTAGCAGCCGATATCCATCAGCCGCTTGATGCTGCTGGATATTTCACGCCGCAGGTCGCCTTCCACCTTGTGGTTCTGCTCAAGTTCCTTACGGATCTCGTTAATCTCGTCAGCGGAAAGGTCGTCAATGCCCCGGGTCCAGTCGACGCCGGTGGTATCGAGAATTTTCAACGCGGTGGCGCGGCCGATGCCGTAAATATAGGTCAGGGCTATGTCCGCGCGCTTGCCTCTGGGCAAATCAACTCCAGCTATTCTGGCCACTTGAAACTCCTGCTTCGCTTAGCCCTGGCGCTGTTTATGCCGGGGGTTGTCGCAGATTACCCGCAAAACGCCGCAGCGGCGAATCACTTTGCACTTGGGGCACAATTTTTTTACGGAAGGCCTGACTTTCATGGTCACTCCATATCCGGCAAAACCGGATCTCACTACAGAATTCCACAGCCCTTGCGGGCTCCCGCCGGCCTTGCCGTCAGGGGACAAAACTTGAACAAAAGGCAATAGCACCGGGAAAAATCCCCGTCAAGCCCAAAAATACTAACCGCTAGGCGGCTATACTCAGAATATCCGGCCCGCTGGAAGTGACGGCAACGGTATGCTCAAAATGTGCCGCCCAGCTTTTGTCGCGGGTGACGGCCGTCCAGCCGTCTTCCAGAATATCCACTTCGTAGGTGCCCACAGCCACCATGGGCTCTATGGCCAGCACCATGCCGGGCTGCAAGGGCAGTTCCGGCAGGCCGGGCGCCAGGAAATTAGGAATTTCCGGCTTTTCGTGCAGGTTCCGGCCTATGCCGTGGCCCACAAAGCGGCGGATGACGGCCAGCCCGTTCCCTTCCACCACTTTCTGCACCGCCACGCTGATGTCGTTCAGGCTGTTGCCCGGTTTCGCGGCGGCAATCCCCGCGTCCAGGGAAGCCTTGGTCACATCCAGCAGTTTCTGCGCCCTGGGGGAGATGCGTCCCACAGCATAGGTTCTGGCCGAATCGCCGTAAAACCCTTCAAAGATAACGCCCATGTCGAAGCTGACGATATCCCCTTCTTTGAGCAGCCGCTTGGAGGGGAAACCGTGCACCACCTCTTCGTTCACCGAGCAGCACAAGGCGTGCGGAAAGCCCAGATAGCCGAGAAAGGCCGGCCGGACATTGTGCTTGGCGCAGAATTCCCGGGCCAGCTCGTCAAAAAAGCTGGTGGGAACGCCCGGCTGCACGGCCCTGCCCAGTTCGTCCAGGGCCAGCGCAACCAGGCGGTTCGCTTCACGCATTAACGTGATTTCATTCTCATTCTTGAGAAAGACCCCACGGTACTTCTTCACAATCAGCGTCCCTTCAGGCGGGTTTTCCCCATCAACCCTTCGTACTGCCGCGAGATAAGGTGCGATTCGATCTGGGACATAAAGTCCATGGCAACGCCCACCACAATCAGCAGGCTGGTGCCGCCGAAATAGAACGGCACGTTGAAATTGCTCATGAGCACTTGGGGAATGACGCAGACCAGCGTTATGTATATCGCCCCCCACAGGGTAATGCGGGTGAGCACCTTGTCAATGTATTCATGCGTCTTGGCGCCCGGACGGATACCGGGGACAAAGCCGCCCTGCTTCTTCAGGTTCTCGGCGATGTCTTTGGGGTCAAAGATGATGGCCGTGTAAAAGAAGCAGAAGAAGACGATAAGCCCGATGAACAGCACGTTGTACAAGACCGTGGTGGGAGAGAACCAGGAAGCCACGCGCTGCAGCCATTCGCTGCCCGTGGACAACTGGGCCACGGTGGCCGGGAAAATGAGCAGGCTGGAGGCGAAAATGGGCGGGATAACCCCGGCCGTGTTCACTTTCAGCGGCAGATGCGTCGTCTGCCCGCCGTACATTTTCCTGCCCACCTGCCGTTTGGCGTAGTGGACGGGAATACGGCGCTGCGCCCTCTCCACGAACACAATGCCCACCAGCACCAGCACCATGAACACCGCGAGGACGATGACCAGGATGGGGGTAAAGCTGCCAGCCACGACCATTTCATAGGAACTGTGGATAGCCCTGGGGATACCGGCCACAATGCCGGAGAAAATGACCAGGGAAATCCCGTTGCCTATGCCCTTTTCCGTAATCTGTTCCCCAAGCCACATGATGAGCACGGTGCCGGCGGTCATGGTAATGACCGTCATGAAGCGGAACGTCCAGCTCTGCGCCATGACAATAGGCGCGTTGCTGAGCGGACTGTGCATGCTCTCCAAAGCCACGGCCAGGCCGAACGCCTGGACTATGGTGATAAGCACCGTGCCGTAGCGGGTGTACTGGGTCACTTTTTTCCGTCCGGCGGCGCCTTCCTCTTTGGCCATGCGCTTCAGGTCCGGGCTCACCACCTGCAGAAGCTGCATGATGATGGAGGCGGAAATGTAGGGCATGACCCCCAAGGCGAACACGGAAAGGTTCCGCAACCCACCGCCGGAGAACATGTCAAACACGCCGAACAGCGTGTTCTGCATACTTTTGAAGAACTCGCCAAGCGCCACCGTGTCGATGCCGGGCACCGGCACGTGCACGCCCAGGCGATAGGCCACCAGCAAGCACGCCGTCCACATCAGCCTGCGCCGAAGGTCGGGCACCCGCGCCAGATTCTCCACGCCACTTAATGCCACGGTTTACCCTTCCAGTGCCTTGGCTTCGCCGCCGGCATTGCGGATTTTTTCCAGAGCGGAAGCGCTGAACTTGTGCGCTTCCACGGTCAGCGCGGAGGTTACGTCGCCTTCGCCCAGAATCTTCACGGCGGAGCCGAACGAAGCCAGCCCGCGGGTGTAGATGTCTTCCAGGGAGATGGCGCTCTGGCCCGCGAACGCTTCCTGCAGCCGGTCGAGGTTGATGACCTCGTACCGGACCTTGAAGGGGTAGTTCTTGAAGCCGCGCTTGGGCAGACGGCGCTGCAGGGGCATCTGGCCGCCTTCAAAACCGGCGGGCACGCCCCCGCCCGCGCGGGCGTTCTGGCCTTTATTGCCTTTGCCGGCGGTGCAGCCGAGACCGGAACCAGCGCCGCGACCGACGCGCCGTCTCGTTTTGCGCTCTTCGGCAAACGGATACAGTTCATGCAGTTGCATTATTTCACCACCTCGACCATATGGGGAACCTTGGCGATCATGCCGCGGATAGCGGGCGTGTCCTTATACGTCTTGACCATATTCAGGCGGCGCAGCCCAAGGGAGGTCAGCACTTCGCGCTGACGGGGCTGGCAGCCTATCCAGCTGCGGATGAGTTTTACTTTAATCATGGCGCCCTTCTTCTCGCTACTTGCGGGGGGTGACCAGTTTCTTGCCGCGCACTTCGCCGACGGCGTCGGCGCTGCGCAGGGAGGCCAGGCCTTCCACCGTCGCTCTGAGCACGTTGTGCGGGTTGTTGGTGCCGATGGCTTTCGCCAGCACATCGGAAACGCCCGCCGCTTCCATAACCGCGCGCACCGGGCCGCCGGCGATAATGCCGGTCCCCTTGGAGGCGGGTTTGAGCATCACCCGGCCCGCGCCGAAGTGCCCGAGCACTTCATAAGGCAGGGTGCCGTCAATAAGGGGGATCCGGATCATATGCTTCTTGGCATGCTCGGTGGCCTTGCGCAGCGCTTCCGGCACTTCCTGGGCCTTGCCGAGGCCGTACCCGACCCCGCCTTTGCCGTCGCCCACAACCACGAGGGCGGAGAAGCTGAACCGGCGGCCGCCTTTCACCACTTTCGCAACCCGGTTCAGGGCCACGATTTTCTCGAGCATTCCTACTTCGTTCTGTTCCATGCCACTACCTGCCGGCGGTTAAAATTCAAGGCCAGCTTCACGGGCGCCGTCGGCGACTGCCTGAATGCGGCCATGATAGAGATACCCGTTGCGGTCAAAAACAACCCGGACAATGTCCTTTTCCTTGGCCAGGCGGGCAATTTCCTTGCCCACCAGCGAGGCGCCGGCCTTGTTGCAGTGCGCCTTGTTCTCGCTCTTCGCCAGGCCCAGCGTGGAAGCCGCGGCCAGGGTGGAGCCGCTCGCGTCGTCCACGAGCTGCGCGTAAATATGCATGTTGGAGCGGAACACCACAAGGCGCGGCCGCTCGGGGCTGCCGGTAATTTTTTTGCGGATACGGATCTTGCGACGCCGTCTCGCTGCTTCTTTACTCATAGCCATGCTGCTACCTGCCTACTTCTTGCCGCCGGACTTGCCGACTTTGCGGCGAATGTGCTCGCCTTCGTATTTGATGCCTTTGCCTTTGTAGGGCTCGGGCTTGCGCAGGCGCCGGATTTTCGCGGCGACTTCACCCACAAGCTCCTTGTCGATGCCGCTGATGGTCAGCTTTTGGCCTTCCGCCTTGGCGTCAATGCCCTTGGGCAGGTCCACCAGCACGGGGTGGGAAAAACCGAGAGCCAGCTCCACCGTGGTGCCTTTTACGGCCACCTTGTAACCCACGCCGATAACTTCCAAGGTCTTGGAAAAGCCCTGGGTCACACCCGTGATGCAGTTGGCGAGCAAGGTACGGCGCAGGCCGTGCTGCGAACGGGTTTCGCGCTCCTCATCCTTGCGGGTGAGGGTCACTTCGGCGGCGGCCACGTCGTAGTTCAGAAGCGAACACTGCGGCGTGACAAGCTGCCCCTTGGGGCCCTTGACTTCAATGCTCTCCCCTTTCGCGCTCACAGTGACGCCGGAGGGGATGGCGATAGCTTTTTTACCTATTCTAGACATAGCGGCCCCCTACCAGATCTCGCACAAAAGTTCGCCGCCCACCTTTTTCTCGCGGGCGGCAGCGCCGTCCATAACCCCGCTGGAGGTGGAGAGGATGCAGATGCCAAGGCCGTTCTGAACCTTGGGTATCGCGGAATGGCCCACGTACACGCGACGGCCGGGGGTGCTGATGCGCTTAAGGCCCTCAATGGCGGGCGTGCCCTTGTGGTACTTGAGCTGAATTTTGATGGCCGCGTCTTCGACGGCCACTTCGTTCACATACCCTTCCTGCTTGAGGATGGCGGCAAGCGCTTCTTTCATCTTCGAGCGCGGCACACTTACTTCCTTGTGCAGGGCCAAGTGCGCGTTGCGGATACGCGTGAGCATATCGGCAATAGGATCGGTTACCATGCGTTATTCTCCTTACACGTCTATAACACGCGGGCTTTCACCCGCACGACCGGCGTTGACCGGCCTACCAGCTGGACTTGCGCACCCCGGGCAGATCGCCCCGCAACGACATGTTGCGGAAGCAGATGCGGCAGATGCCGAACTTGCGCATAAACGCGCGGGGGCGGCCGCAAATGGGGCAACGGTTGTAGCCCCGGGAACTGAATTTGGGTTTGCGCGAGGCCTTCACTTCAAGTGCGGTGCGAGACAATTTCTCTCTCTCCTTTACTTTCTGAAGGGCATGCCCAGCTGTTCGAGCAGGAGCTTGCCTTCTTTGTCAGTGGCGGCCGAAGTGACGATGGTGATGTTCATCCCCTTGGGGTTTTCCACGCGGTCCACTTCCAGTTCCGGGAATATGGTGTGCTCTTTGATGCCCAGGGTAAAATTGCCCCGGCCGTCAAAGCCCCTGTCGGGCACGCCGCGAAAGTCGCGGACGCGCGGCAGCGCAAAATTGACGAGCTTATCAAGAAAGTCCCACATCCGCTCCCCGCGCAGCGTCACCCGGCAGCCTATGGGCATGCCTTCGCGCAGCTTGAACGCGGCGATGGACTTGGTGGCCCTGGTCACAACGGCTTTCTGACCGGCTATCGCCGTCAGCTCCGTCACCGCTTCTTCCATGAGCTTGTTGTTCTGGGAAGCGGCGCCAAGGCCGATGTTCAGCGAGACCTTTTCCAACCCGGGAATCTGCATGGGGGATGTGTACCCGAATTCCGAGCGCAGAGCCGGCATCACTTTCTCGCGGTATACTTTTTCCAGACGCGTCATCGCGATCACCCTAATCCATTATTTCGTTGCACTTCTTGCAGAAGCGAACTTTTTTGCCGTCTTCCGTCAGACGGTACCCCACCCGGGTGCCTTCGGTGCAGGCGTTGCACACGACCATCACATTGGAAACATGGATGGGCATTTCCTTTTCCAAGATGCCCCCCTGCTCTTTCTTGTAGGGGTTGGGCTTGGTGTGGCGTTTCACCATATTGATTTTTTCGACCAGGACGCAGTCCTTCTTGCGAAGGATCTTGAGCACCTTGCCCACCTTGCCTTTGTCTTTGCCGGTGGTGATGGTCACCTTGTCGTCTTTACGGATACGATATTGTTTCATGGCGGACTCCTACAGAACCTCAGGCGCCAGGGAGACGATTTTCATAAAGTTCTTGGCGCGCAGTTCCCGGGCCACGGGTCCGAAAATACGGGTGCCCACGGGTTCGCCCTGCTTGGTCAAAAGCACGGCGGCGTTGGAGTCGAACTTGATGTACGAACCGTCCACGCGGCGCACCTCTTTTTTGGTGCGCACGATAACCGCCTGCATGACTTCGCCTTTTTTCACCTTGCTGTGGGGCATGGCGTCTTTCACGGAAACCATGATGATGTCCCCGACAGACGCGTAACGGCGCTTGGAGCCGCCGAGCACCTTGATGCAGGCCACTTCTTTGGCGCCGGAATTATCCGCCACCTGCAATGCCGATTCTACCTGAATCATGGCGTACCTCTACACGGCTTTTTCAAGCACGGACACCAGGTGCCAGCGCTTGTTGCGCGAAACGGGGCGGAACTCGATGATGGACACCTTGTCGCCCACTTTACCTTCATTTGCCGGGTCGTGCGCCGTGAATTTCTTGTGGCGGCGGACGAATTTCTTGAGCAAGGGATGCTGCACCAGGGTTTCAACGCGCACCACGATGGTCTTGTCATTCACATCGCTGACCACAACCCCAACAAGCGTGCGTCCCTTCCTGTTCTGGATGCCTTCGGACATCTTACGCTCCCTTCTTCTTGAGATAGGTGAGGATACGGGCCACGTCGCGCCGGGCGGCCGGCAGGTCCGCGACCTTTTCAAGCTGGCCGGTGGCGTGCTTGAAACGCAGGGAAAAAAGCTCCTGCCGCGTCTCAGCCAGCTTGGCGGTCAGCTGTTCCGCGCTCATGCTCTCAAGTTCTTTTCTCGTGTCTTTCACTTTCATTTTACAACCCCTCGCGCACCACAATGTGCGTCTTGATGGGGAGCTTGTGCTGGGCGCGCACCAGAGCTTCTTTGGCCAGCTCCACGGAAACGCCCTTGATTTCGTACAGGATACGGCCGGGTTTCACCGGGGCGTACCAACCGGCGGGGGCGCCTTTACCGGACCCCATCCGCACTTCCAGCGGCTTGGAGGTATACGGGTGGTCCGGGAAAATGCGGATCCAGACCCGGCCGCCGCGCTTGATGTGGCGCATCATGGCGATACGCGCCGCTTCAATCTGCTGGTTGGTCAGTTTGCCGTGCTCCATGGCCTTCAGACCCACGTCGCCGAAATCCACCGACAGGCCGCCGGAAGCGGGGCCTTTAAGGCGGCCCTTCTGGCGCTTGCGGAATTTTACTTTTTTAGGACTAAGCATGTGCTTCCACCTCATGGTCGAGGATTTCGCCCTTGAAGATCCAGACCTTGACACCAATGATGCCATAGGTGGTGCGCGCTTCAGCGTAACCGAACTCAATGTCGGCGCGCAGGGTCTGCAGGGGCACCCGGCCGTCACGGTACCATTCGGTACGGGCTATTTCCGCACCGGCCAGACGGCCGGCGCAGTTGATCTTGATGCCTTCCGCCCCGAACTTGCGGGCCATGGCCACCGTGCGCTTCATGGCGCGGCGGAACGCGATGCGGCGTTCCAGCTGCTGGGCCACGCTTTCGGCCACCAGTTGGGCGTCGGCTTCGGGCCGGCGGATTTCGTTCACCTCAATCACGAACTCCTTGCCGAACTGCTTTTTCAGATCGCCGCGGAGCTTTTCAATTTCCACGCCCTTGCGGCCGATAACGATGCCGGGCCGGGCCGTGGAGAGAATGAGGCGCACTTTGCCGCCCGCGCGTTCGATCTCGATTTTGGCGAGACCGGCGGCATAGAGCAGCTTTTTGATGTGCGTGCGGATGGTGTGGTCTTCGAACACGAAGGCCGGGTACTCTTTCTTACTGTACCAGCGCGATTGCCAGTTCTTGTTGTACCCGAGCCGGAACCCGAAGGGATGGACTTTCTGACCCATAAGCGTTTCCTAGTTCTCGGCAAGAATGACGGTTATGTGGCTGGTGCGTTTACGGATATGCGTGGCGCGGCCTTGCGCGCGGGGCATGAAACGCTTCCAGGTGGGGCCTTCGTTGACAAGCACCTGTTTCACCACCAGGGCGTCCACGTTGACGCCGGGCACCTGTTCCGCGTTGGCGAGAGCGGAACGCATCACCGCGCGGATAACTTCAGCGCCCTTCTGGGGGGTGAACTTCAGGATATTCATGGCGTCTTCCACCGGACGGCCGACCACGTTGGCGGCCACAAGACGGGTCTTGCGCGGAGAGACGCGAATGTATTTGGCAATGGCTTTAGCTTCCATGACGGCCCCCGCTATCTTTTGACCGCTTTGGTCTTTTTGTCCCCAGCGTGGCTGTGGAACGTGCGGGTGGGCGAAAATTCACCCAGCTTGTGGCCGACCATGTTTTCCGTAACGAACACGGGAATGAATTTTTTCCCGTTGTGCACGGCAAAGGTGAGGCCCACCATTTCCGGCAGAATCATGGAGCGGCGGGACCAGGTCTTGATGACGCGGCGGTCGCTGTTGGCAACGGCCGTTTCCACCTTTTTCTCCAAGTGGCCGTCCACAAAGGGACCTTTTTTGAGCGATCTTGGCATCTCTTACTCCTACCTACTTCCGCCGGGTAATGATGAGCTTGCCGGAAGCCTTCTTCCGGTCGCGGGTCTTGTACCCCTTGGTGGGCATACCCCACGGGGAAACCGGGTGACGGCCGCCGGAGCTTCTGCCCTCGCCGCCGCCCAACGGGTGGTCGACAGGGTTCATGGCCACGCCCCGCACTTTGGGACGGCGGCCCAGCCAGCGGTTGCGGCCGGCCTTGCCCAGGCTGATATTTTCATGCTGGATGTTGCCCACCTGGCCTATGGTGGCCATGCCGGAAGCGAGCACCTTGCGTACTTCGCCGGAAGGCATGCGCAGAAGGGCGTACTTGCCTTCTTTCGCCACCATCTGGGCATAGGTGCCGGCCGCGCGGCAAAACTGGCCGCCCCGGCCGGGGTGCAGTTCCACGTTGTGGATCAGCGTGCCCACGGGGATACGGGCCATGGCCAGCGTATTGCCGGGCTTGATGTCCGCGCCTTCGCCCGCCAGGACGGTGTCGCCCACGTTCAGGCCCACCGGGGCCAGAATGTAGCGCTTTTCGCCGTCGCTGTAGTGCAAGAGCGCGATACGGGCCGTGCGGTTGGGATCGTACTCGATGGTAGCGACCTTGGCGCTGATGCCCGCCTTGTCCCGCTTGAAGTCGATGATGCGGTACAGACGCTTGTGCCCGCCGCCGCGGCGGCGGCTGGTAACCCTGCCGTTGTTGTTGCGGCCCGCTTTCTTGGTAAGGCCTTCGATCAGGCTCTTTTCCGGAGTGGAGCGGGTGACCTCTTCAAAATCGGACACGGTCTGGAAACGGCGTCCCGCGGAGGTCGGCTTGAGTTTACGAACGGACATGATCAGACTCCCTCAAAAAATTCGATTTTCTGGCCGGGAGCCAGGGTGACGTAAGCTTTCTTGTGACCGGTGGTTTTGCCCACGGTCCGCCCCTGGCGGATCCTGGCGACGGGCTTCTGCGTCAGCACGCGCACGTCGGTGACCGTCACTTTGAACGCTTCTTCCACGGCCTTCTTGATCTCGATCTTGTTGGCCCGGGGGTTCACGAAGAAAGCGACCTGGTTGGCGCCTTCCTTGACGAAGGTGGCCTTTTCGGAGACCAGGGGCTTCATGATGATTTGCGAATAATCCATGACCCGACCTCTTACTTCAACCGCGCGACGGCGGGCTCAACAGCGCCCTCCAGGAGGACGAGCTGGGGGTGAAGGAGAATGTCGTACACGTTCAGCTGCGCCACGCTCAGCACCGTAATGCCGGGAATGTTGCGCGCGGAACGGGTGAGGACGGCATCCTCGGCGGGAACCACGACAAGGGTTTTGCCCAGGCCAAGGGTTTTGGCCACGGCCGCGAAGTGTTTGGTCTTCGCTTCCGGTAGCTCAATGCCCTTCAACACCATGAGTTTTTCGTCAAAAAGGCGGGCGGAGAGGGCCATTTTCAGGGCCAGGGAGCGCACCTTCTTGTTCACCTTGAACGAATAGTCACGGGGCTGCGGACCAAAGGTCACCGCGCCGCCGCGCCAGACAGGGGAAATGTTGGAACCCGCGCGAGCCCGTCCGGTGCCTTTCTGCCGCCAGGGCTTGGCGCCCCCGCCTTGCATCAGCTTCCGGGTGAGGGTGGCATGGGTGCCGGCGCGCTTAGCCGCGCGCTGAGCCCGAACCACCAGGTTGAGGATCTCGGGCCGGACCGCGACTTCGAACACTTCCGGGGCGAGCGTGATTTCCCCCGCCTCAGCCTTGTTCTGATCGTATATTTTTACCACAGCCATGTGCCTTTCCTCTCGCGTTACAGCTTGCGCACCATGACCAGGCCATTCTTGGGGCCGGGAACGGCGCCCTTGACCAGGATCACGTTATCTTCGGGCCGGATTTCCACAATTTTGACGCTCTGCACGGTCACGCGCTCCGCGCCCATACGCCCGGCCATTTTTTTGTTCTTCCAAATCTTGCCGGGCTCGGTGTTGTTACCGATGGAACCCGCCCCGCGAGGGGTCTTTTCGTCACCGTGAGAGCCCTTGCCGCCGCTGAAGTTCCAGCGCTTCATGACGCCCGCGGTGCCCTTGCCTATGCTCTTGCCCGTCACCTTGACCACGTCGCCGGCGCTGAACAGCTCAACCGTAAGGTCGTCGCCCACGTTTTGCTCGGCGGGGCCGGCAAGACGGATTTCGCGTAGGGTGCGGAACAGGCCTTTGCCGGCCTTTTCGCAGTGCCCCTTCTCAGCTTTGGTCAGGTGTTTTTCCTTGGCCGCGCCGAACGCGATCTGGATGGCGTTGTAGCCGTCTTTTTCCGCGTTTTTCACCTGCAGCACGGGGCAAGGGCCGGCCTGGATAACGGTCACCGCAATGGACGAGCCGTCAGCGCCGAAGATGCGGGTCATGCCGAGCTTACGACCCAAAATTCCCATTTTCTCAGCCATGACGTCTCTCCCTACAGTTTAATTTCCACGTCGACGCCGGCAGGCAGGGAGAGCTTGCCAAGCGCGTCCACGGTTTGCTGGGTGGGCTCGAGAATATCCATAAGACGCTTGTGGATGCGCATCTCGAACTGCTCACGGGACTTCTTGTCAACGTGCACGCTGCGGTTGACCGTGTACTTGTGGATGTTGGTGGGCAGGGGAATGGGACCAGCCACCCCCGCGCCGGTGTTGCGCGCCGTATCCACAATTTCCGCCACGGCCTTGTCCAGGATGCGGTAATCGTAGGCCTTAAGCTTGATCCTGATACGATCACTGCTAACTGTCGTCATTGTTGTACTCCATTCTCAGGAAAACATTCCGGCCCGCCCGTTGCCCGGCGTCCGGCGCCTCGTTCGCCCGGCCTTGGCCGGGTTGACGACGAAAAAAACCGCCTCATGCGGCGGCAATCATTCTGTGGTGTGTTTTGGGGGAGACAAAGAGTTCGGCCTTGCCGGCGCTCCAAGCTTCCGCATCCGCACACGCGATGACTGCCCAACTCTGTCGCCAGCCTGGCCCCAACCATTATATAGCATAGTGGCTGGTCAGGTGGTCGCAGGGTTACCATACGGACGGAGACTGGGGAACAGCCTTCACGTCCATCATGCACTCTGCCTTACAGCCCTTGGCGCGGGCTGGAACGGCGGGACCTTTTTCAAGGCATTCGGTAACGCCTGCAAATGTCAACCCCGGTTGGCGTAGTACAACCAGGCGCAATCAGAGCGGGCTCAACCCGCTCTACCCTGCCGTTACAGGGTGGTAACACTCTCGCGTAAGGGAGATTCCCAAGCGCGAAAGGGGTTCATACACCGGCTCGAAAAAGCGGTCAAGCGCTTTCTCTGATTCCTTAAAAAAAGACCACATTTTTCCGCGCGTAAAAATGCCTTCAAAATACCCACGCGGTCAGCGGACCTTTCCGTCCCAGGCCCTGGCTTCCGGGTACGGGCCGGAAAGGTCGACCACGGGAACCAGGGTGCAGGTATCGAGCGACGTGCAGAACTCCAGGTCGTCGTGCAGGCCGCGCTTGCGCAGCGAGTCCGCGCTCTCGCTGGCGAGCATGGCGGCGCGCAGGTCCGCGAAATCCACGGGTTCCCCGCGCAGGGATTTGTAGAGGTATTCTGCACCGGCCGTGTCTTCCACGACGGGAAGAATGGTTTCCCGGCCCAAGGGCAGCAGGTTGACGGTCTCGGGCTTCAGGGAGCGCAAAATGCTCAGCAGCGCGGCGGCGCCGGGAAAGCAGCCGTAAAACACGGGGCCGTCCGCTTCGCGCAGGAAAGGCAGCGGCTGCGTGCCAGCCGAAGTGGTCAGAATGGCCGTGCGGCCGCGCAGGTCCATGCCGCTGGCTTTGCTGGGGGAATTGTCCCCGTCCATGCCCGGCAGCATCAGGCCCTTGCGCTCGCCGAACAGCAGCCAGTCCGGGTTCTTTTCGCGCAGGGCAAAGGCTTCCTCCAGGCTGGCCAGTAGAAACAGGCGTTCCGCCCCGGCCATGAGCAGCGCGGTAATGGTGTTGCTGGCCCGGAAAATATCCAGAACAACCACGGCCCCCCTCGCGGTGTGGGCTTCCTTGATGCTGGGAATGATGCGCACGTCCATATGATCCTGCCTCTATTATAATGATACGCTACTGGTTGCCGAGGCCGCCCCTAAAAACAAGGCCGACGCCCTTCGGCCGCCTGGGGCCTCCCCCCGCCGGGTCCCGGAAGAGTTGCCGTGATCAGCGCGTTGTGCCTCCGGAAAAATTTCTTGTCAACGGAGGAGCCGGGCGCTCGTAAAAAAGCCGCGCCGCCCGGACATGTTTTTTCGCGCTTTCCTTGACATGTTTCGCTCCCTGGCATATGAATCGCTGCTTCAAGATACACAACATGTTTTTTTCGGAGGAGCAGCATGCCCACCATTAACCAGTTGATCAGGAAAGAGCGCAAAGCGGTGCTGAAACGCCGTAAAACCCCCGCGCTTCAGGCCTGCCCGCAGCGGCGTGGCGTGTGTACCCGCGTGTACACCACCACCCCGAAAAAGCCCAACTCCGCCCTGCGCAAGGTCGCCCGCGTGCGCCTGACCAACGGCATGGAAGTCACCGCGTACATTCCCGGTGAAGGGCATAACCTGCAAGAGCACTCCGTGGTCATGATCCGGGGCGGCCGGGTTAAAGACTTGCCCGGCGTGCGCTACCACATTATCCGGGGCACCCTGGACACCTCCGGCGTTCAGGATCGCCGTCAGGGCCGCTCCAAGTACGGCGCCAAACGGCCGAAATAAGTAAGGGAGCTTCATCATGCCTCGTAAAGGACCCATCCCCAGAAGGGAGATCCTGCCGGATCCCGTGTACAACAGCCGTCTGGCCGCCCGCTTCATCAACCGTCTCATGTACGACGGCAAGAAAGGCGTGGCCGAGAAAATTTTTTACGCCGCTCTCGAGCAACTGGGCGAAAAGGCCGGGGAAGATCCCATCCGTGCCTTTGAGAAGGCCCTGGACAACGTCAAGCCCCACCTGGAAGTGAAGGCCCGCCGCGTGGGCGGCGCCACCTACCAGGTGCCCATGGACGTGCGTCCGGACCGCCAGATTTCCCTTTCCGTGCGCTGGCTCATCAACTATGCCCGGGCGCGCGGGGAAAAAGGCATGACCGGCAAGCTCGCGGCCGAATTTCTGGACGCCTACAACAACCGCGGCGGCGCGGTGAAAAAGCGCGAAGACACCCACCGCATGGCCGAGGCCAACAAGGCTTTTGCCCACTATCGCTGGTAAGCGCCCGCGCGGGTCCGTGTTACACGGGCCCGCCGCGCTGTGCGCTCTTTGCTACGGAGGCGCGGGCGAAGGCGTTTCGCCTTTTTGCGCCTCCGTCGGCGTCTTTCCCATCAAAAATTTGCTTAGACTTTGGAGTATATCGTGGCCAGGCAGACCCCGTTAAACATGCAGCGTAACTTCGGCATCATGGCCCACATCGATGCCGGCAAGACCACCACCACCGAGCGGATTCTCTTTTACACCGGCGTTTCGCACAAGCTGGGCGAAACCCACGACGGCGAAGCCACCATGGACTGGATGGAGCAGGAGCAGGAACGCGGCATCACCATCACGTCCGCCGCCACCACCTGTTTCTGGAAAAACCACCAGCTGAACATCATCGACACCCCCGGCCACGTCGACTTTACCATGGAAGTGGAACGGTCCCTGCGGGTTCTGGACGGCGCGGTGGCCGTGTTCGACGCGGTGGCCGGGGTGGAGCCCCAGTCCGAAACCGTGTGGCGCCAGGCGGACCGCTACGGCGTGCCCCGCATCTGCTTCGTGAACAAGATGGACCGCACCGGCGCGGACTTTGACCGCTGCGTGGGCATGATCCGTGACCGTCTGAAGGCCAAGCCCATTCTGCTGCAGATTCCCATCGGCAGCGAAGACAAATTTGAAGGCATCGTGGACCTGATCGAAGGCCAGGCCATTGTTTTCGACAAAGAGAGCAAGGGCGCGGAACTGACCATCACCGACGTGCCGGAAAACCTGAAAGCCCGCTTCGACGCCGCGCGCATCGAACTGCTGGACGCCGTGGCCGAAGAGGACGAGGCGCTGCTGGAAAAATACCTGGGCGGCGAAGAGCTGACCAAGGAAGAGATCATTTCCTGCGTGCGTAAGGCCACCATTGCCCGCAACATCACCCCGGTGGTCTGTGGTTCCGCCTTCCGCAACATGGGCGTGCAGCCCCTGCTGGACGCGGTGGTGCAGTTCCTGCCCTCCCCGCTGGACATCGAGCAGATGACCGGCACCGACCCGGACAACGAAGAGAAAACCATCGTCTGCCACAGCGACGACAAGGAACCTCTGGCCGGGCTTATTTTCAAGCTTTTCTCCGACCCCTACATCGGCCACCTTTCCTTTTTCCGCATCTACTCCGGCACCATTGAGTCCGGCGCCACGGTGCTGAACGCCAACACCGGCAAAAAGGAACGCGTGGGCCGCCTTTTGCGCATGCACGCCAACAAGCGCGAAGACGTGAAGTGGGCGGGCGCGGGCGATATCGTGGCCGTGGTGGGCCTGAAGAACGCCTCCACCGGCGACACCCTGTGCAGTATGGACCGCCCGGTGTGCCTGGAATCCCTGGACGTGCCCGAGCCGGTCATTGAAGTGGCCATCGAGCCCAAAACCAAGGCCGACCGCGACGCGCTTTCCGCCGCTCTGGCCAAGCTGGCCAAGGAAGACCCCTCTTTCCGCGTCAAAGGCGACGAGGAAACCGGCCAGACCCTTATCGCGGGCATGGGCGAGCTGCACCTGGAAATCATCGTCGACCGCCTGACCAGGGAATTCAACGTCAACGCCAACGTGGGCAAGCCCCAGGTGGCGTACCGCGAAACCATCACCAAGTCCGCCAAGTCCGACATGAAGCACGCCAAGCAGTCGGGCGGCCGCGGCCAGTACGGCCACTGCGTGATCGAGGTCGAGCCGAACCCGGAAAAGGGCTACGAGTTCGTCAACTCCATCACCGGCGGCGTCATTCCCAAGGAATACATCCCGGCTATCGACAAAGGCATTCAGGCCGCCCTCAAAAGCGGCGTGGTGGCCGGTTTCCCGGTGGTGGACGTCAAGGTCAACCTGGTCTTCGGTTCCTACCACGACGTGGACTCTTCCGAGCAGGCCTTCTTCGTGGCCGGTTCCATGGCCATCAAGGACGGCATGCAGAAAGCCTCCCCCATCCTGCTGGAACCCATTATGGATGTGGAAGTGGTCACCCCGGACGACTACGTGGGCGAAGTCATGGGCGACCTGAACAGCCGCCGCGGCCGCGTGCAGAGCATGGAAGCCCGCGTGGGTTCCCAGGCCGTGCGCGCCCAGGTGCCGCTGTCTGAAATGTTCGGCTACGCCACGGACCTGCGTTCCAAAACCCAGGGCCGCGCCAACTTCACCATGCAGTTCCACCACTACGAGCGGGTGCCGCAACAGCTGGCGGACGAGCTGGTCAAGAAAAAGTCCTGATAGTTTATTTGACAACCACTTGAAAAAAGGCTGCTCCGGCAGCCTTTTTTGTTTGTCGACATTCCTCTTTTATTGCGCGGGAAAACCCGCTATATCCTTGGGCAGTTGTTTTTTTCACCACCATCCAGAGGAGTGTGCCATGCAAACCGAAAAAGCCGACAAGCAAATTCTCGCCTGGTGTGAAGAGGGCAAACCCGCCCTGATCAAGAACCTCGAAATGCTGACCAACATGGATTCCGGCAGCGACGACTACCCCGAGCTGAACGCCAAGGCCGCCGTCATCAAAGAAATGCTGGAAAAAGCCGGGGGCAAGGTCGAAATGCTGGAAGCCGCCGCCCCCCGCCAGGGCACCCACAACCTGGTGGCCACCTGGAAAGGCACGGGTAAGGCCAAAATCATGTACATGGCCCACTATGACACAGTGTGGGCCAAAGGCGAAGCGGCCAAGCGCCCCTTCACCATCAAGGACAACAAGGCTTACGGCCCCGGCGTCAACGACCGTCAGAACGCCATCGCCACCTTCCCCATCTTTCTGGATATCCTGCTCAACAAAATGAAGTGTACGGATTTCAACACCATCACCATCATGTGTAACGCGGACGAGGAAAAAGGCTCCTTCGGCTCCCGCGACCTGATCATGGAGCTCTCCGCCCAGCACGACGTGGTCTATTCCGCCGACGGCAGCTGCCCGGACGGTGACGAAGTCCACACCTATTCCCGCGGCACGGCCTATTACGACATCCGTATCAAGGGCGTGGAATCCCATTCCGGTTCCGCCCCGGAAAAAGGCCGCAACGCGGGCTACGAGCTCTGCCACCAGATCATGAAAATGCGCAACCTGGGCGACAAGGCCAAGGGCACCGACGCCAACTGGACCATGGGCAGCTTCGGCACCAAGAGCAACATCATCCCCGGCATCGCCCACGGCCACCTCAACGTGCGCATCTCCACCAAGGACGAATGGGACCGCATCGAGAACGACATCCGCAAGCACATCGCGGACAAGCTGTTCCCGGAATCCGAAATCAGCTTCGAAATCCGGCGCGGCCGTCCGCCTTTTGAGAAAAACGCGGCCACCGACGCCCTGGCGGAAAAGCTCATCGCCCTCTACAAGAACGAGTTGGGCCTGCCGCTACGCGCCGTGGCTTCCGGCGGCGGCAACGACACCAGCTACTCTTTCCAGACCGCGCCCGTGGCCATCGACGGCTTCAGCATGGGCGGCAGCAAGGCCCATAGCCTGGACGAGCACTACAACCTGGACCACATCGTGCCCCGCCTATACCTCTGGCTGCGCACGGCCCAGGAAACCATGCGCGGCAATATGGTGCCGCTGATTAAGGGATAAACTGACATGACGCCCGGAGGAGGGAGGGAACTTTTTTGTAAAAAAGGTTCCCTCCCTCCTCCGGACCTCTTCCCTCCTTTCAAAAAACTTTATCTGTATTTGTGTAAGGGACGGTATTCTGTTTGGCGCCGCCCCTTACACCGTAATGGCGTTTGCGGCGGTAAAACATGTTCGTTACACGCGCGGCGTCAGGCCTCGCCCTCCGGGGCGGCGGAGAGAATACGCCACAGGGTGTTGTAGCTGATGCCCAGCCGGGCGGCCGCCAGGCGCTTGTTCCAGGCGCAGCGGCGCACGGTTTCAAATGCTATTTCCTGCCTGGCTTGGTCCAGTTGCGTTTTCAGGTCCGCGCCGCTTCCGGCGGATACCGCTTTCACATGCGGCCTGCTGGGAGGCGTTTCCATCTCACTCTCCCATTCCTGGAGCAGTTCGAAAAACAGCTCCTCGTCGCCGGCTTTGTCTTCCAGCAGAATCAGATAGCTTTCCACAAACGCGCGCAATTCCCGCACGTTACCGGGCCAGTCGCGGGCCGTCATGGCCGCGTGCATGGCGGGCGTGAAAAAACGCGCGGTTTTGCCGTAACGCCGCAGCAAATCCGCCAGAAGCAGCGGAATGTCTTCCGGCCGTTGCCGCAGCGGCGGAATGTGCAAGCGCAGCACAGCCAGCCGGTAATACAGGTCGCGCCGGAAGGAACCCGCGGCAACCAGTTCCGCAAGCGGCTTATGCGAAGCGCTGATAACCCGGATATCCACGGGGATGACCGAATTCCCGCCCACCCGGATCAGTTCCCTCGTCTCCAGGGTCCGCAGCAGACGCAGTTGGGCACTGTGCCCCATATCCCCCACTTCGTCCAAAAACAGCGTGCCCCGGTGCGCCATTTCAAAAACCCCCGGCTTGCCGCCCCGCCGGGCGCCGGTGAAAGCGCCCTCCTCATAGCCGAAAAGCTCGCTTTCCAGCAGCGATTCCGGCAAGGCCGCGCAGTTCACGGCCACAAAGGGATAACGCTGACGGGCCCCCGCATTGTGCAGGGCCTGGGCCAACAGCTCCTTGCCCGTGCCTGTCTCGCCATGAATGCACAATGCTGCGCCGTGGCCCGCGTACAGCCGGATCGTCTTTTTCAGGCGCAGAATAGCAGGGCTTTCTCCCTGAAAGTCGTCAATGCAGAAATGAGCCGTAAAGCCGGACTTTCGCTGCAAGCCCCGGATACGGCCCGTAATGGTGTGCAGAGAAGCCACATCGCTGAAAAAGGCCACCACCCCCTGCTGGCGGGCGTGGATGGTAACAGGCAACGTCGTGACCACAAAGTCCTCCCCGTGGATGCTGGTCACGGCTTCTATGCGGGGCGCGCCGTCCCGCAGCACTTCGCTGATGCACAAGGGGTCAAGATAGGGCGCGATGCCCTGCCCTTCATGGGACTTTTTAGATATCCGCAAAAATTCCAATGCCTTGGCGTTGCTAAAAAAAATCTCTCCAGACTGGTCCACGCAGAGGACGCCCAGGTGAAACAGCTTCAAGATGGCCACCAGTTGTTCCGCGCTGGCCCGCTCTTCCCGTTTGGCCTTGGCGACGCTTTTCGCCTGAGCCAGGGCCAGCTTGATGCTGTGGCTGTTGGGAGCGATGGTGAAACAGGGCACATTGCATTCCAGCGCCATGGCGGTGCTTACCCCGCCGCCCACCAGCACCCTGATGCCCTGCGCGATGGCGGAACGGATGCCTTCGCGCAGGTTTTCCACCGTTGAATGCGGAATGACGCGGATACGCATGCCGAGCAGCGTTTCCAGCACCCCCACGTCTATATCCTCGTCTTCATGCACGCTGAGGCCCACCCGGTCAGAAACCTCGCGGGCCTTGAGCAGCACCTTGATCAGGTCCATGTCCGTCTTCTGGACCAGCACGATGGAATGCCCTATCTGACGCAGTATGGACATACCGAAGGTGCTGTACACCAGAATGACCTCATAGCCCTTCTCGAACAGCCGCTGTGCGCCCAGGGCCGGTTGCGCGTATGAAATATCGAAAAAATCCATAGTGAATTCAGGATCGTCCAGGTGTGCGGCCATCATTTGGCGCAACTGCGGCGTATAGGTAAGCACGGCAAAACGGTAAGGGGAGCTGTCCGTCATAAAGAGATCCTTAGCGGCGAACCTGTCTTCTCAAAAATATGATACTCTATTTTATTTATGTGAAAAATGGAACGATTACTAGTAGAAAGTTATTAATTTTATTTAATAATATTATACTATTATTTATATCGTGATATCTGGCACAACCATTGCAATTCTCTCGCAACCCAACTTTCCCCACACCTTAGAGGAGAGGACCCCATGCACACCACGCTTGAATTCCCCCGCAAAGGCTCCCCCAAGGGTTCTAAATCGGGCGCTTCGTCCAAAAATGGCGGGCTGCCGAAAGCCGTGCAACGTCAACGTTGCCTTGAGGCCGTCGCCTCAGCCAAGGAGTTTCTGCTCAACGCGCCGCAAAAAATCGACGTGGAACGTCTGGCCTGCCTTATGGAGGCCTACAGGGAATACGATTGCGAACCCGTGATCGTTCTGCGCGCCAGGTTGTTTGAAAAGCTGCTCCACACCAAAAAACTGTATATTGATGACAACCCTATCGTGGGCACGGTCACCGCCCACCCGGCCGGGGTGTATGTGTACCCGGAATGGGACGCGGAATGGATTCTCAAGGAAATCAACCAGGCCATGATGAGCCACCTCGGCAAGGTCAACGTCAGTGAAGAAGAAAAAAACCTGATGCTGGAGGCGGCCCGCTTCTTCAAAACCCGCAGCGCCACCTACAAGGCCCGGACCTTGTCCAAGGAACTGCATGGCTATGACCCCAAAACCGACATCCAGGCCGGGCTGTTCACCGAAGGCACCACCTACACGGTGGGCGCGGGCAACGTGGATTACGAAACCTTTCTCCGCAAAGGGCTGGCCACCATCATCAAGGAAACGGAAGAGCGCATGCGCGCCTTGCCGGTAACCACGGAAAACAGCCCGCGCATAGACTTCTACCGGGCCGTGCTCATTTCCCTGCGGGCCCTGGTGCACCTGGCCCACCGCTACGCGGACCTGGCGGAAGAAATGGCCGCCGCAACGAAAGACCCCGCGCGCAAGGCGGAGCTGCTGGAAATAGCGGCCATCTGCCGCCACGTGCCGGAGCACCCGCCCCGCACTTTCCACGAAGCCGTGCAAGCCTGGTGGTTCCTGCACCTTGGCGTGCAGATCGAACAGAGCGGCTGCGGCTCTTCCCCCGGGCGGCTCGGCCAGTATCTTGACCCCTACTTCCAGGCGGACAAGAAAAACGGCGAAACGGCGGCGGACGCCGTGGCCTGGCTCAAGTGCCTGTTCGTGAAAATTCTGGAAATCGGCTATTATCAGGGAATTTCTTACGCCCAGCTCGTTTCGGGACACACCGGCCACACCATCAACGTGGGCGGTTTCAACGCCGCCGGGCTTGATGCCACCACGGAACTGGACTACCTGTTGTTGGAAACGCAGACCGACCTGCGCAATATTCAGCCCACCATCACGGTGCTGTACCACGACGGCCTGGCGGAAGACTTCTTGATGAAAGCCATTGACCTGGAACGCACCGGGCTTGGCCAGCCGCAGTGGATGAACACCCGGGTCATCATCGAACGCCTGCTGACCCGGCACGCCAAGTGCGGCATCACCATTGAAGATGCGCGCAACTGCATCAACATGAGCTGCGTGGGCACGGGCATTGCCGGCAAAACCGCCTTTATCCGCGAAAACGCCACCTTCAACCTGGCCAAGTGCATGGAACTGGCCCTGAACGACGGGGTTGACACCCTCACCAAGAAAAAGGTGGGTGCCTCCACGGGCGACCCCAATAAGTTCAACACCTTTGAAAAGCTGTTCAAAGCCTACAGCGAACAAGTCAAACACATGTTCGTGACGATCCGGCCGTACGGCTCCATTTCCAACAAGGCCTTGGGCGACACCGTGCCCGGCCCCTTCCGCTCCGCCATGTACGGCGGCTGCCTGGAGCGGGGCAAGCACGAATACGACGCCGGGCCGGACTATTACCTGTACTATGTCATCAGCACCGCCGGGGTGGACGCGGCCAACTCCCTGGCCGCCGTCAAGCGCCTGGTTTACGACAGCAAGCAGCTGACCATGGCCCGGCTGCTGGAAGCGCTGAAAGCCAATTTCGTCGGCTACGAGGACGTCAAACGCCTGTGCCTTGAAGCCCCCAAACACGGCAACGGCGAAGCGGCCATGGACGCGCTGGTCCGCCGCGTCTACGACGACGCCATGGTCCACTTCCACAACTGCAACGACAACTTCTACGGCAAGCACATCGCCAATATCGAAGCGTATTCGCTGTCCATCCACAACTACTTCGGCATGCTGACGGGCGCCCTGCCCAACGGCCGCCCCAAGGGCACGCCGCTGACCGACGCCAGCGTTTCCGCCATGCCCGGCACGGACGTCAAGGGCCCGCTGGCCCTCATCGGCTCCGCGGCCAAGGCTCTGGATACGGTGCGCTATGGCTCCAACCACTTCAACATGAAGTTCCACCCGTCCGCCATCAAGGGCGTTGCCGGGGCGCGCAAGCTGCTCTCGCTCATCAAGTCGTACATGGACATGGGCGGCTCGCACATTCAGTTCAACATCGTCAGTTCCGACACCCTGCGCCAGGCCCAGGAAACGCCGGAAGACCACAAGGGCCTTACCGTGCGCGTGGCCGGGTTCAGCGCCTACTACACGCGCCTGCACAAGGGCGTGCAGGACGAACTGATCGCCCGCACGGAACTCACTCTTTAGCGGAAGCATTGCCCACGCGGGCCGCGCCGTTTGGCGGCGCGGCCCGCAAAAACCTTATACAGGGAGGAACCATGCGCATTACTCCGGAAGCCCGGGAAAAACTGGCCGGATTTCTGCAAGATTACAGCGACGGCGTCGTCCGCATCGCCCAGTTGGCCATAGGCGGCGGCTGAGCGGGCAAACTCCTTTTGGGGGCGACTCTGGATGAGTCGTATAATGACGAAGACGACGCGGTTTACACCATAGACGGCATCACGGTGGTTATTGATAAGGTATTGCGAGAGTCCATGCGCAATATAGAAATCAGCTTTGATCATACTACGGGTATAGTCGTATCTTCAGAATGCATCTGATAAAAAGGCGCCGCATGAATCCAGTTTCAGGAACAGTCTTTGATATACAGCGCTTCAGCGTGCATGACGGCCCGGGCGTCCGGTCCACGGTTTTCCTCAAAGGTTGTCCGCTGTCCTGCGCCTGGTGCAGCAACCCGGAATCACAGCGCAGCCAGCCGGAAATGCTGTATTTCCGCCATCTCTGCACGGGCTGCGGCGCCTGTGTTTCCGCCTGCCCGAACCGGGCGCTTACCCCGCGCGGAACAGACCTGGCGCGCTCGAACGGCTGCACCCTGTGCGGCGCCTGTGCGGCGGCCTGCCCGCGCCACGCGCGTTCCGTGTCCGGCCGGAGCATGAGCGTGGAAGAAGTCTGCGCTGTGGTCCGCGAAGACTGGCGCATGTACATGCAGAGCGGCGGCGGGGTGACCTGCGGCGGCGGCGAAGCTCTGGCCCAGCCTGTATTTTTGCGCGCGCTGCTTACGGAACTGCACGAGGAACTGGGGTTTCACACCTGCCTTGACAGCAGCGGCTTTGCCCCCTGGGAGACGCTGGAAGCCTTGCTGCCCGTTCTGGATCTTATTCTGCTCGACATCAAACATATGGACGACGCGGCCCACAGAAAGGCTACGGGCTGCACTAACGGGCCTATACTCCGCAACGCGCGCGAACTGGCGAAACGAAATTTTCCGGTCATAGTCCGTGTCCCGCTTATCCCCGGCTTTAACGACGACTCGGCGCAACTGACCAGCCTGGGCGCCTTTCTGCGGGAAACAGGCTTGCGCGACGTCGAACTCATGCCCTGCCACAGCTTCGGCCTGACCAAGTACGAAGCCCTGGGCAAGCCCTATACCGGCCCGCAAGGGCGGGAAGCCGACGCGGACGCGGCGCTTGCCGTTCTGAACCGTTTTTCCCTGCAAATTGAGGTGCACGCCCACTAAGAATACCGCGCCGCGGCTCTCTGCCTTATCAGCGGCCTTTGTTCATGCTCCGTATCCGCCAACAGTAACAGGAGAACGTATGTCCGCTACCAACGAAAGCGTCCAGGCCCCTGAATACGGAACGTTTCTCTCCATTCCGCTGACCAAGAATCTTATCAACGGCATTATCACCGTCGGCGTCGGCGTCGTCCTCTGGCTGCTGCCCAAGCCGGAAGCCGTCACCGCCCAGGCCTGGCAGCTTTTTGCCCTGACCGCGGCCATCATCGTCGGCTTCATCCTCAGTCCCGTGCCCATCGGCGCGGTGGCCTTTATCGGCATCAGCATCGTCTCGCTGACCAAGACACTCACGATCAGGGAAGTGGTGGCCGGTTTCGGCAACGACACCATGTGGCTGATAGTCTGCGCTTTTCTCTTTTCCAGGGCTTTTCTCAAAACCGGGCTGGGGCAAAGGATAGCATACTGTTTCCTGCGCATGATGGGAGACAGCACCCTGAAAGTGGCGTACTCCCTGGTGTTCAGCGACCTTATCCTGGCGCCGCTTTCCCCCTCCAGCGGCGCGCGGGGCGGGGCCATCATGTACCCCATCATCCGGGGCATCAGCACGGCGCTGGGGTCCGAACCCGGCCCCACTTCCCGCAGGGCCGGAGCCTACCTCATCCAGTGCGTCTATCAGTGCGAAGCCATCCTCTGCGCCATGTTCATTACCGCCATGGCCGGCAACGTGCTTATTGTGGACCTGGCGAAAAAAACCCTCGGCGTGGACATAAGCTGGGGAACGTGGACCCTTGCGGCCAGTGTGCCCGGCATTATCTGCCTGCTCGTCTACCCCTGGCTGGTCTACAAGATCTATCCGCCGGAACTGAAGGACTCCCCCGAGGCCAAGGCCCTGGCCATCCGCAAGCTGGAAGAAATGGGTCCCATGAGTCGGCACGAGCGCGTCCTGTCCCTGGTTTTCCTTGTGGCCCTGACGTTGTGGTGCACTTCGTCCTACAACAAGGTTCCGGCCACCACCGTGGCCTTGGTGGCCGTTTCCGTGCTGCTGCTCAGCCAGGTGCTGACCTGGAAGGATGTGCTGAACGAAAACGGAGCCTGGGACACCCTGATCTGGATGGGCAGCCTGATGGCCCTGGCCGGGGAGCTTTCCAAAAAGGGCTTCATTTCCTGGTTCGCCAAGCTGACCAGCGCGTCTCTGTCCGGCATTGACGGGATCACCGTGCTTATTCTGCTGGTGGTCATCTACATGTACCTGCATTACGGCTTTGCCAGCATGACCGCCCATATCTCGGCCATGTACGCGGCTTTCGCCGCCGTGGCCGTCAGTGCCGGGGCACCGCCCATGCTGGCAGCCCTGACGCTGGGCTTTACCGCCAACCTCTGCCTGCCGCTCACCCACTACAGCGGCACCTCCAGCCCCGTCTTCTACGGGCCGGGTTTCGTGCCCATGAGCGCATGGTGGCGCATGGGCTTCATCTTCTCCATCATCAGCCTCACCGTCTGGCTGGCGGTGGGTGCCATATGGTGGAGATTCCTGGGATATTGGTAGCGCGCGAAAACACGGAGGATTCCCCCGCCGTGGGGAATCCTCCGGCTTCCGTCTGCGCCGGTCTCCGGGCCGGAAGGGGTTTCTTGACGCCTTTCCGTCAGAGGGCTAAAGCTCTGGACTATGTTCGACGCCAAATATTACGCCCGTCTGGGCCTTGCTTCCGTTTACGACAAAGTAATTGCCGGCCGCCGCCTCAGCCGTGAAGACGGCGAGACCCTGTTCGCCTGTCCGGACATTCTGGCCGTGGGGAGCCTCGCCTTCCACGCCCGCAAAGCCCGGCACGGCCTGCGCGCGTATTACGTGCGCAACCGCCAGATCAACTACAGCAACGTCTGCGAGACGGACTGCCGCTTCTGCTCCTTTGCCCGGCATGAAGGCGCGGACGGCGCGTTCACCCTGAGCCGCGAGGAAATCCTGGCCCGCGTGGCGGACGACGGCGGCCAGCCCTTTGCGGAAATCCACGTGGTGGGCGGCTGCAACCCCACCCTGCCGCTGGAGTGGTTCGAGGAGACCTTCCGCGCCATCAAAGCGTTGCGGCCCCGGGCCGTGCTCAAAGCCTTCACCGTCACCGAAGTGGCGCACCTGGCGCGCATGGCGGGCATCACGACGGCGGAAGCGTTCAGGCGCTTGAAAGACGCCGGAGTGGCCATGATCACCGGCGGGGGCGGGGAAATTTTCGACCCGGCCGTGCGCGGCCAACTCTGCCCCAAAAAGCTCAGCGGCGACGAATACCTGCGCCTGGCGGGCGAAGCCCATGCCGCCGGGCTGGCTTCCAACTGTACCATGCTTTTCGGGCACATTGAAACCCACGCCCAGCGGGTGGACCACCTCTGCCGCCTGCGGGAGCAGCAGGACAAGAGCGGCGGCTACGTCTGCTTCATCCCTCTGGCATACCAGGGCAAAAGCAACCTGTTGGCCACGGAACTGGAAGCCGCTTCCGGCTTTGCCCCGGCCGGGCCGGAACAGGCCCTGGACCGGCTGCGCACCCTTGCCGTCAGCCGTCTGATGCTGGACAATTTCCCGCACATCAAGGCTTACTGGGTCATGCTGGGTACCAAAACCGCCCAGAACGCCCTCTTGTTCGGCGCGGACGACCTGGACGGCACCATTGAAGAGGAGCACATCGGCCGCATGGCCGGGGCCGCTTCCTCTTCCACCCTTTCCCGCAACGCGCTGGAGCACATGATCCGCGCCTCCGGCTTTGAACCGGTGAACCGCGACGCGCTCTTCACCCCCCTGCCGGAAGAAGCCTCCCCCGCGCCCGCCGTGCCGCACAGCCCCCCGCTTTCCGGGGGCAGCCTGGCCACGCTGCTGGAAAAAGCCGCCTCGGGCGGCCGCCTGAGCCGCAACGAAGCCCACGCCCTCTACGCCAGGGCGGAGCTTTTCGACCTGGCCCTGGCCGCCCGCACCGTGCGCGAGCGTCTGCACCCGGAACCAGTCGTCACCTACGTGGCGGACCGCAACATCAACTATTCCAACGTCTGCGTCTGCGGCTGCCGTTTCTGCGCCTTTTACCGCGCCCCGGAGCACCCGGAAGCCTACGTGCTCGGCCGGGACGAACTGGGCCGCAAAATCCGGGAAACCCTGGACCTGGGCGGCACCCAGATTCTGCTCCAGGGCGGCCACCACCCCGGCCTGCCCCTGGAATGGTACGAAGACCTGCTGCGCTGGATCAGAAAGACCTACCCGTCCATCCACATCCACGCCTTTTCCCCGCCGGAAATCGCCTTTTTCGCGCGGATCAGCGGCTGCTGCACCCAGGAAGTCATCACCCGGCTGAAAGCCGCCGGTCTGCATTCCATCCCCGGCGGCGGCGCGGAAGTCTTAAGCAACCGCGCCCGCAAGGCCGTGTCCCCCAACAAATGTTCCGCCGACGTCTGGATCGACATCATGCGCGAAGCCCACCAGCTCGGCCTGAAAACCACGGCCACCATGATGTTCGGTCACGAGGAAACCGAGGAAGAGCGCCTGGAGCACCTCTTCCGCTTACGCGAGCTGCAGGATGAAACCGGCGGGTTCACCGCCTTCATCCCCTGGACCTTCCAGCCCGCCAACACGGCCCTGGCCCACATACCCACCCAGCCCGCGCCCGCGTATCTGCGACTCCTCGCCCTCTCCCGCCTGGTGCTGGACAATTTCCCCAACATCCAGGCTTCCTGGGTGACCATGGGGCCGGAAGTGGCCCAACTGGCCCTGTCCTGCGGCGCCAACGATTTTGGCTCCCTGATGATTGAGGAAAACGTGGTGGCCGCCGCCAACGTGCGCTTCCGCATGGACCGCGCCGCCATCCACAGGGTCATAGAGGCCGCCGGTTTCGTGCCCCGGCAGAGGTTGATGGATTACACGCTGGTGTAAGGAAGAGAATGCCTCCGGCGGCCAAAGAGGGCTCTGCCCTCTCTGGACTCACCCGCCAAGGGGCGCGCCCCTTGGAACCCATTCAGGGTGACTAAGAAAATAGTGCTTATCTGCCGTTCTGTTGATTCGGGCCGTCCTGGCCCTCACCCCTTCGGGGCGCCGGGGAGGACCCCGGCGGGCAATTCCGCTATCCCGCGGAATTGCCGCGCCACGACGCTCACATACTGGCTTGTATTGGTTTGACAAATTAAAAAAGGCGACTCCCGTGATTGTACGGAACCGCCTTATCAAAGAGAAACGCCCCGTTACCCTGTCAAAGTTTTTAGGGAAAGGGGATGGGATCCAAGGGAAGGGGAAAAACCCTTTTTGAAAAAAGGGGTTTTCCCCTTCCCTTGGCCGCCGGAGGCATTCTTATGCAAGCGAAACCGCGTATGGGGCGGATGGGATATCTCAACGTCCTGCCTATTTACCACGCCCTGGAATCCGGGGCTGTTACGCACGGGTATGAGCTGACGTACGGGCCGCCCGCCGTGCTGAACAACTTGATGGCCGAGGGCGCGCTGGTGGCCTCCGCTACTTCGTGCGTGGAATATGGGCGGCGGCCGGAGAATTACTGGCTTATGCCGGACCTGGCTATCGGCAGCCGGGGGCCGGTCATGAGCGTGCTGCTGCTGTCCCGGCGGCCGGTGGAAAAGCTGGAGGGGCAGACGGTGTTGGTCAGCGCGGAAACGCACACCTCCGCTGCGCTGTTGCGCCTGCTGTTCAAGGAAAAGTACAAAATTGCCGTGAACTACGTCACGGGGGTGGCTTCCGAACGCATTGCCACGCCCACCCCGCCGGAAGCCGTGCTGGCTATCGGGGACGAGGCTTTGCGGCTGCGCGGGCACCCGGCCTACCCGTATGTGCTGGACATGGGCCAGGCCTGGATGGACTGGACCGGCCTGCCCTTTATTTTCGGGGTCTGGGTGGTCAGCCGCAAGGCGGCCGTGTCCGGAGACCTGGCGGAAGACCCGGCGGCCCTACTGCAAAAGGGTCGGGACTGGGGGCTGGAGCACATGCCGGAAATTCTGGATATCGCGCAGCAGAACTATACGTTGAGCCGCCTGGACCTGGTGGCCTATTTCCAGGGCCTTTCCTACCGCCTGGGCGAAGAGGAACAGGAAGGGCTGCGCCTTTTCTACCGTAAACTGGCGGAAACCGGGGAACTGGCCAAGGCTCCGAACCTGGAGTTCTGGCCCGGCGCATGAGCGAAGAGACGCTTTCTTTCTGGCGCACGCCTTCGGGCAAGGGGCATTTGCGCGTTATCGGCGGCTCGGTGTGCATCAGCTTTGCCGCGCTGTTCGTGCAGGGCGCGCCCATAGACCCCAGCATGGTGGCCTTTTACCGCCTGTTGTTCGGGGGGCTGGTCCTGGGCGCGGTGGCCGTATGGCGGCGCGAGCGCCTGGTCCCCCCGCGCGGGGTACTGTGGTTCATGCTGGCCGCCGGCGTCTTTTTTGCCGGGGACCTGATTGCCTGGCACGCCTGCATTGTGCGCCTGGGTCCGGGGCTGGCCACCATTATCGGCAATTTCCAGGTCTTTTTCATCGCGCTGTTCGGCGCGCTGTTCCTCAAGGAACCCCTGTCCTGGCGGCACAAGCTGGCCATCCCCCTGGCGCTGGCGGGCCTGACCCTGCTGCTGGAAGCGGACCCGCGCTCCCTGCCTCCGCAAGTCGCGGCGGGCATCGCGTTCGGCATGGTCAGCGCTTCGCTCTATACCGGTTATATCCTTACCCTGCGCCAGTCCCAGACCGAGCGCGTCCGCCTGCCCGCCATCGCCAACATGAGCCTGATTTCCCTCATTTCGGCGGCGGCCACCGGCCTGTTCTGCGCCTCCTTTTCCATCTCCTTCGCCATACCGGACGCCCGCACCGGCCTGACCATAGCCGCGCTGGGCATACTCTGCCAAGCGCTCGGCTGGGTGCTGCTCTCCACGGGCCTGCCGCTCATGCCCGCTTCCCGCGCCGGGCTGGTCATGCTCATCCAGCCCACCCTGTCCTTTATCTGGGACATCCTCTTCTGCGGCCGCCCCACGGGCCTTGTCGGCCTGACGGGCGCGGTTGTCGCCATCGGGGCCATCGGCCTGGGGTTGGCCTCGCCTAAAACGAAACCCGCGCAACCCGCCGAATAGTCTTCGGAAATGCTCTGCCGCCCCAACCGGGCGGCGGCCGCACTTTTTTGTTGACGAGCTTTGTTGTTTGTTATAACAAATTTCAAACATCAAATAACATTCTGCATTTATTCCGCACGCATAAGGAGCCGCCATGGCCAAGTTCACCGTAGTGTTGACCGGCGATATTCATCCAAGCCCCAAAGCCGCGCTGCAAGCCGTGGCGGAGGTGCTCGTCTGCCCCGCCACGGACCCGGACGGCCTGAGCGCGGCTGTGGCCGACGCGGACGCCCTGCTGGTGCGCCACCTTCTGCCCGCCGATATTCTGGAGCACGGGCCGAAAATCCGCATCATGGCCCGCCACGGCGTGGGCCTGGATTTCATACCCGTGGCCGAAGCCACGAAAAAGAACGTCATCGTGACCAACGCGCCGGGTTCCAACACCCAGGCCGTGGCGGAACACGTCATCGGAACCATGCTTCTGCTGGCCCGGCGCTTCGGCACCCTGGACGCGGCTGTGCGCTCCGGCAACTGGGCCTTCCGCAACAGCTTTTCCGGCATGGAGCTCTCCGGCCGCACCCTGGGCGTGCTGGGCCTGGGCAAAATCGGCCTGAGCGTGGCCAAGGCCTGCGCCGCGGCGTTCAACATGCGCGTTCTGGGGCACGATCCGTTTCTTAGCTCTTTTCCCGACGCCGTTACCCCGGCCACTGTGGAGCAAATTTTCAGCCAGTCGGACATTGTCACCCTGCACGTGCCGCTCACCGAAACCACGCGCGAGATGGTTGACGCCGCCATGCTGGCCCGCATGAAGCCCGGCGCGCTGCTCATCAACGCCTGCCGGGGCGAGGTGGTCAACGAGCGGGACCTTGTGGCGGCCCTGCGCTCCGGGCCTTTGGCGGGGGCTGCTCTGGACGTGTTCCCGGAAGAGCCGCTGCCCAAAGAACACCCGTACTGCAAAATAGAAAACGTTATCCTAACCCCCCATTCGGCGGCCCTGACGGAAGAAAGCATGATCCGCATGGGCGGCATGGCGGCCGACGACATAGTCCGCGTGCTGAACGGCGAGCGGCCGCACCACTTTGTGAACCCCGAAGTCTGGCCCGCGTTCGCGGCCCGGCACGGCATCCCATGTTCCTGAAACGGCGGAATGTTGCCCCGCGCCGGATGCGGGGCGTGAGTATTCGCCTCATACCACCAGGGAGAATCCCATGAAGCGTTCATTTCTGCTCGCGGCGCTGCTCGTTCTCGGCGTTGCCACGGCCCTGCCCGCCCAGGCGGCGAAGTTCCCCACCAAGGAAGTCCGGGTGATCGTGCCCTGGAACCCCGGCGGCAACAACGACCTCATGGCCCGCTTCATCCAGCCCATCATGGAAAAGAACGGGATGAAAATCATCGTGGAAAACGTGCCCGGCGGCACCGGCGCCATCGGCATGGGCCAGGTGGCCATTGCCAAGCCCGACGGCTACACCGTGGGCTGGCAGACCAGCTCCACCCTGTCCGTCATTGCGGAAGGCAAGGTGCCGCTCAAGCTGGAGCAGTTCACCAGCATCGTGCGCGCTTCCGAAGACCCGCTGCTGATCCTGGTCAGCAAGAACAGCCCGCGCAAGACGCTCAAGCAGTTCATTGAGTATATGAAAGCCAATCCCGGCAAGGCCACCATCGGCACCCCGGGCAGCCGCAACGTGAACGAGATCCTGGCGGTCATGACCTCCCGCGCGGCGGGCGTCGCCTACCGCAACGTGCCCTACCCCGGCGGTTCCCGCGTGGTGGCCGAGCTGATGGGCGGCCAGATCGACGCCGGCGTGCTCAAGCCCGGCGAAGTCATGGAAGTGGTGAAGAGCGGCGAGCTTATCCCCATCGGCGCGTTCACCGCCGAGCGCATCAAGACCCTGCCCAACGTGCCCACCTTCAAAGAGCTGGGCTATGACGTCTTCCCGTACGGCCCCGTGCCGCAGATGTCCTATATCGCCGCCCCGGCGGGCATTCCCGCCGACGTGCGCGCCGTGTTGATCGACCAGTTCCGCAAGGCCTTCCAGAGCCCGGAATTCCAGGCCTTTGCCGCGCAGAACGCCTTTGTCTCCGACGGCCTTTCCGGCAACGACCTGGACAAGGTGGCTGCCGAAACCACCAAGACCCTGGGCATTGCCGCGCGTCAGGTGTTCCAGAAGAAGTAACCCGTGCCGCCCCGCCGGGCCTGTTCCCGGCGGGGCGCAAGCTCTGGCGAGGCGTGTATGCGTACCCTGCAATTCACAGCCACAGTCGTTGTGACCCTGTTTCTGATGGGTTTCTGCCTCTTCCTTTGGCAGCCGACCATGGAACTGTTCGGCAACGCCCCGGCGGACGGCCTGGGACCGGGAGTTCTGCCCCTGGCCTGCATCAGCGGCGTGTTCCTCCTTTCCTTGTACACGCTTGCGCGTTCCGCGTTGCGCTACCGCGCGTCCAGCCCGCAAGAGCGCCACGGCGACGGGTGCTGCGGCGGCGTTCCCGTGCGGCCGTACCTTTGCGTCAGCGCCGTGGCCATCGTGCTGATAAGCGGCTACGCGGCGCTGTGGTATATGACCCATTTCGCCGCGGCCTCCTGCGTGTTCAGCTGCGTGATGGCCGCATTCGTCATGCCGCCGGAAAAACGGACGCCGCCCCGGCTGGCCAAGGTTTCCGCCGGCCTGATCGCTTTTTCCCTGTTCGTCTGGCTCGCGTTCGAGCGCCTGCTCAACGTGGCCCTGCGCTGAGCGGCCCGGCTGGGCCCGCTATTACGGAGAACGCCATGGATATGTTCGCCTATCTCGGCCCTGCCCTGGCGCAGGTCGTTTTCAGCCCCGTCACCATGCTCTGGATCGTGCTGGGCGTGATGCTGGGCTTTACCTTCGGCGCGCTGCCGGGGCTTACCGCCACTCTGGGCGTGGCCCTGCTCACGCCCCTCACCTTTCCCCTGCCCACGGAGCAGGCCCTGGCCATGATGATCGCCCTGTACTGCGGCTCCATGACCGGCGGCGCCATTCCCGCCATTCTGCTCAACATTCCCGGCACGCCCTCGGCCGTGGTCACCACCCTGGACGGCTACCCCATGGCCAGAAAGGGCGAAGCCACCCGGGCCTACGGCTGGGCGCTGGTCGCTTCCTTCAGCGGGGGCATGGTCTCCTGGCTGGCGCTCGCCACCATAGCCCCGGCCCTGGCCCGGCTGGCCCTGCTGCTGGGCCCGGCGGAATACGCCGCCGTCGCTCTGCTGGGCATGACCATCATCGCCTCCATCTCGCCGGGCAAGGTGATCAAGGGGCTTATCGGCGCCTTTATCGGCGTTGGCCTCTCCGTGGTGGGCTTTGACCAGATCACCGGCGAGGGCCGCTGGATTTTCGGCACCCTGGCCCTGAGCAAGGGCATTGACGTCATGCCCGCGCTGATCGGCTTCCTGGTCATTCCGGAGCTGATCAACTCCATCCCGCAGAACGTGCGCTTCACCCACATTCCCGTGACCCTGCGCAACCTGTTCCCGCCCCTGGCGGAACTTATGCGCCAGAAGTGGAACCTGGTCCGCTCCGCCTGCATCGGCATCGGCATCGGCATTGTCCCGGCCCTGGGCGGCAGCATCGCCTCTTTTCTGGCCTACGACCAGGCCAAGCAGTACGACCCGGACGGCGACAAGTACGGCAGCGGCATGCCCGGCGGGGTGGTTGCTTCTGAAGCGGCCAACAACGGCGTGACCGGCGGGGCGCTTATCCCGCTGTTCACCCTGGGCATTCCCGGCGACACGGTCACGGCCATGCTGCTGGGCGGGCTGATGATCCACGGCCTGCAGCCCGGCCCCCGGCTGTTCCAGACCAGCGCTGAAACCGTGTGGATCATCATTGCCGCCACCCTGGTCGCCAACCTGGTCATGCTGGTGGTGGGGGCCGTGGGTTTCCGGCTTTTCGTGCGCGCCCTGGGCGTGCCCAACTACCTGAAAATTCCGGGCCTGCTGCTCCTGACGGTGGTGGGCACCTATTCCCTTTCCAACCAATGGTTCGACGTCATCGTCATGCTTGTTCTCGGCGTCTGCGGCTTTGTGCTCATGCTGGCGGACTTTCCGGTCTACCCGGTGGTCATCGGCGTGATACTGGGGCCGCTTCTGGAGGCGGAACTGCGCCGCGCCCTGGTCATCAGCGGCGGCGACTGGAGCACCTTCATCCAGCGCCCCTTCTCCGCTTTTCTTCTCGCCATGGCCCTTATCGCCCTGTTCGCGCCCAACTGCATCGTCTGGTGGAAAAAAAACGCCGCCAAGAAAAACCTGCCGCCCAGCGCGGAAGCTGCATCCTAGGAGACCGTATGAAAATCGCTTCCATCAAATGCCACGTCCTCAGCTCCAAGGTCGAAAAGCCCTTCACCTCTTCGCGCGGCTGGCTGTACAGCACCAGGGGCACCTGCCTCACCGAGATCACCACGGACAGCGGCCTGACCGGCTGGGGCGAATCCTACGGCCCGGCCACGGTCAACCGCGCGGTCATTGAAACCGTGCTGGCCCCGCGCATCATCGGCCGCGACCCCTTTGACGTGGAGGTGATCTGGGAAGAGCTCTACAACCGGGTCAAGGACTACGGCATGGCGGGCGCCAATATTTCCGGCATCAGCGGCATTGATATCGCCCTCTGGGACATCATCGGCCAGGCCTGCCAGAAGCCCGTGCACAAGCTGCTGGGCGGCGCCTTCCGCACCAGCGTGCAGGCTTACGCCACGGGCCTTTACTTCTACGAGATGGACCGGGTGGTGGAAGACGCGGTGGACGAAGCCCGCAGCCTGGTCAAGGACGGGTTCCGGGCCATCAAAATGAAGATAGGTCTGGGCGACATCATGGCGGACTACAACCGCGTGGCCGCCGTGCGCAAGGCCGTGGGCCCGGACATCCGCCTGATGGTGGACGCCAACCACTGCTTCAACGTGCCCACGGCCATCCGCCTGGGCAAGAAGCTGGAAGCGCTGGATATCGAATGGTTTGAAGAGCCCGTCTCGCCGGAAGACATCGCGGGTTACTCCGCCGTGTCCGCCGCCCTGGACATGGCCGTGGCCGGCGGGGAAAACGACTTCACCCGCTACGGCTTCCGCGAGGCCATCACCAAAAAGGCCATGGACATCGTCCAGCCCGACGTCTGCGCGGCGGGCGGCCTGACGGAATGCAAGAAAATCGCCACCCTGGCCGCCGCCCACGGCGTGGAGTGCGTGCCCCACGCCTGGGGTTCCGCCGTGGGCCTTGCGGCCACGCTGCACTTTCTGGCCGCCCTGCCGGACTGCCCGCCCAGCCTCATCCCCATGCCGCCCCTGCTGGAATTCGAGCAGACGGAAAACCCCTTCCGCGACCACCTGGCCCATGAGCCCATCACCCACACGGGCGGCGTGGTGGCCATTCCGGACAAACCCGGCCTGGGCGTCAGCGTCAACAGGGACATCATCAGCCGGTACGCCGTGAAATAGCGCGGGCAAAGGAACAGCCATGAAAATCACCGACATCCAAGCCATCGTACTGTCCAGCAAATACGACCGGGCCATCCGCTTCGCGCACATGGACCTTTCCGAACGGCGCATCATCCTCGTCAAGGTGTTCACGGACGAGGGCCTGGTGGGCATTGCGGACATAGACGGCCCCCCGGCCGGGGACATGGCCTGCGTCACCCTGGTGGAGCAGCGCTTTAAGCCCCTGCTTCTCGGCAAGAACCCCCTGGAGATAGGCAAGCGCTGGAACGAGATGTTCTACGTGCTGGACATGCTGGGCCGCTACCGCAGCCTGGAATCCTACGTGCTGGGCGCGATTGACACCGCGCTGTGGGACATTCTGGGCAAGGCCACGGGCAAGTCCGTCGCCACCCTGCTGGGCAAGCAGCGCGACAGCGTGGAAACCTACGCCAGCCTCGGCCAGGTGAGCGCGGACGCCATTGAGGACGAGGTGGCCAAACGCTACGCCGAAGGCTTCAAGGGCGTCAAAATCCGCATCGGCTTCAACACCGACGAGGACGAAACCCTGGTGGCCCGCGCCCGCAAGGCGGCCGGGGACGGCGCGCGGCTGATGGCCGACGCCAATTCCGGCTGGCGGCGCTCCCATGCCGTGTCCTTTGGCAAGCGCCTGGAGCGGTACGGCCTGTTCTGGCTGGAAGAGCCCCTGCCGCCCTACGACCTCACCGGCTACGCCCAGCTGGCCGCGGCCCTGGATACGCCCGTGGCCCTGGGCGAGCACGAGATCTTCAACCAGTACGACGCCCGCGACATCCTGCTGGCCCAGGCCGGGGACATACTCCAGCCCGACCTGCGCCAGGGCATCTCGGAAGTCTGGCGCATCGCCTGCCTGGCCAGGGCCTGGGGCATCCCCTGCGTGCCGCATTTCTTCGGGCCGGGCATACGCTTCGCCGCCATGCTCCAGCTGCTGGGCGCCATCGACAACTACCTGATCTGTGAATACCCCGTGGCCCACGACCCCATCCGCTTTGAACTGACGGACAACCCCATGCGCAGCGAAAACGGCGTCATCGCCATTCCGGACGGCCCCGGCCTGGGCGTGTCCCTGGTGGACGAGGTTGTGGAACGCTTTACCCTGCGCTGAGGAAGGGAACCATGAAACTGTGCGCCTTTGAGCATAACGGCCGCAACGGAACCGGGCTGGTGCTCGGTTCCGGCCCGCGGGCCGCCGTACTGGACCTGGCCGCCCCCAAGGCCGTGGACCGGTTGGGCTTTGCCCCCGCCTGCCTGGAAGAGCTGATCGGAAAGGGCCTGGACGCTTTACGCGGCCTCGAGCATGACGCGGCGCGCGGCGGCTGCGAGCTGACGCCCCTGTCTTCCCTGCGCCTGCGGGCGCCGTTGGGCTCCCGGGGGAAAATCCTGGGCGTGGCCCGCAATTTCCGCGCGGGCCTGGCGGAACTGGGCCAGGAGCCGCCCAAGGCGCCCGCCTGGTTCGCCAAGCTCCCCAACACCGTCATCGGGCCTGGCGAGGCCATCCGCCTGCCGGAAGCGGCCCGGGAGGTCACTTACGAAGCCGAGGTGGGCCTGGTCATAGGCAAAACGGCCCGCCAGGTCCCCCTGGACGCGGCGGCGGAGCACATCGCCGGGTTCACCATCCTCAACGACGTAAGCGCGGCGGACCTGGTGCGCGGCGACGGCAATTTCCTGCGCGGGAAAAACCCGGACACGTTCTGCCCCATGGGGCCGTTCTTCGTGACCGCCGACGGGGTCCCGGACCCGCACAACCTGCGCATCACCCTGGACTGCGACGGCGAGCGGCTGCAGGACGGCAACACCGGGGATATGGTCTTCAACATGTTTTACCTCATCCACCACCTCTCGCAGGTCATGACCCTGAACCCCGGCGACGTTATCGCCACCGGCACCCCGTCCGGGGTGGCGGCGGCGCATACCCCCAAAAAATGGCTGAAGCCCGGCATGGAACTGCGCATCAGCGTGGACGGCCTGGGCGAGCTGGCAAACCCGGTGCGCTGAGCGCCGTTCCCGCGAGGCTGCCATGAAAATTACGGACATCACCGCCTACCCGCTCTCCTACCCGCTGCCCGAAGGGAAAAACGTGGCCCTGGGCATAGGCAGAACCGTGAAACGCGACGCCGTGCTGGTGCGGGTGCGTACCGCCGGCGGCCTGACCGGCTGGGGCGAATCGCACCACGGCCGCTGCCCCGGCGCCATAGCCCATATCGTCAACACCACGCTGCGCCAGCTGGCCACGGGCATGGACGCCTCCGACGTGGTGGGCGTCTGGCAGGTCATCCACCAGATGCAGCTGGCCAGCCACGGCATGGGCGCGGGCTGCGCCATGGCCATGAGCGGCCTGGACATGGCCCTGTGGGACATACGGGCCCAGGCGGCGGGCTGGCCGCTGTACAAGCTGCTGGGCGGCCGGGCCAAGGGCATTCCCGCCTACGCCGGGGGCATTTCCCTGGGCTACCAGGCGCCGGAAGCCCTGGCGGAGGAAGCGGAAGGCTACGTGAAAAACGGCGTCTCCGCCGTCAAACTGCGCATCGGAGACACGGTGCGCAAGGATATCGCCCGCATCGCCGCCGTGCGCAAGCGCTGCGGGGAAGCCGCCGCCATCATGACCGACGCCAACGCCCGCTATTCCATTGAGGACGCCCGCGCCGCCGTGCCCGCCTTTGACGAGCTGGACGTGTACTGGCTGGAAGAGCCCTTCTCCCCCTTTGACGAGCACGCCTACGCCACGGCCCGCGCTTTCGGCCGCACCGCCTTCGCGGCCGGGGAAAACCACTACACCCGCTTTGAGTTCGCGCGCCTGCTGCAAGGCGGGTACATCCGCATGCTGCAGCCGGACCTCTCGAAAGTGGGCGGCATCACGGAAGGGCTGCGGGTGGCGGCTATGGGCGGCGCGCAAAAGCTCTCCGTCCACCCGCATACCTCGGCTTCCGGCGTCAACATGGCGGCGACCATCCACTTCATGGCCGCCATCGACAACCCCGGCTATTTCGAGGCGGACATGGCGGAGCACAACGCCTTCCGCGCCGAACTGACGGGCAGCCCCTACGAGCTGCGGCCCGACGGCACGGTGTGGCCGCTGGAAAAGCCGGGCCTGGGCCTCACGGTGGACGAAAGCCTGCTGGCGCGCTTCCCGCTTATCGAAGGGCCGGGATACGTGAAGTAACGCCCGGGACATTGTTTCGCAAAAACCAGCTTTGCTGTATCATACGGCAAGTACGCACCAAGAGAGGACGAATGAGCTTACCCGATATGCCCCAACTGGGCCACGAACCGCTGTGGGACCGGGTGTACGACGAGCTGCGCAAAGCTCTGCTGGCGGGAAAATTCGCGCCCGGCGACACCATTACCCTGCGTTCCGCGGCCAGTGCCCTGGGCACCAGCCCCACCCCGGTGCGCGACGCGCTGCTCAGACTCACCGCGGAAGGCATCCTGGTGCAGGGGCCGCGCCGCACGCCCATGGTGCCCATGGTCACGGCCACCACCTTCCAGCAGATTCTCGACGTGCGAGTCATCCTTGAAGGCTCGGCCGTCGCGGCGGCCGCCGCTTTGGCCACGGACGCGGACTGCCTTGCCGCCGAAACGCTGCACCGGAAAATGTGGGACGCCTACGAAGCGGAAAAATACGACGAATACCTGCGCTGCCACCGCGAATTCCACTTCTGCCTGTACAAGGCGGCGCGCAACCCCTTTCTTACGGAAACCATTGAGAACCTCTGGCTGCGCTGCGCCCCCATCCTCGCCTACGTCGTGCCCAGGCAGCGCGCCACGGACGCCCACGCGGACGCGCTGGACGCGCTGCGCAAGCGGGACGGCGCGGCCCTGCAGGAAGCCCTGGTCAAGGACATCAAGCGCGGCGGCGGCTTTATCCTGGCCCAGGCCGGAGAGGACGGCATCATCCACTGGCCGGGCAAGGACGGCCGGGACCGCCTGCTGAAACGGCCGGAAGAGACGCCCGCCCCCCAATAACCGGCAAAACGGGAGCACCCCGCCCTGGGCGGCGTCGCAGGACGCCGTCCTTTTTGCGCCCGGCCCGCGCGCCATTTACCGCTTTTCCTTTTCCGGCTATGAGGGGGAACAACGCTTTTGCAGCGTTCACGCACGGACTGCATCAATGCACGGCAATAGACGGAACTGGCGGCTTTCCAGCGGAACCACGCACCACCTTCATCTCTTGCGGGAGCGTACCATGAGCCCACGAACCGGCATTCTGAAACCTTTTGTGTTTGCACTGCTCTGCGTTTCGATCTGTCTGTCTCTGCCGGGCTCCGGCTCCGCGCAGCAGGCGCGGCAGGCGGCCTACAAAGCGGAAAAACCTGTGCGCAGCACCATGCTGCCCAGGGCCACGCCGGAAAGCAAAGGCGTTTCCTCCCTCTATATCCTGGACATGCTGCAGGAGCTGGAAAAGCGTAACTACCCCGTGCACAGCATGGTCATAGCCGTGGACGGCGCGGTGATTTTCGACGGCTACTGGAACCCCTACAACCCGGACACTCCCTACGTCACTTTCTCGCTCAGCAAGCTGTTCGCCAACACGGCGGCGGGCATAGCCGTGACCAACGGCAAGCTGAAGCTGACGGACAAGGTGGTGGACTACTTCCCGGACCGGGTGCCCGCCAACGCCAATGAGAATTTGAAAGCCATGACCGTGCGGGACCTGATCACCATGCGTTCCGGCCACGCCAGGGAAATCAGCGGCAACGAGTGGCGGCCGCTGAAAACCAGCTGGATCGACGCGTTCATGAAAGAGCCCGTGCCGCACAAGCCCGGCACGCACTATCAATATTCCAGCGGCAACACCTTCATGCTTTCGGCCATGGTCCAGAAAGCCACCGGCCAGACCTGCGAGGATCTGCTCAAGAGCGCTCTCCTGCCCAAGCTGGGCATCAGGCAGTTTTCCTGGGACAAGAGCCCGGAAGGCATCACCTCCGGCTACGGCGGGGTGATGATCACCACGGAGGACATGCTTAAAATCGGCATGCTCTATGAGCAGCGCGGCATGTGGAACGGCGAGCGCCTGCTGACAGAAGAATGGTGCGACCTGTCCATGGGCCATAAAGACGCCTACCCCGGCATGCGCAACCGCTACGCCTTCCACTGGTCGGACAGAGGCGGCGTGTACACGGCGGGCGGCCGTTTCGGCCAGAGCGTGCTTATTTTCCCGGAACTCAAGATGGTGGTGTCCATAACCGCCGGCACGGCTTCCCGGCGCTACCAGGCGGAATACAGCGCCATTCTGCGCGAAAAGATCGTGGACAGAATCCAGGCCGACGGCGACCGCAAGTACGACGGCAAGTACGCGCCCGCGCTGCAAAACAAGGCCGCGTCCCTCAACGTGCTGCCCGTGGCCAGGGTCACGGATTCCCCGCTGGCGGAAAAGCTGAACGGCAAAACATTCGCCGTGGCCCAGAACCCGGACGGCATCAGCGAAATCGGCCTGAATTTCGCCAAGGGCAGCGTCACCTTCACCATGAAGGACGCGCGCGGCATGCATACCGTGGTCAACGGCGTGGGCTGCTGGCTGCCCAGCCGCACCACCATGACCGGCAACTATCTGCACCACCAGTACCAGAACCCCAGCCATCCGGTGGTCGCCTCCGCGCAATGGACGGACGACAACACCCTGCAACTCACCTGGCGCTTCACGGACATGCCCTTCTGCGACTATGTCACCCTGAAGCTGACGGACAACACCCTGTCCATGGTCCGCTCGGTGAACGTCAACTCCACCGGCCCCTTTGGCGGCCAGGTGCGGCCGGAGGTCAAGGGCACGCTCCGCTGACTCTGAACAACGCGGCCTGAACGCGGGACGCGGGGTATTGCCTCGCGTCCCGCCGCTTTTTCAGCCGCGAGCCTGGTATCTGACTTGCCCGGAACCGGTCCCATACCGGTCTCGACCAGTCTTGAACCGGCACTTTACCTGGTGTTCCCTGTTATGAAACCGGGAGAGGCGGCATGGCCTTCTCCGGCCTTATTTTGCCGCTTATCAGCCTTCTGGCCGGGCACCCTCATGAGAATTTTGAGAATATCTTTAGAGAACTGGTTCTCTAATGAATCCCTCGCGTTATAAAATAAAGCTTTGGGGCGGAACAGTTATTATTATAACTATCTGTAATAATATCATGTTTATTCAAGCCTGATGATAAGGGCACGCAATAAAAGGGGCCGCTTCCAGAGGAAGCGGCCCGAGAGTGCCGGACGGGAGAGGCATTTCCCCCGGCACACGCTGGCGCACATGGCGGTTACGTGCGTCAGTTAGCTTGTCTGCGCATAAAGGACGGGATCTCGAACTCGTCTTCATCAAAGACAAAGTCCACGGCTCCCGGAGTATGCGCGGCCTGGCCCCCGCTGGCGGGGGCAGCCTGAGCTTTGGGCCGGGCGGGCGCCGCGGCGGGCGCGCCCTGGCCGGGTTTTTCCCTGAGGAACGCGGGAATGTTGCGGTCGCCGTCCCCGTAGCCGCCCAGCATGCGCTCCACGGGCGCCTCGTGCAATGAGGCGCGCTGGATCGGAGCGGGCTGCTGCGCGGACGCGGCGCTCGCGCCCTTGCGGAATTGCGAGACAGTGGCCGAAGGCGCGGGAGCGCGGCTGACGCCGCCGGCCACGTCAATGCCCGTGGCGATGACGGTGATGCGCATTTCCTCGCCCACGCTTTCGTCGAACACGGTGCCGAAGAAGATGCGGGCATCCTCGTGCGCGGCTTCCTGAATGATGCCGGCGGCTTCGCTGACTTCGTCAATGGTCAGGTCCGCGCTGCTGGTGATGTTCATAAGCACGCCGCGCGCGCCGTCAATGGAAACGTCTTCCAGCAGCGGGCTGGTGATGGCTTTCAGGGCCGCTTCACGCGCGCGGTTTTCGCCGGTGGCCACCCCGGCGCCCATCATGGCCAGGCCGGATTCGCCCATCACGGCCTGCACGTCCGCAAAGTCCAGGTTGATCAGGCCCGGCACCATGATCAGGTCGGAAATGCCTTTGACCGCGTAGTACAAGACTTCGTCGGCCTTTTTGAGCATGTCCGCGAAGGCCGCCTTTTTGGGCGCCAGTTGCACCAGCCGGTCGTTGGGAATGGTGATCAGGCTGTCCACGTGCTGGCGGAATTCGGCAATGCCGGACTCCGCCGTTTCCAGGCGGCGCTTGCCTTCAAAGAAAAAGGGTTTGGTGACCACGCCCACTGTGAGCGCGCCCATTTCCTTGGCCGCGCGGGCGATAACCGGGGCCGCGCCCGTGCCCGTGCCGCCGCCCATGCCGGCGGTGACAAAGACCATATCCGCGTCGCCGATTGCTTCTTTGATCTGCTCCAGGCTTTCCAGGGCCGCTTCCGAACCCACCTGGGGGTTGGCGCCCGCGCCCAGGCCCTTGGTCAGCCTGTCGCCGAGCTGGATCTTATAGTCCGCCTTGGAGCGTCCCAAGGCCTGCATGTCCGTGTTCGCGGCAATAAAGTTCACGCCTTTCAAGGACGCGACAATCATGTTGTCCACCGCATTGCCGCCACCGCCGCCCACGCCGATAACCTTGATTTTCGCGGCGCCGTCGGTGCTGATTTCTGTGTATTCCATCGTGCCTCTCCTTACCTTATGCCTCAGTGCTTCTTGAACCCCACCGCCGGGGCCCGGTTATCAGGAAATATCACTAAACCACTTTTTCATACGCGAAAGCACGCGATTGAAGACGTTTCCGTCCCGGATCCTGAATTTCTGGTCCACGCCTTCCTTTTCCGCGCCGTAGCACAAGAGGCCCACGGCCGTGGCGAATTTGGGGCTGTTGACCACGTCCTTCAGGCCGCCCACGTTGCGGGGGTAGCCGATACGGGTGGGCAGGTTGAAAATTTGTTCGCCAAGCTCCTGGCAGCCGTCGATCAGCGCCGTGCCGCCGGTGAGCACCACGCCCGCGCCGATAAGGTTCTTGCAGCCGGAACGGGTCAGTTCCTGGTCCACCAGGGACAGCACTTCATCCATGCGCGGCTGGCAGATTTCCGCCAGGATCTTGCGGGAAAGGCGGCGCGGCTCGCGGCCGCCCACGCTGGGCACCTCGATAATCTCGTCCTGGTGCACCAGGTCCACCATGGAACAGCCGTATTTGACCTTGATACGTTCCGCGCTGGCCATGGGCGTGCGCAGGCCGAAAGCGATGTCGTTGGTCAGGTTCTGCCCGCCCAGGGCCAGCACTCCGGTGTGCTTGATGGAATCGTTGTGGAAAATGGCGATATCCGTGGTGCCGCCGCCCAGGTCCACCAGGGCCACGCCCAGCTCGCGCTCTTCTTCCGTGAGCACGGCCTTGGCGGAAGCCAGCGCTTCCAGCACGATGTCCGAAACATCCAGCCCGCTGCGGTGGCAGGAACGCACGATATTCTGCGCACTGGTCACCGCGCCGGTGACGATGTGCACGTGCACTTCCAGGCGCACCCCGGCCATGCCCAGGGGGTCCGCAATGCCGCGCTGGTCGTCGACGATGTATTCCTGGGGCAGGGTGTGGATCACTTCCCGGTCCAGGGGAATGGCTATGGCCTTGGCCGCGTCCATGGCCCGTTCCACGTCTTTGGGCGTCACTTCCCCGCCTTTGACGGCGATAACCCCGTGGCTGTTGAAGCCCTTGATGTGGCTGCCCGCGATACCGGCGTACACCGAGCGGATCTCGCACCCGGCCATGAGCTCGGCTTCTTCCAGGGCTTTCTGGATGGACTGCACGGTCTGCTCGATATTGACCACCACGCCCTTGCGCAGGCCCGTGGAGGGGCTGGTGCCGATGCCGACGACATCCACGCCTTCCGGGGTGGCTTCGCCCACCACCGCGCATATTTTAGTAGTGCCTATATCTAGGCCTACGATGAGATCCGACTTGGCCATTACGCTTCTCCTCGTCTTTCTAAAGCAACTTCGCCTTGAGATTGTCGCTTAACGGCGGGCAAAACCCGCCTACGCCAATCTCGCGGCAAGGATTTGAAGACAAATCCTTGCAGGGCAGATGAACATTTTCAATGTTAATCTGCTCCACCGCTCCGGGGCCGGGAAAATGTTCCGGAGCCAAGCTCCGGAACCCGGCCCCCGCGCTCCACAGGCCCTGGCGGGCCCGGCCTTCCGCTGCGCTTCAGGCCCCCTCCGGGGGTATCAGGGGCGGCGGTATTCCGCGACAGGTTTATCTTTGACCACCAGGACTCCCGCGTCGTGGGCCCTGATTTCACGCACTTCCCGTATTTCCCCGCGCCGGCTCAGGTCGGCCAGGGTGGCGGCCAGCCTTTCCAGGTTGGCGGCCCATTCTTCCTGCCCTATGGACAGGATGAGACGGCTGTTTTCCAAAAACACTTCCACGCCCCGCCCCGGAGAGAGGCGCACCAGGGAGACCGAACTCATGTCCACGGCCAGGCGCGCTTCCGAAAGGCTTCTGATAAGGCCGGGGAGTTGGCGGGTCATGTCTTCCGCGCCGCGCTCCACTTCCAGCGTGGGAAAGGAGCTGAACTTGTCGGGCGCCACGGGGGCGATGACCGCGCCGTACACGTCCGCGTAATACAGCGCCCCGTCCCGCCGCACCCAGAACCTGGGGTCCTTTTCCGTAAGGCGGATCTGGAAGCGGTCCGGCAATTCGCGTTTGGCGGACACGCTTTTTACCCAGGGGTTCAGCTCCAGCTTCTTTTCAATGCTGTCCAGAGACAGGGCCAGAGTGTTCATTCCAACGTTCATTCCGGCGGTCTCTAGAACTTCTCTAGACGTTAACCTGAAGTTGCCATCTATTTCAATAGATTTTACGGCGAAATATGGGCTGATTGTCAAATATCTGTAACTATATAACAGTCCCACTGTGGCGCCGCCCAAAAGCACAAGAGCCATAACCACATACAGCGCCCATCCCGTGGTGCTGCGAATGCCCGCCCAGGGCAGGCGCGGCGCGCGCCAGGGCGTTTTCGCGCGCACCCGGGTGTTGGCGGCAGTGTTGCGCTTCACGGGCGCGCTCTGCCGGGAAGGGACACTCTGTCGCCTGGCGGCAGGGCGGGAAGAAGGACGGCCTAGGGCCACCGCACCACCTCCAGCTCCAATGTAACGCCGTGCATGGCGCGCACCGCTTCCCGGCCCTTATCGATAAGTTCCAGAGCCTGGGCCGTTGTGCCGCCGCCCAGGTTGACCAGGAAATTCGCGTGCAGCGTGGAAAAGGCCATGCCGCCGAGGCTGAACCCCTTGCACCCGGCTTCATCCAGCAACTTCCCCGCGCTCTGTTCCGGGGAAGGGTTCTTGAACACGCAGCCCGCGCTTTTCGCCGTTACCGGCTGGGTGGCGCGCTTTTTGGTCATGATCTCGCGCATCCTGGCGCGCACCGCTTCCGGGCTGCTTTTGCGCAGACGCAGTTCCGCGTTGTCGATGCAAAAAAATCCCGTGTGTCCCGTGATGGACATGTGCCGGTAGCCCAGTTCCAAATCGTCCCGGTCCAGGGTCATGATGCCCTGGGAAGCGGAAACCGCCACCAGCACTTCCAGGGCGTCGCTGAGCAGCGAGCCGTAGGAGCCCGCGTTCATGGCCAACGCCCCGCCGACGCTCCCGGGTATGCCCGCGAGGCCCTCCAGGCCGCTCAGGCCCCAGGCGGCCAGGCGGCCAAGCAGCACCGGGAGCCTGGTGGAAGCGTCCACCAGCACCAGGGCCGTGTCCTTGCCTTCGTTCACCACCAGCGGGGTCCGCCCGCCTTGCTGGGTCAGCAGCACCAGAGGCAAATCCCCGTCGTCCGCCAGGATATTGCTGCCCTCGCCCAAAGCCACCAGTCTGCCGCCCAGGGAAGCGGCCGCGCCCGGTGCGGCTTCCAGCCCTTCCAGGCTGTCGGCGCGCAGTTCGGCCAGCGCCCTGCCCCCCAGTTCCAGGGTGGTGCGTTCCGCCAGCAGCGGACCGGGAAGAATGGCGAGTCCGGGCGCTTTGTTCATTTACTTGCTCTCCAGCCAGCCCTGGCCCACGGTCCAGATGTTGCCCGCGCCCAGGGTCAGGAACAGATCGCCCTCTTGCAGCACGCCGGGCAGGGCGGCGGACAGGGCGGCGAAATCCTGGAAATACTCCACATCCGTCTTGGAGACCTGGCGTATGCCCTGGGCCAGGCTCTGCCCGCTCACGCCAGGGATGGGCGCTTCCGAAGCCGGGTAAATTTCCGTGAGCAGCAGCTTGTCCGCCGGTTCGAACACCTTGCAGAACTCTCCGAACAGGGCCTGGGTGCGCGTAAAACGGTGCGGCTGAAACGCCACCACCAGGCGCCGGTCCGGATAGCACTGCCTGGCCGTGGCCAGGGTTGCCGCCACTTCCGCCGGGTGGTGGCCGTAGTCGTCCACCACCAGCACCCCGGCCCGCTCGCCCTTGCGTTCAAAGCGACGGCCCACGCCGCCGAACTTGCTCAGGCCCTTGATGCAGGCTTCCACGGGGATGTCCGCCTGCAAGGAAACGCCAATGGCCGCCAGCGCGTTCAGAATATTATGCTTGCCCGGCTGGACCAGTTTCACCACACCCAGCTTGCAACCCTTGAGCCGCACCGTGAACTCGCTGGTTTCCCCGCAGCGGATGATGTCCGCCGTTAAATCGTTGTTGGCGCTCAGTCCGTAGGTCATCAGCGGCCGGTTGACCTGGGGCAGCAGCCGCCGCACGCCGGGGTCGTCGCCGCAGACCACGTTGACCCCGTAAAACGGCACCTTGTTCATGAACGAGAGAAACGCCGCGTCAATCGCCTTCTGGTCCGCGTAATAGTCCATGTGGTCCAGGTCCACGTTGGTGACCACGTTCATGATCGAGAACAGGCACAGGAAGGAGCCGTCCGATTCGTCCGCCTCCGCCAGCACATACTGGCCCGTGCCCAGGCGGGCGTTGGCCCCGTAAGCGTTGAGCAGGCCGCCGATAATCACCGTGGGGTCCAGGCCCGCCTCTTCGAAAATCGCCGCCGTGAACGACGTGGTGGTGGTTTTGCCGTGCGTGCCCGCAATGGCTATGCCCGTGCGCAAACGCATCAGTTCCGCCAGCATTTCCGCGCGGGGAATGATGGGTATGCCTTGCTCCTGCGCCGCCAGCACTTCCGGGTTGTCCGCCTTGACCGCCGTGGACTTGACCAGCACGTGCGCGCTGTCCACGTGCTGCGCCGCGTGCCCCACGCTGATTTTGGCCCCCAGTTCGCGCAGGCGGCGCACCACCGGGCCGTCCGAAAGGTCCGAGCCGTGCACTTCGTAGCCCAGGTTGAGCAGCACTTCCGCAATGCCGCTCATGCCCGCGCCGCCTATGCCCACCATGTGAATTCTGCGTATCCTGCTATGCATTGAAGCGTGCCTCCGGCGGCCGGGGGAAAGGGGGAACCGCCTGTTCGGATGACGGCCGGTCCGCCTTCCTGGCGGACGCGGCCTCTCGCGCCGGGATGTTATGCAGGGCGTGTAAGCCGCCGGCGGGCGCGACCGCCGGCTCTGTGCCCTTAATCCTCTGTTGTTCTGGCTCCCCGCCGCTCCGCAGCCCCACGTCCTGTGGGGCGGGTTGTGCTGGCACCGGGGAGAAGCTGTGCCGGGTATTGTCAGTTATCCCCAGCCACAAGCGCATAGGGCTTTTCTTAACCGTAGCGCCATTACCCGCCGTTACGCGGGTCTCACGTTTTTATCCACCCTGAACGGGGTCCAGGGGCGTTAGCCCTTGGCGGGTGCAGGGCAGCGCCCTGCTCTCGTCTTAGATGGCTTCGACAATTTTTTCCAACTCGCCCACCAGGGCGGACGCGGCTTCCGGCCGGGCCAGTTTTCTGGCTGCGGCGCTCATTTCCTCCAGACGCCCGGGCGTGTCAAGGAGCGTCGTCAGGTAACGGCCCAGTAAGGCCATATTGCCTTGGGGGCCGGTGAGTTCCTTTTGGTCCAGCACGTCGGCCATGCCGGATGACGCCAGTTGGCGGGCGTTGTGCATCTGGTGGTCGTGGGTGGCGTGCGGGAAGGGGATGAACAGGGCCGGGAGCGCGGCGCAGGTCAGTTCCGCCACGGTGGTGGCCCCGGCCCGGCACAGCGCCAGATCCGCCCAGGCGTAGGCTTCGGCCACGTCCTGGATGAACGCTTCCACGCGGGTGCCTTCGGCCCCGGCTTTGCGGTAAGCTTCGCGTACGCGTTCATAATCCGCCGCGCCCGTCTGGTGCCAGAGGGTGACTTCGGCGGCCAGCAGCGCGGGCAGATTGGCCAGCACCGCGTCGTTGATGGCTTTGGCGCCCTGGCTGCCGCCCATGATTAGCACCCGCTTGCGGAAATCCGCCTTGGACTTGGGGGGCGTGGCGCTGAGCGCGGCAATGGAGGCCCGCACCGGGTTGCCGGTAAGCAGAGTGCGTTCCGGGCTGAAGGCGCGGCGCTCGTCCGGCAGCGAGAGGAAGACGCGCCGGGCGAACTTGGCGCAGACCCTGTTGGCCAGGCCGGGGATACTGTTCTGCTCGTGCACGGCCGTGGGAATGCCGCGCAGCCGGGCGGCCGCAAGGCCCGCGAAAGCCGCGTAGCCGCCGAAACCGAGCACGATTTCCGGCCGCACCTTGCGCATGATGGCCCCGGCCCTGGCTATGCCTTGGGCCATGCCGACCAGTGCGCCCACGGCTTTCAGGCCCTTGCCCAGCACGCCGCGCACGGGCAGGGAGGCGAATTCCAGGCCCGCGCGCGCGGCCAAGTCCGCTTCCGGCCCGGCGGCGCTGCCCAGAAAAAGGATGGCCAGATCCGGATAGCGGCGGCGCAGCTCTTCCGCCGTAGCGAGCGCTGGGAAAATGTGGCCCCCGGTGCCGCCTGTGGTGAGAATGACGCGTTTCATATTATTCCCGTGCGGTGCGCGAAAAATTGAGCAGCAGGCCCACGCAGATCAGGGTCGCCAGCAGGCTGCTGCCGCCGTAGCTGAGGAAAGGCATGGGCACGCCTTTGGGCGGAGCCACGCCCATGACCACCGCCATGTTCAGGACCATGGACAGGCCGAGGATGAGCGCCAGGCCGAAAGCCGTGAGCCGGTCCCGCAGGTCGCTCTGCAAAAAGGCCACGCGCATGGCCCTCCAGAAAAACAGCCCCATGAGCATGAACACCAGGCTCATGCCCACAAAACCCAGTTCTTCGCCCAAGACGGCGATGATGAAGTCGTTGTGCGCTTCCGGCAGGTAGAACAGCTTCTGGCGGCTGGCGCCCAGGCCTTCGCCCCAGAGCTGCCCGGAACCCAGGGCGTAGAGCGACTGCACCAGCTGGTAGCCTTCGTTTTGCGCCACCTTGAAGGGGTCCATAAAGGCCAGGATGCGCCGGAAACGGTAGGATTCGCGCATGACCAGCATGCCCCCCCCGCCCACGGCCAGGGCGGCGGAAATGGCCAGGTAGATAAAGCGCGTGCCGCCCGCGAGGCACATGAAAAAGAGCAGCAGCAACAGGACGGCCGCCCCGCCGAAATCCGGCTGCAGCAAAAGCAGCAGACAAAGCAGGGCCGTGACCGCGAAGGGCGGGATCACGCCCCGGCTGAAGGTCTTGATGATGGCCTGCTTGGTGCTCATGAAATAGGCCAGGTAAAAGACCAGGGAAATTTTGACGAATTCCATGGGCTGGATGTTGAAAGGGCCGAAGCCCAGCCAGCGGCGCGCGCCCTTGACCCGCAGCCCCAGCGGGCTGATGGTGAGCACCAGCAGAATAATGGCCAGGAACAGGGCGGGGTAGGCCAGCTTGTTCAGGGTCTGGCGCGGCATGCCGGCCGCCACGGCCAGGGCCACCAGGCCTATGCAGGCAAAGAGCAATTGGCGCTTGAAAAAGTACAATTTGTCCGCATGGATGCGTTCCGCCACAATGCCGCTGGCGGAAAGGACCATGGTCAGGCCCATAAACAGCAACACCAAGGCGAAGCCCAGCAGCCACCAGTCGGGCTGGGCGAAAGCGGCGTTGCCGCGGGGCGTGTTGGCCGCGCCGAGTCTCATTGCAATTTCTCCGCGATGCGGCGGAACTCATCCCCGCGTTTTCCGTAGTTGGCGAAAAGATCGAAGCTGGACGTGGCCGGGGCCAGCAGAATGACCTCGCCCGCCTGCGCGTGGTCGCGCAGGATGCGCACGGCCGTTTCCAGGTCAGCCGACCAGCTCAGGGGCACAACCCCTTGCCAGGCCTGCTCGAACACCTCCCGGCTGCCGCCGAACAGCGCCGCTTCCCGCGTTTTTTCCTTGAGCAGCGCCCGCAGCGCCGCCAGGTCCCCGCCCTTGAACACGCCCCCGGCCAGCAGGCGCACGGGCCTGTCCATGCTTTCCAGGGCCACACGCAGGCTTTCCGGGGTGGTGCACTTGGAATCGTTGATGTAGGCCACGCCGTGCCACTCGCCAACCAGTTCCAGCCTGTGGGACAGGGGCGGGAAATCGGCCACCGCCTTGGCCGCCGTGGCTTCGTCCACGCCGAACAGACTGGTGGCTTGATAAGCCGCTTCCAGGTTGGCCTTGTTGTGCCTGCCCAGGAGCTTGGTCACGGGGAAGCGTTCCGTAGCCGTAAAGCCGCGCAGCTGACCGCGCAGGCCGCGCGAGCGTGCCGTTTCCAGAAGCTCTTCGCCCACAAGGGCCGTGTCTTCCGGCGTCTGGCGCTGGAAAATGCGGAACTTGGCGTCCACGTATTCGTCCATGTCCGCGTGCTGGTCCAGGTGGTTGGGCGAAATGTTCAGCAGCAGCGCCACGTTGGGGTGGAAGGTCTCGCAGCCCAGAAGCTGGAAGCTGCTCGCCTCCAGCACCAGAATATCGGCCTTCTCCTTGCTGACCACATAGTCCGAAAGCGGCGTGCCGATGTTGCCGCCCAGGAAAACCCGCCTGCCCGCCGCCCGCAGCATGGCCGCGATAAGGCTGGCCGTAGTGGTTTTGCCGCTGGTGCCGGTCACCGCGATCACAGGCTCGCTAGTGAAACGCGAGGCCAGTTCCAGTTCAGCCAGCAGCGGCGGGTTCCCGGCGGCTTTCAGCAGCGGGGAGAGCACGCGCATGGGCACGCCGGGGCTGGGCACCACCAGGCGCGCGTTGCTGAAATAGGCCGGGTCGTGCGGCCCGGTGAGGATTTCGTAGCCCAGATTCTTGGCGTCCTGGCGCAGCGCGTCCGAAACGGCCTCCGGATTTTTCTCCAGCAGCCGCACCCGCGCGCCCAGACGGTACAGCAGCCGGGCGGCCGCCGAGCCGGAAGCGCCCGCGCCCACCACGACGCAGATATCGCCGGGCCGCACGGGGTTGTGGGTGTTGTTTTCGGTAAACGCCATGGCTTTATTCCTCAGCGCAGCTTAAGCACGGAAAGCGCCGCCAGCCCCAGGAGCACGGACGTGATCCAGAAGCGGATGATGATTTTCGACTCCGGTATCCCTTTCAGCTCAAAGTGGTGGTGCAGAGGGGCCATGCGGAAAATGCGCTTGCCGCCGCTCATTTTGAAGTAGCCCACCTGGAGCACCACGGACAGGGTTTCCACCACAAAAAGGCCGCCCACTACCAGCAGAATGAGTTCCTGCTTGCAGAGCACGGCCAGAAAGCCCAGGGCCCCGCCCAGCGAAAGGGAACCCACGTCGCCCATGAACACCTGGGCCGGGTAGGCGTTGTACCACAAAAAGCCCAGGCCCGCGCCGATAAGCGCGCCGCAGAACACCGTGACCTCGCCTATGCCCGGCACGTAGGAGAGCTGCAGATAGTTGGATATCTGCACGTTGCCCGCCACGTAGATGAAAATGGCGAAACAGATGCCCGCCACAATGGTGGGGCCTATGGCCAGGCCGTCCAGCCCGTCCGTCAGGTTCACGCCGTTAGAGGACCCCACCAGCACCAGCATGGCGAAAGGCATGTAGAACCAGCCCAGGTCCGGCACGAAATTCTTGAAAAAGGGCACGCCCAACTGCGTGAAGCGCACCAGCTTGGGGTTGTCCGCGTTGATTTCGCTGCGTACTTCGTACAGCAGCCACAGGGCTATGCCCGCCACCACCATCTGGAGCAGGAACTTGCTGCGGGCGGAAAGGCCCTTGTTGTTGCGGCGCAGGATTTTCAGATAATCGTCCGCGAAACCCACCGCGCCAAAGCCCAGATAAATGAGCAGAATGAGCCAGATGTGCGGGTTGCGCAGGTCCGCCCACAAAAGCACGCTGACCACCAGGGAAAAAGCGATGAACAGGCCGCCCATGGTGGGGGTGCCGGTCTTTTCCAGGTGGGCTTTCACGTCTTCGTGAATGTACTGGCCGAACTTGACGCGCTTCAAAAAGCGGATGAAGGCCGGGCCGATGAGAATGGAGATGATCAGCGCGGTCAGAAGCGCCCACACCGACCGGAAGGTGATGTAGCGGAAGACGTTGAAAATGCTGTAGTCCGCGCTCAGCGGGTACAGGAGACTATAGAGCATTCCCTTCTCCTTGCTGCCCCATAAGCGCGGTGAAGGCCGCCACCAGGGTTTCCAGTCTGTTGCCGCGCGACCCCTTGAACAAGGCCACCCCCTTGCTGAACTGCAAAGCGGCAAGGACGCGCCGGAATTCCTCTTCTCCGGCCACGGGATAAAAGCTTCCTCCGTACCCGGCCCGGCTGAGCCCCCGCTCAACGGCCGACGCGTGGCCCCCCTTCCAGACCACGGCCAAAGGATCCGCCACGGCGAGTTGCCCGCCCAGGCGGACGTGGATGCTTTCCGCTTCCGGCCCCAGTTCCAGCATTTCGCCCAGCACCAGCAACAGCGGCTCCTTGCGCCGCGCCGCCGCGTCCGCCGCCGCCTCCACCATGCGGGACATGGACAGGGGGTTGGCGTTGTAGCTGTCGTCAAAAAGCAGGCAGGAGCCGATGCTTTTGCCGGAAAAACGCTGTTCCGGCACGGACGCGCTCGCCAGACCTTCCGCCGTTTCCGTCAGGCCGATGCCCAGGCTGTGGGCCACGGCCGTGACGGCGGCCACGTTTTCCGCGCCGAAAGCCCCCTGAAAGGGCGCGCGCAGGGTGCCGCTCTCTTCCGGGGTGGTCACTTTATACAGGCCCAGGCCGTTTTCCGCCGGTCCCAGATACGCGGCCGTGTAGGGCGCGGCGTCCGGCCGTGTGGAAAAAAAGCGCAGCGCGCAGGGGTAGGCGGCGGCTTCCCGCGCCAGGTCCGGGTAGTCCGCGCTGACCAGGGCCAGGCCGTCTTCATCCAGGTAGTGCAGCAGACGCGCCTTGTAGTAGGCGACACCTTTGCCGCCCAGGCCCTGGAGATGCCCTTCTCCGGCGTTCAGCAACAGCGCCGTGTCCGGCCGCAGTATGGCGCCCAGATCGTCCATGTCGTGGGCCTGGCTGATGCCCGCTTCCATGACCCAGTAGGCGGCGTCCCAGGGGGCGTTCAGCATGCTCAGCGGCAGCCCGATCTGGTTGTTCAGGTTCAGGGGGTTCTTGGCCGTGACGCCCCCCCGTGCCAGCACCGTGGCCAGGGCCTCTTTGACCGAGGTTTTGCCCGCCGTGCCCGTAAGCCCGACGACCCAGGCCGAGGCCGAATTCCTGTGGCAGGCGGCAACGGCGCCCAGGGCCTTGACCGCGTCCGGCACCAGAAACAGCGGCACCGGGGAAGCCGCTTCCCCAAAGGGGTTGCGTGTGGCCACCAGGGCGCAGGCCCCGGCCGCCACGGCCTGGCCGGCAAAGTCGTGCCCGTCCGCGCGTTCGCCGGGCAGGCAAAAAAAGATGCGGCCCTTGCGCACTTCGCGGCTGTCCACGGCCGCGCCCGTGGGGCGGGTTACCCGCTCTTTTTCCGAAAGGCGGCCGTGGTTCTGCCCCAGGCAGCGGGCTATTTCAGCAAGCGTCATGCGCATCCCAATATGTCCCTGACCACTTGCTGGTCGCTGAAAGAATGTTTGACCGTGCCGATAATCTGGTACGGCTCGTGCCCCTTGCCCGCGATGAGCAGGGCGTCGCCCGGCTGCATCAGCTCCAGGGCTTTGGCTATGGCGGACTTTCTGTCCGGGTTCTGCTCCAGGTGCTTGCAGGCGGCCAGGCCCGGCAGCACGTCGGCCATGATGGCCAGTGGGTCTTCGGTTCTGGGGTTGTCCGAAGTCAGCACCACCACGTCGGAAAGCCGCGCCGCCGCTTCCCCCATGATGGGGCGCTTGGTGCGGTCGCGGTCGCCGCCGCAGCCGAACACGGTGAGCACGCGCTTAAAGCCGCTCTCGCGCAGGGCTTGCAGGGCTTTGGCCAGCGCGTCCGGGGTGTGGGCGTAGTCCACGAACACGGCCAGGTTCTGCGGGTTGGGCACGCGTTCCAGCCGCCCCGGCACGCCGGAAAAAGCCGCCAGCGCCCGCATGTCCGCCGGGGCCAGCCCCAGGGCCAGGCCCATGGCCTGCGCGGCCAGCAGGTTCATGGCGTTGAAGCCGCCCACCAGGGGCGAGCGCAGTTCCCAGCGCGACGCGCCGAATTCCATGCTCAGATGTAAACCCTGTGGGCTTTGCTCTAGAATTTTGCCCAGAAGGTGGCTGCCCGGACGGGGGGCCAGGCCGTAACTCACGGCTTGCGGGTGCTCCGCCAGCAGGCGCGCGCCGTAGGCGTCGTCGCTGTTGACGGCCAGGGCCTTGCCGCTGACGGGCACGCCGCCCTGTGCCGGGTCGCGGAACATTCTGGCCTTGGCAGCGTAGTATTCGTCCATGTCCTGGTGGTAGTCCAGGTGGTCCTGGGTGAGGTTGGTGAACAGCGCGCCGGAAAAGCTGAGGCCTGCCACCCGGTTCTGGTCCAGGGCGTGGGAGGAGACTTCCATCAGCGCAATGTCCACGCCCGCTTCCCGCATGGCGGCCAGCATGGCGTGCAGTTCCAGGCAGCCCGGCGTGGTCAGGGGGGATTCTTCCCTGTGGCCGGGCCAGCGGTATTCCACGGTGCCGATGACCCCGACCTTGTGGCCCAGGGCGCTGAACAGGGCTTCCAGCACATAGGTGGCCGTGGTTTTGCCGTTGGTGCCCGTAATGCCGATCAGCCGGGGCTGGTCCGCCCGCGTGCCGTACTGGGCCACGGCCAGTTCCCCGGCGGCGGCGCGGGAATCCGGATGCTGCACCCAGGCGACGTTGTCCGGCAGCCCCTCCGGCCGGAAGGGGCAGACCAAGCAGGCCGCGCCCGCGCTTACGGCGGCCGGGATGTGCCGCAGCAGCGCCTGGCGCGTGGCCGCTTCGTCCGTCTTGAACGCGGGGAGCGCTGCGGGCAGCGGCACAAAAATATCACCAGGCCCCACCTTGCCGGAATGGGTGCGCACCGTTGCCTTGCCTTGCCGCACCAGGTCCAGCAGCGCTGAAAATTCCATAGCTTTTCCCGCGCTCATGAGGGTTGCTCCCCGAGCCAGAGCGCGCATTCCACGCTGTTCCCCTTGGGCAGGGGGCTGCCCGGCACCGGGCTTTGCCGCACCACGGTACTGCCGCTGCCCTTGATGACCGGCACCATGCCGCGCTGGGCAAAACTTTCCACGGCCCGGCGCACGGAAAGTCCCACCACGGCCGGGGTGCCGTCCAGGGAAGCCTGCATGGGCGCGCTTTCCGTCACTTCGCGCCGCACTTCTTCCCCGCCCGTGGCCATCACGGTCCGGGACCCGGTCTCTTTGGATTCCGTTTTGCCTTTGGCGCCTTTCTTCGCGTTTTTGTCCGCGTTCTTATCCGTTTTTTTGGCCTTGTCCTGCGCTTTTTCCGGCTTGCCCTTGGCGGCCACGGCTACCGGTTTTTCCTCCGGCAGCAGACCGTGATAGGCCATGGTGCGTGTGGCCACCTGCTTGAACACCGGTGCCGCCACCACGCCGCCGTACTGGCTTTTGGAGGGTTCGTCGAAGACCACCACCACCAGGTAGCGGGGGCTGTCCACCGGCACCATGCCCACGAACGAGCCCACCCGGCCCTTGCCGTAACTGTCGCCGCTGGCTTTCTGGGCCGTGCCGGTCTTGCCGCCCACGGCCAGGCCGGGAATGCGCGCCGCGCCGCCCGTGCCGCCTTCCGCTTCCACGGCGTCGCGCAGCATGGAGCGCACCTCGCGGATGGTTTCCGCGCTGAACAGGCGCTCTTCCGCCCTGGGGGGCGCGGCATCGTCCACCACCAGGCGCAGCGGCTTTTTCACGCCGTCGTTGGCCAGCGTGAGATAGGCCTGGGCCATTTGCACGGCCGTGGCCGAAAAGCTCTGCCCGAAGGAAGCCGTGGCCAGGTCCAGTTCCGCCCACTGCTTGGGCTGGCGCAGAATGCCCCTGCTCTCCCCGGCTATGGGCAGGCCGTTTTTGGCCCCAAAGCCCAATTTGCTGAGATAGCCGTGGTATCTTGCCGCGCCCAGTTGCAGGCCGATCTTGGCGGACCCGATGTTGCTGGAAACCCGCAGCACCTTGCTGGCCGGGAGTATGGCATAGCCGTGGGTGTCCTTGATGGTGGCGCCCTTGAAAGTCCACTTGCCTTTTTCGCAGTTGATGAGCGTGTCCGGGGTGATCACCTTTTCCTGGATGGCGGCGGCCATCAGAAAGGGCTTGATGGTGGAGCCCTGCTCCAGCGCGTCCACGGCCAGCTTGTTGCGCCGGGTGAAAGCCGAGTAGTCCTGGGGCGAGAGGTTGGGGTTGAAAAAGGGGTATTCCGCCCAGGCCAGGATGTCGCCCGTGGGCACGTCCACCACCAGCACCCCGGACCAGCGGCCGCCGAACTGCTCCGCCCCGGCGGACAGGGCCTCTTCCGCGAAAAACTGCACCTGGGTGTCCAGGGTCAGGCGCAGGTCGTCGCCCAAAAGTTCTTCCGCGTCTTCCGCCTTGGTGTACAGGCGCCTGCCGGAAGCGTCGCGCTGCAGCACCTGGCGCCGTTTCTGGCCGCTGAGCTTGTCCTCAAAGGACATTTCCATGCCCTCAATGCCCTTGTCGTCCACGTTCACAAAGCCCAGCAGCTGCCCGGCCATATGCTTGTAGGGGTAAATGCGCTCGTACTCCATGGTCAGGTACACGCCGGGCATGTTGCCCTCTTTCACCGTGTCCGCCAGGCGCTGCTTGACCTTGCGCGCCACCCACACGAAAGGACGCGCGCTGTCCAGTTGCGCGCGCACCTGTTTCACCGGGATTTCCAGGCTCTTGGCCAGGAAAGCCGCCGTGTCGGGCTTGTTCTTGATTTCATGCGGCCGCACGTAGACGGAGCGGGACTGCACGCTGCGGGCCAAAACGTTGCCGTGCCGGTCCATGATGCTGCCGCGCCTGCCGGTAATGACTTCCGTGGCCAGGTGCTGCCGCCGCGCCTCTTCCGCGTATTTGGGGCCGCGGATGATCTGCACCTGGTAGGCCCGCGCCCACAGAACGACCCAGATCACCGCGAAAAAGCCGCCCACCATCCACAGGCGTACCCGGCCCCAGTCCACGGTGGACCAGAAACCGGGCCGCTTGGCAGCGGTGTTCGGCGCTATTTTCACGCGGTTGCGGGTGTTTTTCGTACTTTTGCTGCGCAGCATCCGAGCGTGCCTCCGGCGGCCGGGGGAAGGGGAAAGCCCCTTTTTTCAAAAGGGGCTTTACCCTTACCCCGGAACCCCATACCCTTTCCTTCAAAACTTGTTAATTTGGGGTATGAGAAGGGGACGGGTGACCTCAAGGGTTCGCCCCGGCCGGGCTCCCGGATAAAGGGGATTCGAGCGGAGCTTTATTTGCCCGTCCGAACCGGGA
>JAVBNC010000055.1:0-8108 GCA_031551765.1 Desulfovibrionaceae bacterium
GGGAGGCTACGCCTCCCGGAGGACCAGCCCCCCCCTCAAAAAAAACCTTCCGAAATCGGAGGAATGGATTCTGAACTGAAACGTCCCAGGTGGGTCTCTTTTCAATGCCGATGATGGGTCATTTTTAGGTGCTGATTGACAAACCAACCTCGGCACGCGCATCGCATACCTGCTCATGGGCAGGCTGGCCAATTCGACCCTGGGGATGGGTTACGTCATTGCCTTTCTCGAACTGATTATCGCGCCCGTGACCCCTTCCAGCACGGCGCGCGCCGCCGGGATCATCTTTCCCATCGTCAACAGCGCGGCCGTGGCCCTGGGTTCCAATCCCGACGAAGCCACGCGCAGGCGTTGCGGCGCGTACTTCATCGTCACCCTGTATATGGCCACCAAAACCACAAGCTACCTCTTTCTGACGGCCATGGCCCCCAATGCTTTAGCCGCCAAGTTCGTCAGCGACATTCTGCACGTGGGCATAAGCTGGATGATGTGGAGCTTCGCGGCCCTGGTACCGGGCATGATCATGCTGCTGCTCATCCCGCTGCTGATTTTCGTGCTGTATCCGCCGGAACTGAAGAAAATCGACGGCAAAGCCATAGCCCGGGAAGGCCTGGAAAAACTCGGGCCCATGTCCAGGCCGGAAAAGATGCTGGTCTGCGTGTTTCTCGCGGCCCTGATCGCCTGGATCATCGGCCCCATGGTAAAGGTTGACGCGGGCAATATCGCGGTAGCCGCTCTGACGGCTTGTATTCTGCTGGACATCATTTCCTGGAAGGACATGGCTTCCAACAAAAGCGCCTGGCACACCCTGATGTGGTTCGGCGGCATCGTGGGCATAGCCGGTGTGCTGGCCAAGGCCAAGTTCTTCACCTGGCTGGCCGCGCTGTTGGGCAACCACCTGAACCTGGGCATCAGCAGCTACATGATGGTGGCCATCATTCTTACCATCAGTGTGTTTATCCGCTACCTGTTCGCTTCCTCCACGGCCTATGTCGTTTCCATGATGCCGGTATTCTGCACCGTGGGCTTGGCGGCGGGCTGCGACCCGGCCATACTGGGCGTCGGCTTGTTGTTCACCAACGGCTACGGCGGCTGCCTCACCCACTTTGGCGGCGGTTCCGGCCCCGTGCTGTACGGTTCCGGCTACCCCGACATCAAAGGCTGGTGGATGACCGGCGCCGTGTGCGCCACGGTCTCCCTTGCCGTGCACCTGACCATAGGCTACGCGTGGTGGAGCTTCATCGGACTGAAGTAGCGGCAACGGCGTTAACCAGAACCGCCAAGCTGGCTGCCGCCGTCACGGCCACTGCGCGGCTTGGTCAAGAAATCGCGCGGCGTCCACTTCACACTCGGCTTCATCATGCGGCATGGCAACGCGCATTTCAAACAACAGCTCGCGAACCGGCCTGAAAAAGGCGGTTACCAGAAAGCTCCCCGCAGGGGAAAAGGGTCCGTCCACTGGCGGACCCTTTTGAGTTAGAGGAAACAGTCTCCACGCTATCCGCCCGTTGCGGGAACATACCCTCCCGCGAGTTTTTCTCCCCACTGGAGGTTCCGGACGGAGCACGCGACGGGCAGCCCCGCGCCCGCCGCCATTACACATAAGTCATCAGGATCATGGCCGCGACAGAAGCCAGCAACATACCGGGAGCGATACGCTTGGTCAGCTCGAAAGGGCTGACCTTGGCCAGCCCCGCACAGATGATCGCGGCTCCGGCCAGGGGCGACATGGTGCGGCCCAGGGCCCCGGCCAGCGCGGCAAGGGAGCCCATCTGCGAAATTTTAAGCCCGAAAGAGGCAGCGTGGGGCGTGACGGACTCGTTGAAAGCTATGGCGGCGGCGTCGCCGGAACCGCTGACAGCGCCCAGGAGAAAGGGGCCGTAAGTCGCCGCGATGTTGACCATGCTGTCGCTGTTTTTCAGGAACGCGATAAAGGTGTCGATCAGGCCCAAGGCACGTAGGCCGGAAACAAAGACACCGGCGGCGATGATGATGCCTATCACGTCGCCGTAGCCCTTGCCCATGCCGTCAAAAAAGTTTTTCACGGCCCGCTGCGGGCTGGTCCTGGTAAAGAGCATGCACAAAAAGGCGCCCACGAGCATGGCGTGGGGAACCATGACGGCTTTGACCCACGGCAGGGCCGTCCTGACGGACCCCATGCTGAAAATGAGCAGCATGGTTATGGGAATAAGCGGCAGAATGGCGAAAAGAGGGTTCACTTTGAAGCTCATGTCCATAGTGTCGAATTCTGCACTATGAAAGTCCTTGTCCTCCTTAAGTATCCGCGCGATCACGCCCAGTGAAACCGCGCCGATGATGATGCTCGCGACGGCCGCCGGGGCGTGCCCGCGGATGACATCTATGACTTCCATACCGGCGATCTTGGCGATCATGGGGTTGTGCATCAGGCCGGGGCTGAGGATGGAGCCGAAAGTGCCCATCATGATGGCCGAGGCGGCGGTTGCCGGGGCAGTTCCCTGAGAGATCAGGAGAGGAACCATGATCACGCCGACGGCTGCGGCGCATCCCGCCGCGCTGGGCAGGGCTATGCCGATGCAGAACGTGGCAATGGCAACGCCGGGGATGATGACCGGGCGGACTTTGGAAAGCCCTTTGGCCAGGGAGTAGATGAGGTGTTTGTCGCAGGCGGTGAGCTGAAGCACCATGGCGAAGCCCAACGTCGAGCAGATGTTCTGGATCAGACCGCCGGTAATCATGCTCTTGGAAAATGCGTCAAACGCCTTAAGCGGCGCCAGGGCGGCAATGGCCATCAAAAAACCGGCCGCCAGAAGAACCGTGCGGGTTTCATATTGTTTGACCAGGAAGTATACAGTCAGGCCCAGGATGACGAGTCCGAAGACGATAGCTAGTGTTCCAGTCATAAAGCCAGCCCCTGAGAGCTAAATGGGTGAACCCATGCCGCCTGTCCGCGCGTGTCTTGCGCATGGGCTTTTTTTGAAACAGCCCCTTAAAGCAACTTCCAGAGGGAACGGCAGAGAAGCTCCGCGCCCCTGGGGAGGCATTCTTCGTCAAAATCGAAACGGGTGTGGTGGTGGCCCGCTTTGAGGGGGGAACCGATAAGGCAGTAGCTGCCCTTGCCGCCCGCGTCCTGGACGGCCTGCAGCATGTAGCAGAAGTCCTCGGAAAAGGCCGCCGCGTGCGATTCGGCCACGGTATTGAAGACGCCCATCTCTTTGGCCACCCCTGTCAGGAGGGAGGCGACTTCCGCGTCGCTGGCCGCGCTGATCGCGGAGCCCATGTGTTTCAGGGAATACGTGCAGTCCCACATCAGCGCCGCGCCCTTAATGATGCGCTGGGCCTCTCCCTCGATGAAATCATTAATGGCGGTGGTGTCGCCCCTGGTTTCCATCATCATTTTGGCATAGGGCGGCACCACGTTGCGGCCGAGCCCCGCGTTCAGCACGCCCACGCTGACTCTGCTGTTTCCCGCGCTGTGCCGGGGAATGCAGTGGATGTTGGTGCTGGCGGCGGTGGCCGCGAGCAGCGCGTTCTTGCCCTTTTCCGGAGCCGAGCCGGAAGTGGACCCCACGCCGAAAAACTCCACGTCAATTTTCTTGGTGGTCGGGAAACCGTGACAGCCGCCCACAAAGGTGTCCACCGTGTCGGCCGTCATGCCGATGTGGATGCCCAGCACCACGTCGACGCCTTTGACCGCCCCGGCTTTGACCATGGGCAGCGCGCCGCGCACGCCTTCCTCGGCGGGCTGGAAAATGAGGCGAACCGTGCCGTTGAGGGTGTTTTTGTATTTCGCGACAACCTCGGCCACGGCCAGGCCCATGGCCGCATGGCCGTCATGGCCGCAGGCGTGCATTGCGCCAAGGTTCACGGAACTGAACTCCTTGGCGGCGGGTTCATGGCAGCCTTCCGCCGATTCTATGCAATCCACGGCGTCGATATCGAAACGCAGGGCCACCGTGGGCCCCTTTCCGGAACCGCAGACCATATCGGCCCAAAAGCCGGTGTAGCCGCCGCGCATGGCTTCAATACACTCCGCGTCGCCGCCCTGCTTGAGGGCGCGCTGCAGATGGGCTTCCAGTTCCTCAGCCGGGGGCAGGCCCATGCGGTCGGCGTCGCTGAAGGCGTCTTTCCCAAGGGTTACGCGAAAACCTAGGTCAAGAACCTTGCGCGCCAGCAAGGAGACCGTGCGGAATTCGGTCCAGCCGCTTTCCGCGTATGTATGAAAATCTCTACGCCAGGCGATGATTTGGGGCCTCATTTCCTCAATCATGCCATGAAGTTTCGTCATGTCCGGCATAAGTCCTCCTGTGGGCTGCCTGAAAGCCGTCTGCATATGAAACTGCCACTGTTGCCGCTGAAAACGGGTTGTTCCACGCTGAAAACCCTATGCGTTCAATCCCGGCGGGTTTTGTCGGAAATCGCCTTATATGGCGGTCCGTACGCCAATACGACCGCTAAGCGCGGCAGACGCGGCTCAACACGGCCACATACTGCCCGGCATACTGGCGGGCTTCGTCGGACTGCGCGCGCCGTATGCCGCCAAGAATCCCGGCAAGCCCCGCGAACAGGGATTCGCGGTCCATCATTGTCGCTCTGGCCAGAGCTTCGGAAAAAAATTTGCCGTGCGGCACGATGTGCCCGGCAGCGGCGGCCATCGGCTCATTACGGCCGCAGTCGACGATGAACCGCAAAAACGTACGCTGAGCTTTGGCGAATTCCGGGGCGGAACCGGTATGTACCGTCAGGCCGACGCTGCTGAGCCTGGTTTCAAGTTCGAGAAGCTGGTCCGGCTTTATGGTGACCGCGCAAAAAGCGGCCATGGGTGGGAACAGAACCGCCATGCCGGCAAGCCGGGAGTACAGGTCCTGCTGCGTGGCCCCGCCGCTCTGGCCGGGCACCGCCAGAACAGTGGTGCCGCCTCCCCGGCGGGAAGCGAGAATGCCTTTGCCCTGCAACACTTGCAAAGCCGTGCGCAACGTGTTCCTGCTCACCCCGAGCGATTGAGCCAATTGGCGTTCGGGCGGCAGCCGGCCATGGACCTTCCAGATGCCCGAGCGGATTCGCTCTTCGATAATAGCTTCAATTTGCTGATGTTTTTCCATAGCACCACTCGCAATGGCGTCTCCGCCGGGGCTGGAACGTACTATACACCGGGCATGGTTCGTGACAATGTTTTGTCATATAGGGAAGATATTTTCCATAATACTATGGAAAGATTATAGTAATTTTTAAAATTGGTTCTACCAAATTATATACTACGGCAGAAAGCGGGAAAAAAAATCGGCGGCGGGCAGGGGATCAGAGACCGGGTTTGCCGCGAAAAACGGCGCCGGCAAAAGCTGGGGCGAGAACTTCGTAGCGCTCGGCGGCTTCAAGGGAAAAAGCGCCGGGCCGCATGGAACAGAGGATAAGGACGGCACGGAGACGGTTGTACCGGTAGAAAGGCCGCGCGTAGTACGACCGGATGCCGCGCGGCACGAAGAGAGCCCAGTCAATGGATTTAATGCTGTCGAGCGTGTCGTCCACGACAAGGTAGTTGAGGCCGTGCCGTTCGATGTTCTGGGCGATGGTCCCTTCGTAGGCGAAGGCCAGCCCCCAGAAGTCGGCGCAGGATTCGCCCACCCCGTACAGCGTCACCTGCCCCTTGTCGGCGTGGATGTCCGAATAGATGATCCCGTCAAAGGCATGCGGCTCGTGGCTGGCAAGCAGAAGCTCCATCGCTTCACGCAGGGAGGCCGCGCGGGCGACCGCGCGCACAAGTTCGCCCGCGGGGGTCCCCGGCGCGGGACGGCGCGACGGGGCGGGCGGGCGCTTTTGCCCGGCCACGTTCAGGAACGCGAGCCGCACCATGCGTTTTCCGTCAACCGGGGCCGTGGTCAGGCGCATTTCGCTGTTGACGGTGGACCCGTTGGGCAGCCTGAAGGTGAGCGCGCCGCTCCAGACGCCTTCTTCGGCTGCCTTGCGCAACGCGTGCCGTGCCGTGGCGATGACGCCGCGCGGCACAAGGGAGGCGAAAGACATGGGGCCAGCGGACGGATCGCGCCCCAGAAGGTGCACCGCTTCCTGATTTCTGGCGACAACAAGCTCACGCTTCGGGTCAATGATCAAAACCGGATAATTGGCCACGGAGCGGCATTGGGGACAGCGCGTGCCGCCGGAATCTTCGGTTTCCGGCAGGATATACTCCGGCGCGGCCTGCAGGATCCCATGGTAGAACCACTTATTGTCCGGGTCGGGCCAACCCTGCAGGAATATCCAACTGGTCCCCCCCGGCGCAAGGCGGAAGAGAGCGCTGGCAGGCAGGCCCGCGGTCATGGCTTCCCAGAATTCGGTGAGCTGCAGCTGGTCTTCGCCCAGCACGCGCTTGCGGCGGAATGAAGCGTCTTTCAGAAGACGCGGCGCGTCGTTGCCGAGTTCCGGATGCCGCCAGTCATTGAGGATCAGCAAACGGGAGCGCGGCACGTCGATGGTCCAGAGAAGAGCCGGGGCGCTGGCTATCCAGATCGATGCGTCAACGGGGCTCGCGGGCGCGGATTGCGCGCGTCTGGACCTGGGCGTGTCCGGTTTCACATCGGCCATGGAGTGTGGCACCTTTTCCGTATCGTTATCGTCACTTGCCGGAATCTGGAGGAACTTCGACGCATCGCTCCAGGAGCGGCAAAAAAGACGGAGTTTGAACCGGTATCAAGGTAGTGACAGACATCTTCCGCAAAATCAAGGAATGCGCGGACCCGGGAACCCGCCGGAAAAATAGCTGCTCGGTGCGCTGGTTCTCGCTCTCCCCCCGGTTAAGAACCAGAGGACACCCTGCGTAACGGCCCCATTCCCTTTCAATGGACTCCCATGACCCAAATATGACCCAAAAGAAAATTACCCCCTCGCTAGCCAACTGATATCATGCACAACACGCATGACATGCACGAATATGGAAAACCGATGATCGCACGCCCGTTTTTGTCTGATTGTTTACCAAAATTGCCTTGCGGTACAAGGTGTTCCTTGACGTGTTCTTGCCTATTCACTAATGTTCAGAAAACATGTCTCCAGAGAATGGCATTCAAGAGGCCGTCAGTTCAATTCTGTCCACCTCCACCAGGAGTTTTAGGACTCCGTAGATGATACGGAGTCCTTTTTTGTTCATGTCGTGCTGATTTCACCCAAAGGAGGAAACAAATATGCCTCGTGTTGACGAAATTATTCAAGCGGTTAAGGCCAATGAAGGATTTGACATCGATATTTTCACACCAGACAGCGCCAAGCCCGCTTACGCCAATAAGATCATCGATGGCGACAAATATTCGATAAGAACCAGCGATGACGTTACGACTATCGTGTGGATAGGTCAGTTCTCAAAATTATACCCAGGAGTTAAGGCTGGGATAAAGAAAGGTGACGGTAGCTATCACCACGGACAGACCAAACTGGGTACCGTGCGCGGGTAATCCAGCACACCCTTAGGACTTCACGAGGACTTGTTGACGACGGCAAGGTGCTCAGCGGCATCATTTATGTCATCAAGCACGGCCTTTAGTGGAAGGACGCGCCAAGTGAATACGGGCCTTATAAAACGCTGTACAACCGCTTCGTGCGCTGGAGCCGCATGGGCGTCTTCAACAAGATTTTCACCGAGCTTGCACAAACAGCGGGCGAAGACGGACGATTGATGATTGACGCCACACACCTCAAAGCCCACCGAACCGCTGCAAGCCTGCTCAAAAAAGGGCTCTTTCCCGCTGCATCGGACGCACAAAAGGCGGATTGAATTCAAAACTCCATGCCGTATGCGACGGCAGCGGCAAACCTCTTGCTTTGGCGCTCACGGCGGGACAAGTCAGCGACTATAAAGGCGCTGCCCTGCTCTTGGATTTTCTGCCCGAAGGCAAAGAGCTTTTGGCGGATCGCGGCTATGACGCCGCCTGGTTCCGCGAGGCCCTGCTCGATAGAGGTATTACGCCCTGCATTCCTCCCAGAAAGAACCGAAAAGACACCGTTTTCTATGACAAAACCCTCTATAAACAACGCCATAAAATCGAAATCATGTTCGGCAGACTCAAAGACTGGCGCAGAATCGCCATGCGCTATGACCGCTGCGCTCACACCTTCTTTTCAGCGATATGCCTCGCTTGCAG
>JAVBNC010000027.1:0-15663 GCA_031551765.1 Desulfovibrionaceae bacterium
CCGCAGTTCCTGCAAGCCCTGGAAAGCTATGTGAACGCGGCGGAATACTGGGCCAAAGCCTGCGCCGGGGAGGCGCGGGAAGAGACGGCCGATGCGCCCGCGCCGTCCTCCACAGGCTGGGTTCAGGCCTGACAACGCGGAACGCTGCCCGGGGCCAAGCCCCGGCATAAACAGGAGCAACGCCATGGCGTTAACTATTTCCGATTTCAAAACAGCGGCGGCGCGGGGTGACAAAACCATCATTGAAGCGCGGCCTCAGGGCACGGTTACAAGCACTGGGTTCTTCGGGCGGGTCTTCGGTTCCGCCGGCAAAGACCGGGCCACGAACCAGGCCACCATGCAAACGTTTCTTGGGACCATCGTACAGGAATACGGGGCCAGCATGCGCGGCCATGCCCAGAGTCTTCTTGCGCGGCTTGTGCCGGAAGGACACCACCTTTCCGGCAGGGTAGTAAAGCAGGTGCTGCAGCGCATTGAGCTGACCAGACAACAGGTCACACAACACAATTGGGCTCTGTTCAACAAGCTGCTCTACGACACGGGGCCTCACGGTCTTGTGGCCATGGCCAATCGCCATGCCTCTGCCACCACCACGTTCTCGCCTCGTGACCTGGAAGGGGTGGCCCGCCAGGTTCGGGCCCTGGTGGAATGGGAAAGCGCCGCCGACAGCGCCTTGACCGGAGATGACATTGAGCAGATGATCCAACAGGACTTTGGCGAGCAGCTTGGCCGCTCCACTTTCGCTTCCCTAGCGCTGCTTGACCAGTTGGAGAGCGACCCTGCACGTTTCGGCCTCGCGGGTCTGGGACGCAAAGAGCTCCAGAACCTGCGGTCTGTGCTCGTCGCCAACGGCGTGATCGGTCTTGAAAACCTGCAACGGGTTCTTCTTCTGGCCCGCGCCATAAGCGCGCTGCTGCCCGCCCTGGCCCGTTGCAGAAACGGACCTGAACTCATGCTTCTGCTCGGCGAACTGCGCCATGCCTACCAAGCCTTGCCGGACGGGGGCTGGGCTCCTACAGGCATGACCGAGAAAGCCTACCTTATGCAAGCGGCCACACAGGCGGCCATCGCTATGGCCGGACTGGCGGACGATGCCGTCAGGGCACTGCTGGCAGACGTGATGGGAGGCACGCCCGGCGTAACCGTGGCTCGCACCTGCGGGAGCCTTGCTACGGAAAGAGACTCTCCCCTGCATGGGCCGATGCTCATGTTTTTCGGGGTGTTCCACGACTTGAAGGAAAGTCTGGGCTCGTACATCGGCACAGGCAGAAACCCCAACCAAGTGCCGGAGAGCGATACGACCCGATTCAGTTCTTACAGCCATCCGAGAGAAATCCCCAAAGACATGATGCTCTGCCTGCGCTGCCTGGGACTGCCCGTCGACCGGAGGCAATATGAGACGGGTCGCCAGACCTTGGCGCCCACTCTGGACAGATGCCTGTCCGCGGGACAGCCGCCCCAGGATATTTGGCGCCTTGTTCAATCAGCAGGCAGCGTCACAGGCCTTGATGGGGACCTGGGCCTTGCCGCCATGCGCAACGCGTTGGAACGGCTGAAGGCCGCCCAGCCCGGCATGGCGGCCTTCACGCCGGAATGCGTCTGGAATTGCCTGTTCCAAGCTCCTTTGCCCCAAGGCGTGAGCGCGGGGACACTGGCCCTTGCCGTGGGACGGGAAATCAACGCCAGGCTGGAAGAGCGGCTTGAAGGGTCCGGCGTTGTCTTGGGCCAGGCCCAGGTCGAGCTGGGTATGGCTCTTCTTGAATGCGGCCTGGATTGGGAACAGGGCGCCAGGCTGGCCGCGCGGCCCGGCCCTGTTCGCTTTGAACATCTTGCGTCCCCCCTGCGCTTCGTCCTTACCGGCCCGCCATCCGAAGCGCTTGAGCGGCAAAGCCTTGAGGACGTCATCCGGGATGTGCACCGCCAGACCCGGCCCGTCAGCATCAGCATGGAGGGCCATGCTCCCATAGCATTGTATCGGCCTGTGCCCGGCCAGGAAGAGCGGGACCGGGCAACGCGGGATATGGATGAGGCCGCGCAGGCGGCGTACCATCGGCAGGTGGCGGAGCTTGAGGACTATCACGCCGAAGGCACCCGCAACCCCGTGGCAAGGGACATTCAGGCTCAGGCGGGCGCATTGTGCCCCACCCAGGCCCAGCGCACCGGGCTTTTGCGGGCGCTTTCACAAATCAGCGCGCAGCCGTTAGGCCGTCTTGCGCCCTTTGCTTTCGGATTCGATGTCTCGGCGCAGGCCGGTGGGCGGTGGCCAGTCGATATCCAGGTGAGCCGCCGGGGAAGCGACATCATAGTGCGCCTGGAAACCCCGCCGGATCTTCCCCGGTACGGCATGGCCACCTACAGCGTTGACGCGCAGGGCGCCGTTACCATGACGGACCTGCTGGTCAGGGACAACACCCTGGAAGCGGCCAAGCGCGCCATACGCCGGGGAACCCTGTTCGCGGACGTGGCGCGGGAAAACGGCGTCGTCCTGGACCCCGACGAGGCCTTGGCCCGCTTTGACGCCGGCTACCTGCGGCGCTCAGCCCGCCAGTATGGGACAGAGGGCCTGCACGAGGCGCTCATCCAGGATATGAGCGCGACGGTAAAAAGAACCACCAGCCAAAGAATTCTTCAGGAGAGGATCACAGCGGCGGTCACGGCCATACTCGAAAACTTTCCCGGCGCTGACGGCAAAGCCTTTGCCCGGGAGGTCTCCGACGCCGCGCAAGGGTTCCGGGCGGACAGGCCCGGCCCGCTCAACCGGGAAAGGGCGGAGGCCATCGTCGCCGATGCCATTGAGAAAGTCCGCAAGCGCAAGGAGGCGGCCCTGAGTGCGGCGGAAGGCCTGCCGGATGCCGCCGCCTGGCGCGACCTCATTATCTCTTTCAAGGGCCTCTCCAGCAGGGAAAGCGTTTACGCCGTGGAGGCCGCCGCCCGGGAAGGCGCGCAGTTGCTCGACCTTGTCACTGGTTCTCCCGGCCCGGATGCCTCCGGATTGGCCCGGGCGCTGTGCGCATTCGAGCTTACCTCGCGCAATGGCGTGTACGCCGCCGCCCGCGCGGCCGGCAAGAGAGGGATTGAGGAGTCGGACCTGAGCGATTTTGCCGACATCGCCTGCACCCTTGCCATAATCCGCCGGGCACCGCCGCTGGCGGAGCAGGAATGCGCGGCGCTTCTCCAGGCGCTGAGAGCGATTGACCCCGCCGAACTGAAGACGGCCCTTGACACGGAGTTCGACTGGCTCAGCTCGGAAGACAAGCTGGGGGCGGACTTCGACCCCGATCTGGCGAACTCCCGGGCCGCCGTCTGTCTGTTCAGCATGTTGCGCGGCCTGCCGTCCGCCCTTCCGGAGGCACGGCGGGGCGCGTTGAGCAAAGAGGTTGAGCAGGTAATACGCCCGATAAGCCAGCAGGTTTAGATCTGAAAAAGGAACGGCCCGTCATGGAACAGCCCAATCTCGCCCCTCTTTTGCACCTGGGCCTCACGTTCATGCTTTCCATGGCGCGTCTTGCCGCGTTTTTCACCGCGTCCGTCATTTTCGGATCCCAAGTGCTTTCAGGCCAGGTGCGCAATTGCCTGATCATCGCGCTCACCTGCCTCACGCTGCCCATAACCGGAAGCCAGGCCCCGGGGGATCTGGCTTTCGGCCTGCCCGCGCTGGGGCTGCTGGTCAAGGAAATTCTGATCGGCTACCTCCTGGCCTACGCGTTCAATGTGGTCTTCTGGATCCCCGAAGGGGTGGGCCTGTTGATGGACAACCAGCGCGGGGCCGCGCAGGCCAATGAGGCGGACCCTCTTTCCGGCCAGGCCACGTCCCCTCTGGGGAGCCTGCTTTTTCAATGCGCGGTCATGCTCTTTCTGGGGTCCGGTGCCATGCTGCTTCTGCTGGCCTTTTTCATGGAAAGCTTTGTCACCTGGCCGCTGTTTTCTTTTTTCCCGGATCTCGGCCCCCGTGGCGTCGAGGCCCTTCTCAGGCAGTTCGCGTTGCTCATGACCGGAGTGGTCACCCTGGCGGGGCCCGCGCTCATCGCCTGCTTCCTGACTGATTTCGGCCTTGGGCTGGTCAACCGTTTCGCCCCACAACTGAACGTTTTTTTCCTGTCCATGCCCATCAAAAGCGCTTTTGTGATTTTTGTGCTCATCGTCTATGCGGCGGTGCTGCTTTCCGCCCTTTCCAGCCGCATCACCAGCCTGGATTTTTTATGGAACAACCTTCTGCAAGCCCTGTGAAACGTTTTGTCGAGGAGTCCGCACCATGAGCCAGATTTTGCCCCCTTTCACCGAGGCATTGAGCCGGCAGCTCGGTTTCCCTCTTGAGCCTTCGAAAGATGGAGCCGTCTTTCTCTCCATGGAAGAGGGTGCCCTTATGATCCAGCCTTTGGAAAGCAGCCGCCAGGCTTTGTTGTACGCGACCATAGGCGTCCCGACCCCGTTCCGGCGCAGGGAGGTGCTCACCGCTCTGATGGAAGCCAATCTTTTTTTGCTGGAAACGCACGGTGCGGCTCTCAGTTATGACGCGCGCAACGAAATGGTCGGGCTCAACCTGCTGCTGCCCCTGGACGGCCTGAGCACCGAGGCTTTTGTCAACACGGTGGACGGCATGGTTCAAAGCGCCGCCGCCTGGCGCGACAGACTGCGGGAGATGAACAGGCAGGCGGAGGACCGCGTCCGCGAAGCGCAAAGCGTTCTGGAAGGGCCGCAGCCGGGCGCGGGAAGGGAAGGCGCCATGGGGCTCCGGGCGTGACAGCGCTGGGGGATGAGGCCTTATGAGTGAAAAAACCGAACTGCCAACCGCGAAAAAGCTCCGCGACGCCCGGGAACAGGGGCAGGTCTGCAAGAGCCAGGAAGTCAGCTCCGCCGCCGGCGTGCTGGTGGTGTTCGGTTTTATGATAGCGGCCTGGGAATTTTGGGAAGAGAACCTGCGCCAACTGTTCTCCGTTTCTTTCAGGGTCATGAACCTGCCGTTTCATGAGGCCGTTCTGAGCGTTGCGGGAGCCGCGGAAAGCATTTTCCTCCTTCTGACCATTCCCGTGCTCGGGCTGGTGGCGCTTGCGGCCATTGCCGCCAACATGGGGCAGGTGGGAATGCTGTTCAGCGTGAAACGCGCCGTGCCCAGCCTGGACAAACTCAACCCCCAGCAGTGGTTTAAAAAGGTCTTTTCCAAAAAAAATCTGCTGGAGCTCGGCAAATCCGTGTTTAAGACCGTGCTTTTGGTCTGGATTGTGCAAGACATTGTTATGCGTTCCGTTGACGCCATGACCAAAGCGCCTCTCGGCGGCCTCGGCCCCCAGATGGCCATGCTGCGCGAGATCATCCTGCGTATGTATTTTTACTGCGGCGGTGTGTTTGTGGCGGTGGCGGCCGTGGACTACCTTCTTGAGAGAAAGATGTACATCAAAGAGCTGATGATGACCAAAGACGAGGTCAAGCGCGAGTATAAGGAAATGGAGGGCGACCCGCACATCAAGGGCCAGCGCAGGCAGCTGCACATGGAACTGGTTATGAACGATGCCGCCCAGAGGGTGCGTAAATCCTCGGTGCTCATCACCAACCCCACTCATGTGGCCGTGGCTTTGTACTATGAAGAGGGCAGGACTCCTTTGCCCATTGTCACCGCCGCCGGCGAAGGCGCGCTGGCCCAACGCATGATGCGTATCGCCGAAGAAGAGGGTATCCCCATTATGCGCAACGTACTCCTGGCGCGCGGGCTGTTCAGCGAGGGCAAGGTGGACGCGTATATACCGGGAGAGTTCATCGAACCCGTGGCCGAGGTTATCCGCTGGGTCCGCGACGTTACCGGCGGCAAGGAGAGTTGATATGAGCGGCGTGCGCATTGACGGCTCGCCCCTCCAGGGGGTGGGCCAGGGCAAAGGCGGAAGCGAGGATTCCGAAGAAGTGGGCAGCTACCGCGGCCTGGAGGTGACCCAGGAGACCGACGCCCTGTCGCTGCTGGCGGACATGGCCGAGGAAATGACTTTTGCCGCCAGTGAGCATGAGGAAAAAAATATTGAGGACCGCAAGCCCGTGCGTGAGGAGAGGGGCGTGCGCAGGGCCGAATTCGCCATCGCCAGGCTGGAAGACTTGGACCGCCAGGACCTGGAGCAGTTCCTGCAATCACTGCGGGGAAAAAGCCTGGAAAAATTGGGTGAGCTGAAAGGCCGCCTTGCCCTGCTGTTCAAAGACCCGCTTCACCGCCACGCGGCCCTGCGCCGCGCCAGTGAAGAGCTTGCCGAAGACGCGGAACTGTCCGGAACGCTGGACACGCTGCTGGCGGAACTGGAAGCGGAGCACGGTCCGGAAATACGGGCCGGCTACAACATAGCCGACGTGCCCGCCGAAGGCCTGAAAGGAGGCAAGACGGAACTGCGCGCGTTGTACGTGGAAACCATTCTTGACTACAGAAGCCTCAGCAACGCCATGCAAAAACTTGTGGACCGCTATGGGCCGGAAGAGTTTCCCGCCGCCGTGGCCGGCCTGTTCAAGGCCGTGTCCGCGGATTGCAGCGCCGCCGCCCCCTCCACGGACCCGGCCCGTCTGAAAACGCTGATGGACGACATGTACCAGTTGGAACTGCTGGGCAATACGTATAAAGACTGCGCGGCCCTGCTCGACAAAGTCCGCGGCGACTATCCCCCGGCACCCGGCGCCTCCCTGGCCGGGGCCAGGCCGGAGGATATCATGCGGCCGGTGCTGCACTTGAATGATGCGGCCACGGTCCAGGCGGCCCAGGTACGCAACCTGATGCCTTTTCTCCACGGCAACCAGGACCCGGTCTGCGACGTGCATCTCACCCAGGGGGTAAAAGCCCTGGTGCGCAAGATGCCCCACAGGGTCTTTGACAGCCAGGACAAACGCCAAAATCTTCTGGATGCCATCCAGGACGTTGTTGACGAGGCCGTGGAACGTGAAGAAACGCGGAAGGAGTGAGATATGCCGGCCATAGCCGACACTCTGCGCCGGTTCGGGAGTTCCCTGGGGCTGACGAATTTCAGATTCAACGAACATAATATAGGGGCGCTCAGGATCGAAAAGCTGGGAAACCTGCGTTTTGAACGCTTCGGCAACCGGGTGTTCTGCTGCCTTTCCCGGGCCTTTCCGCCCCATGACACAGACCTGGCGGAGCGGGCTCTGAAGGCGGTGGCTCCGCACAAAGGGCACCCGTTCAGCGTCCGGCCGGGCCTGTGCGAGGAAAACACCCTGGTTCTGGCCGTGTGCCTGGATGAAGCGGATTTTGTCCTGCCCAACCTGGAACGCTGCATCACGCTTCTCGGCGAAATTATGGACAGCCTGGAGCAAGTCTGATTCCGTTCCGGAACCCCGCAACCCAAAGGAGCCGGTATGCCTGTCACCAAGTCCCCTTTTGCCAGCGATGTGGGCATCGCGGGCATCAGCTGGCAAGGGTGGGAAACTGCTCTGCCCGCCGGAACCACGGTGCTTCCCAGCGGAGACGTGGCCGGTGCCGCCACCCTGGAAGCTCTGTTCAATTCCCGCCTGGAAGAAGGAATGAAAGCTTTTTTGCGCCCGGACATCAACACCCGTGAACTGCTGCTGCCCGGCTTTTTCAACTCGCGCCTGCACAAGGCGCAAAAAAAACTGCGGGAGGCGGCCCGGAGGGGCCAATCTCCGGCCAGCGCCCGCGCCGCGGACCTGCTGGAAGAAGATGACGAATTGAAGGAACTTTTGTTCATGTATCGCGGACTGCTGCAAAAGGGATAAAACATGGGCGAAGAAGACCGCGAGGCCCTCATCCTGCTGGCGTATCTTTTTATGCAGCACGGCAGGCCGGATAAGGCCGTCATCCTGCTTCTGGCCCTGGACGAGGCCTTTCCGCGGGACCGGTACGTGCCGCGCCTGCTGGCCCACTGTCTGCTGCACCAGAAAAAACCCCAGGAGGCGCTGCCCTTCGCGGAAAAGCTGCTGGTCCTGCCGGATCTTTCCGAAGAAGAACAACGGCTGGCGGCGCTGCTGCATGCGGAAACACTGTGGCAGATCGGACAACGTGAACCGGAAGCGCAGAGCCGGTGGCGTGGTGTTCTGGAACAAAGTCTGGAGACCTATCTCCGCCTGACGGAAGCAAGAAAGACGGCCGGGTAGGGGCAGTTTCTTAAAAGTCTACCCACCTCGTCCATTCGGACGATGTGCAATTTCTCATTCTGGTGCATCATCATAGTAGGACTCGAAATGTCACTGTCGCGGGTGATTGACAGCCTCAACAGCAACATGTGCCGTGCTTGAAATTACCGCCCAACGACGGGTTGATTTCGCTTGGCGCACGTTATGGCGCTGATGCGAGGATGAATCCTTGCCGGGTAAAACTCACCGCTGAAGTGAGTGAACCGCCCTGAGGATGAATACTATGGGTCGATACGCGGATATCGCGCTGGCCGCTTTGGTGGTGGCTATCATAGGGCTGATGATCCTGCCCATTCCGCCCATGCTTCTTGACGCCTTGCTGGCGGCTAATCTGGCCATTTCCGTCATCATTCTGATGATTTCGACTTATATTCCTTCCGCGCTGTCCTTTTCCGTTTTCCCCTCACTTCTTCTGTTCACCACGCTTTTCCGCCTGGCTCTCAACATCACCACGACCCGTCTTATCCTGCTCCATGCCCACGCCGGCGAGATCATCTACACGTTCGGCAATTTTGTGGTTGGAGGCAATTTTGTGGTCGGCGCGGTCGTATTCCTGATCCTGACCATCGTGCAGTTTCTGGTCATCGCCAAAGGCTCGGAGCGGGTGGCCGAGGTGGCGGCGCGCTTTACTCTTGACGCCATGCCCGGCAAGCAAATGAGCATTGACGCGGATATGCGGGCCGGGGTCATCGACATGGACGAGGCCAGGAAGCGCCGTTCCCTGGTTACCAAGGAAAGCCAGCTTTACGGCGCCATGGACGGGGCCATGAAGTTCGTCAAAGGCGACGCCGTTGCCGGGTTGATCATCACGGTCATCAACATTGTGGGCGGTGTGTGCATTGGGGTGCTCCAACTGGGGATGACCAGCAGCGAAGCCCTGCAGACCTATTCCATTCTGACCATCGGCGACGGCCTGGTTTCCCAGATTCCGGCCCTGCTTATCTGCATTACCGCGGGAGTGGTGGTCACCCGGGTATCGGCCGATGAAAACAACACGCAGCATCTCGGCGGCGAAATCAGCGCGCAGGTGCTGGCCCAGCCCAAAGCTTTGCTCATCGGCGGAGCGCTCCTGTTCTGCTTCGGCTTGATCCCCGGCTTTCCCAAGCCCCAATTTTTCGCTCTGGCCGCTGGAGTGGGGTTTCTCGGGTACACGCTGCAAAAGGCAGCGCAAAGCCGGGCGGCGGCCGGCGAGGATGACGACGCGCGCCTGTCCCGGGCCATGGCTGCGGCCACGGAAAAGGAAGGTCCCGCTGCTCCTCCCGCCGGCCGGGATACGGACGAGTTTTCCATTACCGTGCCGCTGCTTCTGGACCTGGACGAGGGACTCCGCCGGGTCATCAAGCCGGGCAAGCTTAACGAGGAAATCATCCAGGTTCGCCGGGCTCTCTACTATGACCTCGGCGTGCCGTTTCCCGGCATCCACCTGCGCTTCCATTCCGGCATGGAGGAAAACGCCTACTCCATTCTTCTGCAGGAAGTGCCCATGACCAAAGGCTGGCTCATGCCCGGCAAGATGCTGGTGCGCGAACAGCCTGAGCGGCTGGAGATGATGGGCTTCAGCTACGAGCGGGGCAGGGATTTTCTGCCCGGCGGCAAAAGCCTGTGGGTAGAGGAGGCACAAGTGCCCCGTCTGGAAAAAGCCGGGCTGTCCTACCTCACCCCACAGCGGGTGCTGACCTTTCACGTTTCTTTCCTGCTGAAAAAACACGCCGGAGAATTCATCGGCCTGCAGGAGACGCGCTACCTGCTTACCCAGATGGAAAGCCGCTACAGCGAACTGGTCAAGGAAGTGCAGCGGATCATGCCGTTGCAAAAAATCGCCGAGATCCTGCAGCGCCTGGTGCAGGAGCAGATATCCATCCGCAACCTGCGCACCGTGCTCGAATCCATCATCGACTGGGGGCAGAAGGAAAAGGACAGTGTGCTGCTGACGGAGTATGTGCGCAGCAATCTGAAGCGCCAGGTGAGCTACCAGTATAGCGGGGGGCTTAACGTGCTGTCCGCCTATCTGCTGGACCCGGCCGTGGAAGAGACTATCCGGGGCGCCATACGCCAGACCTCATCCGGGTCCTACCTTGCACTCGCCCCGGAAACGGCCCAGAAAATCAATGCGAAGCTGAGGGACACCGTGGGCGAGCTCAGTTCCACGCCGCCCAGGCCCGTGCTGCTGACCAGCATGGATATACGCCGCTATGTGCGGAAAATGATTGAACTGGAGTACTACGAGCTGCCGGTGCTTTCCTACCAGGAGCTCACCCAGGAAATCACGGTGCAGCCTATTGCCCGGGTGACGCTTTGACATCCGGCGCCGCGAGGAGCAGCCACATGCGGATAGAGAAAGAACAACGCGGCCCTTGGGTGGTGCTTCATATGCGGGGCCGCCTTGACGCGGCGACCGCCGCGGAGTTCGACGCAATGGCGGAGACCCTTTCCGGCAAGGAGGCCGCGAAGCTGGTGCTTGACTGTGGCGATCTTGCCTACATCAGCTCCGCCGGTTTGCGCAGCATTCTGTTTCTGGCCAAAAGAATCCATGCCGCCAAAGGCGTTCTGATGTTTTGCGGCCTTTCCGGCATGGTGAAAGAGGTGTTCGACATTTCCGGTTTTACCGGCATGTTCGTCATCCGCGACAGCGTGGACGCGGCCTGCGGAGAGTAGAGCATTTCAACTTTTACATTGTCTGTGCCGATGAAATGCTCTGGCGTTGCGAAGCGAAGTGCAGCAACGCCCGCTGGATTGGCGTAGGCGGGCTTTGCCCGCCGTCAAGCGACAATCTCATGGCGAAATTGCTCTAAATGGGCAGGTGCTCATGTATGATGCGCTTCTCAAAAACCTTGCGGCTGTCTGCGATCGTATCGCCAAAGGACAGTACCAGAAAGCACGTGAACTGTTCGAGCTGACCCGCGACGATAAGCACCCGCCCCTGGTGGCCGGGCTGGCGGAAGCTTTCGGTATGATGCTGGTGAAAGTGGAAGCCCACAAATTCCAGCTCGAACGGCGGGTCGAGGATTTGGAAGCCGTGAAGCGGGAGCTTGAGCACGCCTTGGCCCTGGAATCCACGGAGAACAGCCGTATCAAACGGGACCTGCGCAAGCATTTCACCTCTTCCGGCATCGTGGGCGGCAGCGCGGGAATGTGCGAACTGTTGCGCCAGGTGGAGCGGGTCGCGGACACCCCCCTCTCCGTGCTTATTCTTGGAGAAACAGGCACGGGCAAGGAGCTGGTGGCCAAAACCCTGCATTACAATTCAGCGCGCGCGGCCAAGCCCTTTGTGGCCATCAACTGCGCGGCCATTCCTGAGGGCCTGCTGGAAAGCGAACTCTTCGGCATCAAAGGGGGGGTGGCTTCCGGCGTCACGGAACGTACCGGCCGCTTTGAACAGGCGGACGGCGGCACACTGTTCCTGGACGAAGTGGGCGATATGCCCCTTGAAAGCCAAGCCAAAATACTCCGGGTGCTGGAAACCAGGCAGTTCGAGCAGGTGGGCGGGCGCAAATCCGTAACTGTCGATGTGCGCATCGTGGCCGCCACCCACAGGAACCTGCGGCAGGGGAGACTGTTCCGTGAAGATCTCTATTACCGCCTTTCCGGAGTGACGCTCCATATTCCCCCTCTGCGCGAACGCCAGGAGGATATAGCCTTGCTGGCCACCACCTTTGCCAAAGCCGCCGCCGCGCGCATGAACCTTCCGCAGAAAATCTTCACGCCCGAGGCCCTTGCGCTGCTGGAAGCATACCCCTGGCCGGGCAACGTGCGGGAACTGCTGAACGAAGTCGAACGCGCCGTGGTCTTGTCCGTTGGGACCGCGATAGCTCCGGCCGATCTCTCGCCGGACATCCGCGCAGCAAAGCGGCAGAAGGGGCCGCCTGGCGTTTTCCCTGCGTTCCCCCCTACCATTTCCGGCGATTTCTACCCCAAACTGTCCTCCCTCATTCCCGGGCGCCGTGAGGATAGGGCGTACTCCAGCTTCCCGGCTCCCAGCCTGCCTGAACAGTCTGACAAAAATCCGCACAGCCCGGCCGTCTCCCTGCATGATACGGAAAAATCCCTGATACTGGAAACCTTGGCCCGCACCGGAAACAACAAATCCAGCGCCGCGCGCCAACTCGGCATCAGTCGCGAAGGCCTGCGCAAAAAACTGCTTCGCTACGGCCTTACCGGCGAGAACGAGCCGTCCTTTCCATAGCTCCTTGAAAGGCAATGGGGTTCGTTTCATTGTCAGTGCATACAGCCAGGCCTGAGTCACCTCCAAAGCAACGCCGGTACCGGATGGATGGCGGTGCTGCCATTCTCTGACCACCTTCGCTCAGCCAGTTGCCGCCCCAAGGCACGGCGGGGAGACCTCCACTTCCATGACCTGCGTCATACCGCGTCACCGTCCTGTATTTGCGGCTCCATGCTGTTGCCGTCCACCCGCATCAGCGCCATTTCGTCAGTCCGGCCCTGGTGTATGATGTGGTGGAGGTGCTGGAAGAATTACTGTAAGCCCAAAGACGCAACCTGCCGCGCCCAGTCGGAAAGCGGAACTGGTGCGCCAGGTATGCCAGGTCGTGGTGGAAAACGAGGAAGAGAAGGCACGGCCGGGCCAGATGCTGCGCCTGATTCATGGCGCGCTGGCTGAGGCCGGATAAACAAGGGGCCCCGGCATAAACACCGGGGCGGTTTTTTTAGAAGTTCAGGATATTCTTTTCCAGGCCAGCATATATTCCAACAGGATTCGCAGGGCATCATCCCCCAATTCCCGCATCGCAGCACCTTCCTTGTGATTTGGCCAGGCGTCCCCCATGGCATGCCCGGCCGGCAAAAAGAGATGCGAAAAGCGCCGCCGTTTTGCCCCGTGTGGAGGGCAAAGCGGCGGCGGTGCTCCGTCAAGAATAAGTGTCGTTTTTTGGATTTCGGGAGGGTTTTAAGTGTCGCGTCCCCTGAGTAAAATATAACACGCCTGTCAAGCCCGGCCCGCCCGAAAACGCTTGGGCGGCGCGGCTCTTCGTCCCACTATGTCCCGTCTTATCCCGGTTTATCCCGGCACCTCTCCCCGTTAAATCTATGTGTCGCTGTACACAATCCGAGTGAGGGTCATATTTGGGTCATGGTGCCAAAACCACCCCCGAAACAGAAAAAAGAAGGATCCCACATCACTGCGGAATCCTTAAATCTTTCTGGTGGAGGTGGACAGAATTGAACTGACGGCCTCTTGAATGCCATTCAAGCGCTCTCCCAACTGAGCTACACCCCCACGGGAAGAATTCTTTTGCCCGAGTCGGATGTTCCTGTCAACATTCTTTTGTCCGGTTTTCTATTTTCCGCCGGACTTGGCTATGATAGAGTGCGGGGGCGTTTGGGCGTTAATTCTACGTGTTCCTTGACAGAAAATTGGCGCCAGGATACATGAAACAAGTATGGTCTACTGGTATACCATACTGTGTGATTGTGTTTTACTGTATGCGTTGCCCCGCCGTCCGCCAGGTTTTTCATGAACGGGCGGGCCTTGAATCCGGCTGGGAATCCGCGTACCGATAGCGGAATTGTGTGTTACCAAACTCTATGGAGGCAGATAATGGCGAACTTCAGCGTCCCTTATGAAGAGGTCTTGGAGTGGGTCCATAAGGGCTGTACCAGCATCTCCGCGGACGCGCTCATACTCATGAAGCGTGCCGTGGCCCGGGAAAGCAACCCTGCGGCCAAGACCATGCTCCAGTCCATGGTGGACAACGTGGCCATGGCGGGCAAAGAGGACAAGCCCGTGTGCCAGTCCCCCGGCTTTCCCACCGTGTGGGTGCGTTTCCGGGACGGCATACCGCTGGGCCCCCTGCAGGGCCTGCTCCCCAGAGCCCTGGCCGAATGCACCAAGAACGGCTACATCCGGCCCAGCATCGTGCATTCCCTGACCCGCCACAACCCCGGCGACAGTTCCGGCGAAGGCGTGCCCAACATGGAGTACCTGTACGCGCCGGACAACGAGTACATGGAAATTATCGCCAGTTTCAAGGGCTGCGGCGCGGAACTGGGCAACGTCAGCACCCTCATGACCACGGCCACCCTGGGCAAGAACCTCTCCGGCCTGAAAAAGCTGATCCTGGAAACAGTGACCAAGGCCGGGGGCATTCCCTGCCCGCCCTCCGCCATCGGCATCGGCATCGGCGGCCAGATGGACGTTTCCGCGAAATTGAGCCGTTTGGCCATCAGCACCCGCGATTGGCGGGACACCAACCCGGACCCGCTGCTGGCGGATCTGGAAGCGGAAATGCTTGAGGCCATCAACAAGCTGGGCCTCGGCCCGGCGGGCATTGGCGGCGACACCACCACCCTGGCCGTGAAAATGGCCCATGCCGCCACGCACACGGCCATCTGCCCCGTGACCATCAACTTCCACTGCTGGGTGGCCCGCCGTTTCGGGGTGCGCATCTACCCCGACGGAACCAGAAAATTCCTTTTCCAGGAGGGCGACTACAATGTCGGTGCATGAATTAACCCTGCCCATCACGGATGAAGCCGTCTCCGCCCTTCAGGTCGGCGATACCGTCTACCTGACCGGCATCGTGCGCACGGCCCGCGACATGGCCCACCTGGAAATCCGCAAGCTGCTGGACCAGGGCAAGCCCCTGCCGGAAGAGCTCAAAGGCAGCGCCATTTTCCACGCCGGACCCGTGGCCCTGAAGCAGGGCGACGGCTGGCGCCTGAACGTCATCGGTCCCACCACCAGCATCCGCATGGAACCCCACGCGGAAATGGTGGGCCAGCTCGGCATCAAGCTCATCATCGGCAAGGGCGGCATGGCCGCCGGCAGCCAGGCCGCCTTTAAAAAGTACAAGCAGGCCTACCTGCAGGCCGCGCCCGGCTGCGCCGTGCAGATCGCCTCGGGCGTCAAAGCCCTCAAGAACGTCTACTGGCTGGAAAACGGCATGCCCGAAGCCATGTGGGTCATGGACGTGCAGCGTTTCGGGCCCTTCGTGGTCACCATGGACGCCCACGGCAACAGCCGCTACGACGAACTAAAGGCAAAAGCCGCCAAGGTCATAGCCGACCTGGGCTACTAGAGCATTTTCACATTGAAATTTCTCTTTATGAAAAAATGCTCTGGCCTTGTGAAGCCTGCGTAACAAGGCCCGCGAGATTGACGTAGGCGGGGTTTCCCCGCCGTTAAGCGGCAATCTCAAAGCGAATATGCTCTAGGGCCGAAAAGGGCCGTCGCGTTTGCGCGACGGCCCTTTTTTTAGTTGTCGAAGCCATCTAAGAGTGAGAGCAGGGCGCTGCCCTGCACCCGCCAGGGGGGTGACCCCCCTGGACCCCGCGAACCGGCGGGGCAAAACGGAGTGCTTGTTCATGGCGCTACCTCTCAGCGTTTGCATACAACAAAAAAGAGCCGGGAGATACTCCCGGCTCAGGCATATCTGTGGTTGCAGGCTCACCCCGTCATCCTCGCCCTGTCAAAGTTCTTGGGAAGGGGATGGGGCCGGGGGGGGGGGAACCAAGCGTACAAGAAACATTTAACCCTACCCCCTGAAATCATGTTTATTAAATAGGGGACAGAAACAT
>JAVBNC010000162.1:0-4217 GCA_031551765.1 Desulfovibrionaceae bacterium
CAAGGGAAGGGGGAAACCTTTCTTCCAAGAAAGGTTTCCCCCTTCCCTTGGCCGCCGGAGGCATTCTTCCCATGAAAAGCATCACAGTCAACGCGCCCGCTTCGAAATCCCTCTCGCACAGGGCGCTTATCGGCGCGGCCCTGGCCGGGGGCGTGTCCCGGCTGAGCGGGGTGCTGGAAAGCGAGGACACGGAACGGACCATGGGCGTCCTGGCGTCCTGCGGCGCGGTTTTTGAACGCACAGGCGCGGGCGCGTATACGGTGACGGGCCTGGGCGGCGCGCCTGTGGGCGCGGTTGCGTGCGATGCGCCCCTGTCCTGCTTTGCGGGCGAATCCGGCACCACCTGCCGCCTTTTGACGGCCGTGCTGGCGGCGGGACGCGGGCGCTTCCGGGTGCACGGCTCCGGGCGGCTGCACGAACGGCCCATCGGCGAACTGGTGGACGCGCTGAGGAGCCTCGGCGCGGGCATACGTTATGAAGGAAAAGAGGGCTGTCCGCCGCTGGTCTTAGAGGCGCGCGGGCTTTCCTCGGATGCTATACCGGACGGTATAGTGCGTGTCGGCTGCGGGGAATCCAGCCAGTACCTTTCCGGGCTGCTCCTGGCCGCGCCGCTTTCCGGCGGGCTGACCGTGCTGCTGGACGGGGACAAGGCCGTGTCCTGGCCTTACGTGGGCCTGACGTTGGACGCGCTGGAAACCTTTGGCGCGCCCTTCCGCGTGGAAGTCTTGCAAGACGGCGCGTGGGCGGAAACGGACTGGCGGCGCATGGAAAAGGCCCTGCCGGGCGTCACGCGCTTTGTGGTGGCGGGCGCGGCCTACAGGGCGCGGGAGCTGCGCGTGGAAGGCGACTGGAGCGGGGCTTCGTATTTTCTGGCGGCCGGGGCCATCGGACCCAACCCGGTCACGGTGCGGGGCCTGCGCCGGGATTCCCTGCAGGGCGATTCGGCCATGCTGGGCTTTGTGGAACGCATGGGCGCCAAGGTTTCCTGGTCCGGCGACGAAGTCACCGTGGCCCCGTCCGTTTTGCGCGGCATAGAGGCGGATTTGTCCGGCTGCCCGGATCTGGCCCCCACCCTGGCCGTGCTGGCGGCTTTCGCGGAAGGCGTGACGCTGCTCAAGGGCGCGGCGCACCTGCGCGCCAAGGAAAGCGACCGCCTGGCCGCCCCGGCGCGGGAACTGCGCAAAACCGGCTGCGCCGTGGAAGTGACGGACGACGGCCTGATGCTGGCCGGCCCCAGGGAAGCGCCGCGCGGGGAACTGGCCCTTTCCTGCCACAACGACCACCGCATGGCCATGAGCCTGGCGCTTTTGGGCCTGTGCCGGGGCCTCACCCCCCGGCTGGACGACCCGGCCTGCGTGGCCAAGTCTTTTCCCGGCTTCTGGCGGGAGTGGGAAAAGGTAGCGGGGGCGGCACGATGAATTTGCTGCTGATAGGCGGCGCGGGCCGCATGGGGACGATGTTCCGGCGGCGCTTTGCGGCGGCGGGGCACATTGCCGCCGTGCTGGACCTGGAAGAGGGCGAGCCGGGTCTGCGTCCTGAAAGGCTCGCCCAAGCCCTGCCCCAGGCCCGGGCCGTCATCCTCTGCGTGCCCTGGTCCGCCGTGGAAGAGACGGCGCGGCAGGCGGCGGCCTTCATGCGTCCGGACCAGCCGCTGCTGGACATCTGCTCGGTCAAGGTACTGCCCATGCGCAGCATGGAGGCGGCCTTTGGCGGCCCCGTGGTCGGCACGCACCCGCTGTTCGGCCCGGAACCCGCCCCCCAGGACAACCGTATCGCCCTGACCCCCGGCAAAAACGCGCGGGACGCGGACCTGGCCCTGGCGGACGCGCTGTTCCGCTCCATAGGCTGCGAGACCTTCGTGTGCGCGGCGGACGAGCACGACGCGGCCTCCGCGCGCATCCAGTCGCTGAATTTCGCCAGCAGCGCGGCCTATTTCGCGTTGCTGTCCGGCCACGACGGGGTGGAGCGCTTTCTCACGCCTTCCTGCGTGCGCCACAAGGAAGCCGCGCGCAAAATGCTGACCCGGGACGCGGCCATGTTCCGCGAGTTCACGGAAGCCAACCCCTTTTTCCCCGGCGCGGTGCGGGAATTTCAGGCCTTGCTGGGCAAAGCGGCCGACGGCGGGCTGGAAGGGCTGGCACGGGACGCGGCGGGGTTTTACGGCGGGTGAGGGGCCTCGCCGGGCGGAGCGGAAGCCTTTGCCCTCAGCCGCCCGTCATCCCCCGGCCGTGCCCACCCTATACCCCCGCAGGGGGCCGGAGCGCGGCGCAGGCCAGGCCCGCCAGGCCTATGGAGCGCAGGGGCCGGGCGTGATCCGGCTTTGCCGGTCCGGCATCTTCCCGGCCCCGGAGCGGAAGCAGGACGGCTTGCATTTTCGGGCGAAGCGGCTATATAGAAAAGGCGGGCCGGAAGTGCGCTAACACCCCCGGCCCTGGGGCAAGTTCCCCGGATTTAAGGGTCTAAATCCAGTTTGTTGCCCCTGAGGAATGGGAGTTCCTCAGGGGCAAGCCTGTTTAGACGTCAAGGTAACGTATAATCAGGGCCGCGAGAACGCCCGCCACAACAGCGGCGAGAACGTTCGCAAGGAACTTTCCCATAGGCGGGAACCTCCTTTCGGAGAACCCGTCCCGCGGTTTGAATAGCCGGAATGTCAAAGTATTGCAAGGGGTTGTGCTGCCGCTCCCCCGCCCCTTCCCCTCCCGCCCCGCCTGCTGTACATATCCCCCATGATTTCCGCGCCCGCGCCCCCATGCCCATGCCCATCCCCCGCCCCGTCCGGAACCCGGCCCGCCCTGCCCATAGGGCCGGACAAACCCTGGCTGGCCCCGCTGGCCGGGTATACGGACCTGCCCTTCCGCATCCTGTGCCGGGAGCAGGGCGCGGCCGTGGCCTGCACGGAAATGGTCAGCGCCAAGGGCCTGGTCCTGGGCCAGGGGCGGCGCAGCGGGGCCACGGAAGCCCTTTTGGCCACCACGCCCCCGCCCGGCGAAACCCCCGCGCCCTCCGCGACCGGCGCGGACAACGACGCCCCCCTGGTGGTGCAGCTGTTCGGCGCGGAAGCCTCCTTCATGGCGGAAGCCGTAAAGCGCCTTGTGGACCGGGGCTACGCCTGGTTCGACGTCAACATGGGCTGTTCCGTGCCCAAGGTGGTCAAAAGCGGGGCGGGCGCGGCCATGCTGCGCGACCCGGAAAACGCCCTGGCCGTGGCCAAAGCCATGCTGGCCGTCACCGGCCCCGGCCGGGTGGGTTTCAAGCTGCGCCTGGGCTGGCAGGCGGGCGAGGAGACGTGCCTGCCCCTCGCCCAGGCCCTGCAGGACGCGGGCGCGGGCTGGCTGACCCTGCACCCCCGTTCCGCGCGGCAAAGCTTCACCGGACGCGCGGACTGGGCCGCCATCGCGAAACTCAAGCAAACCGTGTCCCTGCCCGTGCTGGCCAGCGGCGACCTGTTCACGCCGGAAGACGCCGTCGCCTGCCTGAACCAGAGCGGCGCGGACGGCGTCATGTTCGCGCGCGGCGCCATGAGCGACCCCGCCATTTTCCGCCGTTTCCTGAACCTGCTGGCGGGCGGTGAAAACACCCCCCCCAGCCCGGAAGCCCTCTACGCGCTCATCACCCGCCACGCGGCCCTCACCCGGCGCTACGCCCCGGACCGCCTTAACCGCCAGGGCCTGGAAGCCGGTTTGCTGAAAATGCGCGGCGTCATCCCGCGCTACTGCAAGCACATCAGCGGCGCCCGCGCCCTGCGCGCCAAGCTGGTGGCCGTGCGCGACTGGGACGGGCTGGACGCGCTGGTGCGCGAAATTTTAGAGGCGTAGAGGCAAGGTGGTGCTGAGACGGCCGTGACTCCGGATTTTTTTCCGCCTTTGCGCCCGACCGCCCCCGCGCGGGATCCCGGGACGCGGAAGCGGGGTTGGGGTAACTCTCGGATCGCAAAAGCGGAAAAAAAATCCGAAGCCCCGTCCGCCTCGCGACGCAACGTGCCTGCGCGCGGGTGATGGAAAAAGGCAGAAAAGGCGGCGTCCGTAATTGTACGGAGCCGCCCGCATCAAAGAGAAACGGCCTCATACCCCCTGTCAAAAGTTTTTTGAGGAAGGGGAGGAGGTCCGGAGGAGGGGAAACTCGCACAGGCCGCGCCTGCCCTTTTTTCCCAAAAAGGGGTTTCCCCTCCTCCGGGCGTCTGGCCTCCACCCGCCCCACTCAAAGGAGATCTTATGAAA
>JAVBNC010000119.1:0-21593 GCA_031551765.1 Desulfovibrionaceae bacterium
TTCGCAATGGTATCCACCGTCAGCATCTCCTTCGATTCCTCCCCGGCGCTACCGCGCCTCGGGAAGGGTTTGCCTGGGTGGGTCATTTTTGCAAGCCGATTACCCCTTAAAGTGGGTCACTTTTGCATGCTGTTGCACAGGCGGGCTGCTTCAGGAGCTGCGCGGCGGTAAACAGCCGCTTAGGCCGGAAGCGCGGGGCCTTGACGATGTGCACGGAGCGCGGGTTGGACTGGCGCATGGTGCCCGGCGCATGGTTGGTGATGGCCGGGAGCATGGAAATGCCCTTGCTGGTGATGTGCAGCTCGAACACTTCGCTTTCGCTGGCGGGCTTGCGCCGGAACATGCCGCTGAACAGGGTGTGCTTGCGGGGGCGTTTGTTGATGACGCCGGTGATGATGCGCGGGTCGAAATAATCGATATCAGGCATGGTTTAAGCCTCGCTTGCGTAAAGGCCCTTGCCGCGCAGGGCTTCAAGGGCGGTTTTCTGGTCGGCGGCGGAAACTCCATCGGCCCAGACCAGTTCCGGGGCGATGAGGGCGGCATGGACATAGGCCAGCGCGTAGGCGTCGCCGCTGGCGGGCACGTCCACGTCTTCCGCCAGCACGCAACTGGCGGCACTTGCGCTGGTAAAAGCATCGTGCTTGCCGGCGGTGACGCCGAGCACGGTACCGGCGATGAGCGTGCGCGCCGTGCCGCTGGACTTGATGAGCACGCGCTGGGTCACAGGCGGGTGGTCTTTTAAAAAGACCCGGCGTTCGTATCTGGCGATCTCTTTCATGATCTCTCCTTGCGCTTAGAGCGCGCTGATGCGGTCAATGGCCGCGGCCACGGGGTCGCCGTTTTTCACGCCGGCCTGGGTGTTGAGCGGGGCCGGCCTTGCTTCGCGCAAAGCCGTTAAAATTTCCCGGCGAGACACGTTGTTCGCGGACTCCTCGCCTTCGGCTTCGGCGGCGGACGCCTGGGGCTGGCCGAAGATTTGGGCATAGGCCGCGATTTGCTCGGCGGTGATGCCGATGGCGGCGGCTTGCGCGATTTTGGCGGCCGCGTCTTCACCGGCCACGGCTTTGACCAGGGCCAGTAGGCCGGCGGACGAATCCGCCTGGGCTTGGGTGTGCGCGGCCGCGAGGGCGCTTTCCGCTTCCGCCCTGGCTTCCGCCTGGATTTGAGCCAACAACTCGGGATGAGAAGCGGCCAGTTGTGCTTTATCCATGGAAATCTCCTTGCTGATTTGGGCGATGAGGGCGTCCCGGTCCGGGACAATGCCGTTGATGAGGCCTTTGTTCAGGGCGTCACCGGCCAGCATGACCTAGCCGTCGCCCCAGGATTCCGGAGACAGCGCGTCCACGGGCATGCGGGAGGCCACGTCCGCCCGGAACAGGCCGTGCAGGGTGTTCACCAGGGTTTGCAGGTGGGCCTGATCCGCGCCGGAAAGCGGCGCATCCGGGTTGCCCGCGGCCTTCCAGGCTCCGCCGGTGATGTATGTGTAACGAACGCCCGCGGCGGTATTGGCCGCGCTGCGGTCGCAGTGGACGTGCAGCACGCCGATGCTGCCGATGGTGGCCGTGAGCGGCGCGTACACGCGGCCCGTGGCCGAGGCCAGCCAGTAGGCGGCGGACGCGCAGAGGCCGTCCGCGTATGCGTAAATGGGCTTGGCGGTCAGAGAGGCGATGTAGTCCGCCAGTTCCTTCACGCCGGCGGCCACGCCGCCGGGGGAATCGAACGAGAGCAGGATGGCGCGGGCGGCCGGGTCTTCCATGGCCGTCTTGATGGAGGCCCGGATGCGGTCCTGCCCTTCCCAGAAGAACCAGAGGAAAGAGCCGGACGCGCGGCGGATAATGCCGGAAATTTCGATAACGGCGACGCCGTCCCGCAGGAAGTAGGCGTCCGCCGGGCCGCTGGCGTCCGGCGCGGCAAAGGGCGATGCGGCCCGCGCGGCCGGGGCAGGCGTATCCGGCCGCGCGGGGTCAGCGCCTTCCGGAGGGGCGGCGCTGAACATCTGCAACAGGGAATCCAGGCTGCCGGGCATGATGGCCCAGGCCGCCGGGACGAACAGATCAGAGAGAGGCATGGAGAGCCTCCTGGTTATCGGCGAAGGCCGCCGGATTAAGCGGTTTGGTGGGCTGGGTGGCGAACCGGGCGAGACGGGCTTCTTCTTCCTCGCGTTCGTCCATGACTTCGTCGAAGTCCCGGCCGCGCTCGGCCAAGGCTTCGGAGTAAGTGACCAGACGGTGTTCCAGTTCCGTGGCCGTGGCCGCTATTTCCTTGACCGGGTCCACATAGCCGCGGGCCGGGCCTATCCAGAGGGCCTGGGTGTATGCGCTACGCGCATCGTAAAAATCCGGCGCGCCAGTGGGGAGCTTTAACGCCCCGGAGAGCCAGGCTTCTTCGATAACCATGGACCAGATGGGCTGGCAGTAGTGCCTCGTCAGCCAGGAGCGGTAGATGAGAAACACGCGCCAGGCTTCCAGCAGGGCGGCGCGGGCGGAGGAATAGTTGGTCTTTGAAAAATCTTTGGCCAGCACTTCGTAGGGCATTTCGATGCTGGCGGCCATGGCCCGGAGCACGAACTCCGAAAACGAGGCGAAGTTGGGAGAGGGCCGGGAGGTTTCCAGCGGCTTCGGCTCTTCGTTGAGGTTGCCGTACATGACGGTGCCGGGCCGGACATCCTCGTAGTAGACCTTTTCGCCGCCATCCCCGGTTTCTTCCCGCGCGTAATCCGGCAGCGCAGGGCCGCCCTCGGTCCTGGCGATGAACAGCGCCATGGAGGCCGTGACCACCTGGGCCAGCAGCTCGTTATCCAGCGAATCCGACAGGTGACGGAAGAGGTTCATGCCGGAGGAAAGCACGGATTCGCCGCGCACCTGTTCGTCTTCCAGATAGCGGAAGAGGTGGAAGCAGCCGGGATAGTGGGCGACCTTGGCCGGAACGCGGGTGAACTGCTCCGATGCAAGCAGGGACAGGTCCGTCATGGCGCGGGAGGAGACGGCGCTGGGAGTCGCCAGCCAATACCAGAGCGGCTCGCCGTAAGCGCCGCGCTCCACCCCGTCCACGATTGCCGGGTCGTTCATGCGGTCCAGCGGGGTGCGCAGGCGGGAAGGGAGCACGTCCTGGATGACAAGGGATACGGGATTGCCGGGGACAAGTCGCGTGACCGGCAGGTGCAGCATCTCGCCCATGCGCAGCATGGTGCGCAGGCCCAAAAACTGCAAATCTTCAAAGTGAAGTATACCGCGTGTGTGCGCGCAGGATGCCCAATCTTTCCAGATAGTCTCGATATTGAAACGCAGTTCCAGGGCCGCGTCCCGGTCTATGCCCAGGCGCTTGGCGCTGACCTGGGACTGGGGTTTCAGCCCCGTGCCCACCGCGTTGGTGGTGATGGCGTTGACGCCGGAGTTGGCGGCCCAGTCGTTGGCGGTAAGGTCCGCCGCCCGGCCCTGGGCGAGGATGCGTTCGCGCACCTGCGTTTCCAGGGTGTTGGCCATGGGCGGGGAAAACGCGGAGAGCGAGCCCCTGCGGGCGCCCGCGTTGCGGGAGACTTTGGCGGAAGGAGCGGCGAGGTTCGCCGGAGAGGGGGCGGCGGGCTTTACCATCGCGGTTGCCTCGCCTGGACCCTGACCGGGCCGCTGTGCCGGGAAGAGAAAACGTCTACAATGGCGGCGAAGCGTTCGATCTCGGCGTTGATCTCCGAAAGATCGTGGCGGGTGAGGGACCTGCCTTCTATAGTGTAGGATTTACCGCCGGCAGCGGCCCGCTTGGCGCTTTTCCAAAGCTCCAGCCCGGCCTCCGCCTCTTCCAGCGTGTATCCTTTGTATCTCTTCGCAATCATGGCCCATGCAATAGCATCGGGTATAATTGCGTGTCGTGGAGCTCGTGGACCTCGTGGAGCTCGTGGACGAAAAATTTTATCGGCACAAAAAAAAAGGGCTGTTACGCCCTTTTTTTCCACGCCGCGCCAAACACGTTCAGAAAATCATTCTTGCCGCATACGGTTGATATACTCCCGCGTGGCCACGTTGATGACAGCGGAGCGGCTCATACCCAGGTCTTCCGCTATGGCGTCGACCTTGTCGATAACGGACGGCTTAAGAGAGATCGACAGGCGGATAGGGGGTTCGGCCTTCGCCTTGCGCGCGGCAACGTCAACCAGGATATATTGCCAAAGAGTGCCTTCCGGAAGCGGGTCATTTTCCGCCAAAGCCTCGGCTTCATCGGCCCGCCTGGCTTCGTCGACGGTTGAAGGGGTGGGTACGGGGTCGCCGTCCGCAAGCATGGATGACAGGTGCAGGGCCAATGCCTCCGACGCCATGCGCAGGGCGTCTTCCAGATCTTTGCCCTGGGAAACGCAACCGGGAAAGTCGACAAAAGTGCAGTCGTAGCGGCCGCTGCCGTCTTCGTGCGGGTTAAGCGTAACAGGATAATACATGGTGTTCTCCTTTTGCGGGAAGGGAGGAGGGGCTACCCCCTCCTCAATTTCAAGCCGCTTTGCCGCTCTATGCTGCGCAAGGTCTTTATCTTGATATCCCTGGCCGGATGCGCCACCGTTACCTTGCCGGGCTTGACGGGGTGCCGGAACTGCCAGTGATCGCCTTCCGTATTGACATGATACCACCCGTCCTCTTCAAGCATCCTGATTATTTCCCGGCTGTGCATCATGGCCTTTCCCCTTTCGTTGATTTCAATCTATACGGTACGCGCATGTTTGTCAATAATTTTTCCGAAAAATTATTACTTTTTATGCAACAGTATGGCAAGGATCAAAAATTGCCCGTGCGGTCCTGCCATTCCTGCTTGAAACGTTCGCAGTCCGTCTTTTTCACGCTCACGCCGCGCACCTTGCCGCTCCGCTCCGCCGGGATGGCCCCGGAATTGACCAGGTTGTAGAAATGGGAGCGCGAGCAGCCCAGGAGCTTGCAGGCTTGTTGCCAATTGAGCGTTTCCGGCAGAGTGCTGGACATGGTCACCTCCTTCGGGATGACGGCCGGTCCGCCTTCCTGGCGGACGCGACCTCTCGCGTCGGTATGGCGTGCCGGGGCGGAAGCCGCCGGGGAGTGAATCCCCGGCTACGATGCAGGCACGCATGGTTTTTGTGACGCCCCGCCGCTCCCCTGCGGGGCTGGCCGCCGTCCTGGCGGCCCCTCTTCTTACCGCCGCGAAAGCGCGGCGAGGCGTTCGCCGGCGCTTTGGGGTCTGGCAATGGGTTGCGGCCGGGGCCGGGCCTTGGGCTGTTCCGCCTCCGCCTTGGGGGCGGGCGGTTTTTTGTTGCGCAGGCCCAGTTCCCAGGCGGCCACGAGGCACATGACCTCGCAGTCCCAGAAGTGGTTGGGCCGTTTTTTGGGGTTTTCCCAGATCAGGGTTTCCGGGTTGAAGGTTTCCGCGCACATTTCCTTGGCGTATTCGGCCAGGATGCCCGGAGAATCCGCCCCGCCCAGCCGGGGTTTGGTGTTTTCGTGCAGCCAGAACGCGCCGGGGTCGCCGGGCACGATGCCCAGCTTTTCCGCGAGATCGGACTTGAAAAAGGTGGTGTCCGCCCGGCGCAGCACCGGGGTGTGCGGGATGGCGGTTTTATGGCCCTTGGCGTTGGCGAAACCCGCGATGGGCGAATAGGCCACCGGGGCGGCCAGGCTCTGTTTGCCCTGGTAGGCCATGGCCAGCGGCCAGCGGCCGCACCAGGCGTAGACCTGCTTGGTGCGGCCCGGCGCGCCCATGGCGTCGATGACCGCGGCTCGAACCTTGTATTCCCTGCCCGCCGGGTCCGGGTACACGCTTTTCCAGATCTGCTCGTCCAGAGTCTTGAAGGTGGCGGCCGTGCCCGCTTTGACCAGCCAGCTCTCCTCGTCCGAACCGTAGCCGAAGGCGCGGATGACGAAGCGGAAATACGCGGCCTGGGTATCTATGCCCGCCACCAGGGCGGCCACGCGCGGGAGCGGTTCGGACCGGCCGGGCAGGATGAGCGGGCCGGGCACGGTGCCGCGCGGGCGGTCGTCGCAAAGCGCGAGGATGGCATCCTCTTCCCTGGCCGCGTACTCCTCCGCCCAGGGCTCCGCCTTGTGGCTGTTCATGAAATCTTTGAGGTCCTTGAGGCGCTTGCTCTTCTGGTACTTGAGGAAGGCGGCGGCCACTTCCGACAGGGACACGAAATACGAGAGCCAGCTGGGGATATGGAAAGCGATTTTGCCTGGCTTGTGGGTTTCCAGGTGGGTGAAGAGTTCCAGGCCCGTGCCGCGTTCCAGCCACTGGCCGAGGCGCACGGCTTTGTTGCGGGCTTCGTCGTCCCACTGAGCTTCGCAATGCTCGCAACCATACCAGGCCAGGCCCCCTTCCACGTCGCGCGGGTCGCGCACGGTTTCCGGCCAGCGGATATTGTCGAACTTCATGAGCTGCTGGCCGCCGCATTCCGGGCAGATGACGTGCCAGTCGAAACGGCAGTGGGCCTCTTCTTCAAAAGCCACGGTGATGGCGCCGGTTTCCGTGGTGGGCGTGGAAAGCTTGATGATGAGCCGCTTGCCGCGCCAGGTGATGGTGCGCTTTTCCGCGAGCGCCTCGGAGCTGGCTTCCCTGGTGCTGTCGATATATTTGTTCAGCTCGTCCAGGATGAGCAGGCGGATGGGGCGGGAACCCAGGCGCGATACCGAGCCGGACCAGCCGAGCAGGATGCTCATGTGCCGCAGGTTGACCCGGATGCTGGATTCCTCGTTGAGGTTGCCTTTCAGGTGCTTGCGCAGCCGGGGCGAATCCTCGAACATGGGTTTGATGCGGTCGTTGCAGATATCCCGCGCGGTGTCTTTATCCGGGTAGACCACCATGGCCGGGCCGGGGAAGTGGTCCGCCGCGTGGCCGAGCATGTTGACGCAGGCATCCGTGACCCCGGTTTGCGGGGCCTTGCAGATGATGCCCGTCTCCACGCCGGGGAAGCGCAGCGCATCCATGAGCGGCGCGAGATACGGCGAGAAGGTGTGTTTCCATTTGCCGGGGATGCTGGACAGGCGCACGTAACGGTGTTTGGCCGCCCAGTCCGAGGGGCTCTCCATTTTACGCTTGCGTAAGACCTGGCGTTCCGCTTCGGAGAAACGGAAGGAGCCGGAGACCGTGCCGCCGCAACGGGCCACGAGACCGCGCGGGAGCCAGGCGGGCATGGGGCCGTTGATGGCCAGGCGGGCCGGGCCGGAAGGCTGGTTACGCGTCGCCGTCGGCTGCGTCGTCGTCATCGCCAAGTTGCACCTCAAATTCCAGGTCTTTCGCATATTCGTTGCAGGCGGCGTCGATGAGCCGTTCCAGTTCCTGGGCCAGCAGGCGGGAACGGCGGGACTTGCCGCCGACCTTGGTGACCAGGTCCAGCGCCGCCTCTTCAATGGCGGCTTTCAGCCCCACGTTGAGGGCCACGGCGCGGGCGGCCAGCTCGTGGTCCACCTGTTCGCGCAGCACGTATTTGCCCTGCATGACGGCGGTTTTCAGCTCTTCCCGGTCGGCGGTGGCTTCCTTGATGCGGATTTCCGCCTCATCCTTGCGGCGCATGCGCTCTTCCGCCTCGCGGTTGCGGCCGTCGGGCGTGGTGGAGAGCGGGAGCGAGCCCGCGTAGCGGTCCACGTCCGTCTGGCGGAAGGCGCGGCCTTCCTTGCGCAGGAGGCCCTTTTTGACGTCCGCGTAGAGCTTGGACTTTTCGATCTGGCGGCCGCGCTCTTCCTGCAGGTAGCGCAGGACGTCGCCGGCGGTCTTGAAGGTGAGCTGGTCTTTTTTCTCCGGAGCCAGGGCGGCTTCCGCCTCATCCAGCATGGCCGAGGCGCGCTTGAGCGCCGCTAGGTTGGCGCTGCTGGCTTCTTTGGAGGCGGCCTTCTTGGCCAGTTCCTTGGCCTGCAGGAGCACGGGAATGTCCGTGCCCCTGCTTTTGGCGAGCAGCTCTTCCAAGCCGGGGATTTCCTTATCGTCTGCCATCACTCCTCCTAGAGCAGTTCGTCGAAGAGTTTGCCGTCCGCTTCCCTCACCGCCTGTTTGCCGGTGAGGTTCTGCCAGCGGACGATGTCCGCCTGGACGTAGCGCGGGTCAAGTTCCATGGCATGGCAGACGCGGCCCAGGCGCTCGCAGGCGATGAGAGTGGAGCCCGAGCCGCTGAAGGGTTCGTACACGATGCCGCCGGTGCGGGAGGAATTGGACACGCCGGGCTCGATGAGCTCCACCGGCTTGGAGGTGGGATGGTCCGCGCTCTTGCGCGGTTTGGGAACGTGCAGGACGGTGCCGGGCAGTTCCTCTATACGGATATTCTCGCCGGTCAGGCGATGCAGAGCGCCGTCCAGCAGCAGGGTCCAGGAGCCGTCCTCTTGTTGCACGGCCGCCGGGAGCTTGGCGTCCAGCAGGGTTTTCTGCTTGCGGTTGCCGTACCACTTGTGCCCCCCCCCCAAGCTTCCAGCCGTAGAGGATGGGCTCATGCTGCCAGTGGTAATCCGCCCGGCTGAGAACGGCCTGCCCCTTGGCCCAGATGAGGCAGGAGGCGAAACGGAAGCCCGCCTGGCGGAAGATGCGCCGGAAGGCCATGCCGTCGCCCGCCTCCGAATGGCAGACGTAGGCGGCGCCGCCCGGAACGAGCACCTCGTGCATGCGCTGCATGGCGGAGAGCAGGAAGGATTCGAACTCCTCCGGGCTCATTTTGTCGTTTTTGATCTTCCCGGCCTTGCCCTCGTAGTCCACGTTGTAGGGCGGGTCGGCCCAGACCATGGCCGCGGGCTTGCCCGCCATGAGCCGCCCCACGTCGAGGGAACTGCACGAATCACCGCAGAGCAGGCGGTGACGGCCCAGGAGCCAGAGTTCCCCCTCGCGGACCACGGGGGCCGCGGGAACCTGCGGCAGGGCGTTGGGGTCTTTTTCCGTGGCCGCCGCTTCCCTGATCAGCTTGTCCAGCTCGTGCTGGTCAAAGCCGGTCAGGGTGATGTCGTAGCTTTCCGCGACCAGGGCCGCGATTTCCGAGGCCAGGAGGTCATCGTCCCAGGCGGCCCAGGTGGCGGAGCGGTTGACCAGCAGGCGGAAGGCGCGGATTTGCTCCGGGCTCATATCGTCGGCCAGGGCCACGGGCACGTGCGTCAGCCCCAGAGACAGGGCGGCTTTCAAGCGCAGGTGGCCGTCCACCAGTTCCCCGGAAGCGCAAGCCAGCACGGGCAGGCGGAAGCCGAACTCCTTGATGGCGGCGGCCATGCGCTCCACCGCGTGGTCGTTCTTGCGCGGGTTGTCGGCGTAGGGGATGAGGCGTTCTATGGGCCAAGTTTCGATGGTCATTTTATGCATGGACGACCTCCTGGGGCGCGAGCATTTGCGGGGAAAGCAGAAAATCCAGCAGGCAGAAATGGTGCCCGGCGCAGCGCGCGCAGTCTTTGTGGTAGCGCCAGTGCCAGGTTGGCTTGGTTTTCGGGCAGGGGATGAGCAGATCGGAGGAAACTTTCTGGCCCGCGAAAGCCCGGCGCAGGTAGGGCACAGTGACGCCGCAGTCGGGCGGCAGGACGGCTTCATCAAGCGAGGTGCTCGGCCCGGCTTTTTCCCAGCGGCGTGAGCCTCGCGGCGACTGCGGGCGCTCCTGTTGCGGAGCCAGAGACGGCGCGGGCGGGGCCTGCCGTTCCCCATCCCCCTGCGGCTGTGGCCCAGAAGGCGCGGCTCCCAGGCTCCCCGGACCGGCGAAATCCAGCGACGCGGGAAGGCCCGCGCGCACCCATTCGGCCAGATCGACGCCGGCCTTGAACGCATCGCCGGGGTCTTTGCCCACAGGCACGGGCCAGCGCCTGGCCTGGGGGTAGTGTTTCTTCCACCATTCCCAGCCATGGAAGCCGGGGCGCTTGCCCTTTTCGTCCGGGGGGTCGAAGTCCAGCGCCACCAGGATGAGGGGCGAGGCGGCCAGGAGCTTGTGCGCGGCAGCGTCCGGCTTGCCCACGTTGGTCAGGGCGGCCAGTGCGCCGATGCGGCCAGAGCAGGCGTGGTGCACGGCGATGGCGTCCAGCTCCGCTTCCGTGACCACCCACACGGCCAGGGACGGCGTGACCCCGGACGGCGCGAGGGCCATGGGAGCCTTGCCGCCGCCGGTGAGCAGCATGTATTTTGAATCGCCTTTTTTCACGTCGCCCTTGGGGCGGCGGATGCGGACGCGGTGGGCTTCCTGCTGGTCCGCCCAGGAGGGGTGCCAGAGCGGAATGGTGAAGCCGCGCGGAATCCAGAGCGACTGGTAGCGGGACTTGGTGCCGTCATCGTTGAGCTTGTCCGGCAGGTCAAAGGCGGATCGGGCGCGGTAGAGGCAGGCGCCGGTCTTTTTGTCTTCCGCCTGCAGGTAGCCCAGGCGGTATTGCTCTACGGCGGCGCGGGGAAGACCGCGGGAAGCGAGGTATTCCAGGGCGCGGGGGTATTCCAGCAGCTGCGCGTGGGCTTCCTGCGCCAATTTTGTCGCCTGGGCGCGCCATTTTTCCGAGGGCAGCGGCCATTCCGTGGGCGTCCACGTCTGTTCCTGGGAGCGGGGCGCGCACAGCGGGCGCAGGCGGCGGGAACTTTCATCCAGCTCTATGCGCAGTTCCTTGCAGGCGGCGGTAAAAGTGAGGCCGTCCGCGAACATCAGCAGGCTGATAACGTCGCCGGTTTTGTCGCACTGGCGGCACCACCAGGTGCCGGGCAGCCCCGCCTTTTGCGCGGCGGCCCCGCCGTCCTGGTTCGGCCAGGAGCGGAAGCGGTCATCCCCGCCGCAGACCGGACAAGGGGAGCACCACTCCCCGCCCTTGGCCATGCTGATGTGGCGGACCTTGTCGGGGTTCACGCGGCGGCGCAGGATGTCCAGGATGAGCTCGGTCATGGGGCAACCTCCCAAGTTCCCGAGGTCCGGTTCAAGCTCCCGTATCCTATCTCCCCTTCCTTCTTATCTTTTTTATATGGATGGGAGGATGGGAGATTAGGCAGTACAATCGCGCGCGCGACCCCACCCCCCCTCATGTGCGTAGGACCTGCGGGGGAAGCTCCCAAGCTCCCAGGCGCTTGCCGCACTAAGGGCGCGTGACTGCCCAACATGGGAGAGGCCGGGATGTTGGGAGGATAGGCGCGGGTCATGAGCGCCTCCCGGATTTTTTCTTCTCTTCCTCTTCCAGGAACGCGGCGTACTCCTGGGCGGTTTCGTCCTTGATGGCCACGCCCTTGTAGAACATGACGTTGCTTTTTTTGCTGGGGAAGCCGCGCTTCTCCAAGGTCTGAATGACCTTTTTCGGGGAGAAGCCGCCGGACCAGCCCAGCGACTTTTTGCACCACCAGTTGAGCACGGCCACGAACCTGGAAACAGCCGTCTCGTATTCCCATTCGTAGCCGTCCCCTGGCGGTTCCTCCAAGAGGCAGCAGTCCTGCAGGAACACGCCGATCTCGTCGAACTGTTCCCGCTGCTCGGCCGTGTAGGCCGTGACCTTCTCCGGAGGGGCGAGGCCCTGGGCAAGGAAGTCCATGCAGCCCTCCACCAGGCGGGCCAGGATGCCGGGCCCCTCTTCGCAAAGTTTAGTGTACATTTTGGGGTCGCGTGGGCGCTCGTCCGGGGCGGAGGGTTTGTCCACGAAACGGATGGGCCAATGAACGGCATGCAGGCGGCTCCAGAACGCGTCATCGTCCGCTTTCATGCGCGGCAGTTCGTTGGTCAGGAAGAACAGGAGATGGGTCTGGTTCCAGGTGGTCATCAATTTATCCTGCAGGCCGCGCGCGGTGATGGCCGAGTCGCCCGTCAGGTCCTTGATTTTGGCCATGGCAATGCGCTGGTTGGATTCGCCCTCGGAGGCGAAGGCGAACTTGGCGCCGCGCAGGGCCATGATGTCCGGCTCTGGCTGGGAGCCGGAGCGCTGGAAGGACTGCTGCAACAGGAGCGCCGTGGGCACCTTGATGGATAGCTTGCCGCCGAGGTGGCGCCGAATGACCTTCATCAGGGTATCTTTGCCGTTGCGGCCGCGCGGGCCGTGGAAGATGGCCCACACGCCTTCCCCCCGGTAGCCGAGAAGCCCGTAGCCCAGGAGGCGGAGCATGTAGCGGACCATGACTTCGTCACCGTCGAAGCTGGACGAGAGGAACTGGTCGAAGGCCGGGGAGGGTTCGTCCAGGCCCTTCCATTCCGTGGGGCAGGAGTTCAGGAGGTACTGCTCCGGCTTGCCGTCCGAGAGGATGCCGGTGCGCAGGTCCACCACGCCGTTGGGTGTGGCGAGGAGGTATTCCTGGCAGTCCAGCTGCTCGCCGTCCTCTATGTACATGGGGTGGTCGGTGAGCTGCAGCGTGGCTTCCAGCACGCGCTCGCGCGCGGGGGTGTCGCGCAAAAGGTTCAGGCGCTTGCGGACTTCCTTCATCAGGACGGAGCCGGGCTCTTCGTCGGACTCCGCGAGGATGCGTTCGTACTCTGTGCACACGGTGGTCACGGCGGTCTTCGCGCGGATGTTCTCGATATCGTCCAGCCAGTGGTGGCCCTTCCAGTACAGCCAGCGGCCCCAGTTCTTTACATAGATGAAGCGGCCGCGGTTCAGGGCTTCGAAAAGTTGGGCGTCGCCCATCCTGCTGTGCCAGAGGCACTGGATGACGAAGTCCAGCGGGAGCCGCGTGTTTTTTTGTTCCGCGGGCGGCGCGGAGGCTGCCTCTTCGGCCACGCGGGCCTCGACCATAGCTTTGATGTCGGGCTTGCTGTCGCTCATGCGGCCGCTCCTTCAGCGAGAGGTGCAGGGAAAAACCTTCCATTTTTCCGCGAGGAAATTCCATCCAACACGCACGAAGGCCGGGATGCAGCCACCCTCACGCCAAAATACCGACGGGAAGGACCCGTGAGGCAGGGGGCGAGCATGGGAGCTTTTGGCGTGTCTCTTAAGAAAAGGGGTGAGAGGGGGCGGGGGCGCGCGCCCTTCTGGACGGGCTTCGCCCTTAAAAGGAAGCGCCCGCAAAGATCCCTAACGGCGGTCAGCGGTGACGCACAAGGCTTCCGTTGGCCACAGGGCTTTGCGGGCGCACATACAGATGATGCAATCCAAGGAGCAGACGGGAAGATCGCCGGGCGATGGGTATCCCTAGAATGTCCGGCAAATGTTAGCGGGATGATAGCGGCAACAGAAAAGGGATTACACCCTAATAAGGTGTAACCCCTTGAAATTGCTGGTGGGCAGTACAGGACTTGAACCTGTGGCCCCCGCCGTGTGAAGGCGGTGCTCTACCAGCTGAGCTAACTGCCCGTTGACCGGACCCGCGTTATAGAAAATACGGGCCTGCCTGTCAAGCCGCAGATCAAAAGATCGCGCGAAAAATCACAGGATCCGCGTCCCGCTTGCCTTTTCCGTTATTTGCCCGAGCGCTGCAAGTCCTCGGCTATGGCTATGGCCGCGGCTGCCCCGGCGCCGGCGGCCGTGACGATCTGCCGCACCCCGCCCGTCACGTCTCCCGCCGCATAGACGCGGGGGATGTTGGTGCGCTGGCGCTTGTCCACCAAGATACTGCCCTCTTCATCCAGGGTGACGCCTAGTTCCGCCGCCATGCCGGAATTGGGGGTGAGGCCCACGGCGATGAAAATCGCGTCCACGGCCTCTTCGTGCATCTTACCGGTGGCGTTGTTGCGCAGACGCACGGCCCGCACTCTTTCCTCGCCCAGGATTTCATCCACCTCCGAACTCCAGAACACGGGGATTTCCTGGCGGGCCACGGCGTCGGTCAAATATTTCTCGCCCCGGAAGGCGTCGCGGCGGTGCACGATGGAAACATCCACGCCCAGGGCCTGCAGCTGCAGGGCGTCCGTCAGAGCGGAATTGCCGCCGCCCACCACAAAGGCGCGCTTGCCCTTGTACAAATGCCCGTCGCAGTGCGCGCAGTGGGTCACGCCCCGCCCGAACAGCTTTTTTTCGCCCTTGGCGCCCAGCTTGCGCCATTCCGCGCCGGTGGCGAAAAGCAGGGTTTTTGCCTGATACACGCGGCTTGCACACACGGCTTCCACCTTGCGGCCCAGTTTCAGTTCCTGCACCGCCTCGCCCTCGCGCACGTAGGCGTACTGCCGGGCGTGAGCGGAAAGGGCCTCCACCAGGCCTATGCCCGCGATATGGCTGTAGCCGGGGTAGTTTTCCACCAGGGCCGTCTGAGCCACCTGGCCGCCGCAGATGGCGCGTTCCAGCACGGCCACGTCCAGCCCCGCCCTGGCGGCGTAAATGGCCGCGGAAAGCCCGGCCGGGCCGCCGCCCAGAATGAGCAGGTCCGTTTCCAGGGTTTCCGCCTGGGACATGACGGCCTGGGCCATGGGCTGGTCCTGCTCCCCTTCCAGCAGCACCAGGCCGCGCACAAAGGTATCTTCCGGGGTCAGGCCGATCTGGGTGACGCCTTCCGCAAACACCGTGTGCGGCACGGAACCCACCTTGTAGGTCATGGCCAGGTCCGGGAATTCATCCACATTAATGCATTCCACGGAGACCAGATCCGGCCGCTCCAGGGCGCAGCGCACGGCCTGGGCCACCTGGCCGGGGCAGTACGGGCAGCCCGGGGAACTGAACACCAGCACGTGGCGCGGCTCTTCCAGTTTTTTCAACAACGTGAGAGACGAGGTGGACAGGCCGCTCTGGCCCGTGCCCAAAAGCAGCACGCTTTGCAGCAGCGCGCGGCCCTCTTCCCCGGCGGGCGCGCCGGTAAAGCGCACCTTGGGGCCCTTGGCCGGCTCTTCCGCCAGGTCCAGTTCCACGGCGGGAAAGCGGCCGCCTTCCTTGTCCGAAACGCTGACCAGCTCGGCGCGCAGCATGGGGGAAACAGCCCCCAGTTCCTCGCACAGGCGGCGGGTAAATTCCGAGAGCATGTCCGCGCTGCCCTTGCGCGTCAACGCCCGCAGCCGCACCGGCCGGGTCATGGCTTTCAACTGCGCCGCAAGCTGCGCGCGCACCTCTTCCGGTATCAGCACGTCCGGCAGAGTGTAGTCCCCGGGGCCTTCCTGGTGGGAGCCGGTGGCCATGGTCGCCTCCTGAAGATAGAGATTTCTGGATATACGCCTATCTATTTGACTCGGAACAGAAAAAAGAGCAAGCATCATCTCTTGATTTTCCTTTCATTTGCAGGCAATGCAGGGAAAAATTTTTGAAGGAGACAACCATGAGCAACCCCATGGTTCTTTTAGAAACCACCTCGGGCGATATCCTGCTTGAGCTGTTCCCGGAAAAAGCCCCTGCCACGGTGGAAAATTTTCTCAAATACGTGGACGAGGGCTTTTATAACGGCACCGTCTTCCACCGCGTCATCCGCGGCTTCATGATCCAGGGCGGCGGCCTGACCCTGCGCCTGGAAGAAAAGCCCACCGGCCAGCCCATCCGCAACGAGGCCAATAACGGCCTTTCCAACGCGCGCGGCACCATAGCCATGGCCCGCACGTCCGAGCCGCACAGCGCCACCGCCCAGTTCTTTATCAACACCGTGGACAACACCGGCCTGGACCACACGGAAGAAAGCCCGGAAGGCTTCGGCTACTGCGTGTTCGGCCAGGTGGCGGACGGCATGGACGTGGTGGACAAAATCCAGAAGCTCAAAATCAAGCCCCAGGGCATGCACGAATCCGTGCCCGTGGATTCCGTGCTCATCACCTCCGCCTCCCGTTTCGAATAGCCGCGCATGAGACGCGTTCTCTTGCTCGCGCTGGTTCTCTGCACGCTCGGCGGTTGTTCCGGCGGCCCGGCCACCTTTGCCGGTTCCTGGGTCTATGACGATGCCGCCACGCGCAAAGAAAACGCCCAAAGCGCCTCCGCCCCCCGCGACAAAGCTTTTTGGGACATGATGCGGAAAGCCTTTGCCCCGGTCGTCATCAGCATCGACCTTACAACCGGCACCTTGACCTATGCCAAGCCGGATGCCACCAGCAGCGGCCCCGTCCGCCTGGAGAACAACGCTCTGATCTGGACCGCCGGGCCCGGCCGCGAGCAGCGCTACCTGCTCAATAAAAAAGGCCTGCTCGAAACCGATGCCGGAGGGCATGTACTGCTGTTCAAAAAGAAATAGCTTCCAGCATAGTGAAATCAAAGTGGGGCCTGCCCTGTTTGTGATTGGCGGCAACGCCCCAAGTTTGTTGCCGGGTTTGTCCTCAAAAGGGGAAAACTGTTTTTTTATGGTGGGCGGGCGCCTCCCTGGAACTGCCCATTCGGGGGTGCTTGCGGGCAAGTTTTGCCCGTCCGCAAGCACCTCGTGGCACTGACCCGGCCCACTTCCGTCCCCATCCTTCGGGCGACTTGCCAAGAAGCGCCCCCTCTGGCATCCATAATGGCATGGCTCTGCGCAGACCACCGTACAAGCGGGTGCTGGCAACCTTCGGCATCGCGCTTCTGCTGGGTCTTCTGCTGTACATGGTGGCGGACGCGGACTCTTTCTTGCGCCGTCTGTTCAGCGGCCTGCCGGACAAACCCCTCAGCGAAACCCGCCTGGTTTCCATGCTGGCTTCCTACGGCTACTGGATTTTCGTGGGCTACGTCATCATCACGGCTCTGGCCCTGTTCCTGGAAAACCGCAACCCGGACCGCACCCTGGCCTGGCTGCTCATTCTGGGGCTGGTGCCCGTGGCGGGCCTGGCCCTGTACTGGGTGGTGGGGCCCAACTTTCGCTATCTGGCGGACAAGCGGCGCTTCCGCCTGCCCAAGCCCCGCCCTTCTCCGGACGTGCCGCAAGAAAAGCTGGAAGACCCCCTGGTGGCCCGCACCGCCACGCTGCTGTATCGCAGCGGCGGGGCGCGGCTGTTCCCGGACACGCGCGCGGAACTGACCGCGGACGGCGAGGAAACCGTGGGCCGCATGCTGCGCGCCATGGCACGGGCCCGGAAGAGCATATTTCTGGAAACCTATATCCTGGGCAACGACACCCTGGGCAACATCATCAAGGGCCTGCTGATCCATCGCGCCCGCGCCGGGCTGGACGTGTACCTGATTTACGACGCCGTGGGCAGCTGGCGCATAGGCCCGGCTTTTCTGCGCGCCCTGCGCCAGGGCGGGGTCAAGGCGTACCCCTTTCTGCCCGTGGCCTTCCCCATGTTCCGGGGCGCGAACTACCGCAACCACAGGAAAATCCTGGTGGTGGACGGCACGGAAGCCTTTATCGGCGGGATGAACCTCAACGATGACTGCCTGGGCAAAAACCCCTGCCTGGGCTACTGGCGCGATACGCACCTGCACCTGCACGGCGGCGCGGTGCAAGCCCTGACCCAGATTTTTCTCAGGGACCTGACGGCCTGCGGCGCCCCGGCGGAAGAGCTGACCCGGCTGCGCCAGAGCGTGCTGGGCCGGAACGGCGCGGACAAAGAGAGCGGGAACGGCCAGGTTCTGGCCCAGGTGGCCGCCAGCGGGCCGGACACGGCCTGGGACACTATCGAAAAAGCCTACATTTCCCTTATCAGCCGGGCGCGGGAGCGGGTGTGGGTCACCACGCCCTATCTGGTGCCCGGGGATACGCTGCTGGACACGCTGTGCGCCGCCTCCCTCAGCGGGGTGGACGTGCGCATGCTCATTCCCGGCCGGGGCGACCACCGCCTGAGCACCTGGGCCAGCCTGAACACCTGCGAAGAACTGCTGCGCGCCGGGGTGCGGGTATTTCTGTACCGCAAAGACCGCTTCATCCACGCTAAAACCGTGGTCTGCGACGGGCAGGTGCTCTCCGTGGGCAGCGCGAACATGGACACCAGAAGCCTGCAAATCAACTTCGAAGCCCAGGTTTTTCTCTACGACCAGCACCTGGCCCGCCAGGGCGAAGAGTTGTTCGAAAAAGACATGCAAAATGCCGAGGAACTCTCCTTTGTCGCCTGGCGGGCGCGCCCCCTGACCCAGCGGGTGCGGGAGAGCATAGGCAAGCTCTTCTCCTCCCTCGCCTGAGGCTTGCGCCGCAGCCCGCCGAAAGGTAGACTCGCCGGATCTTCTTTTCCAAGGATTCGCTATGAAATGCACCCGCTGCAAAGCCACGGCCGTCGTGGCTCTGCCCAGCCACCACGCCGGGTTCTGCCCGGACTGTTTCCTGGGCTTTTTTACCGGCCAGGTGGAAAAAGGCATACGCCGCCACAAGCTGTTCACTCATGAGGACAACATCCTGGTGGCCCTGTCCGGCGGCAAGGATTCCCTGGCCCTGATGCTGGAACTGGCCGAGCAGGAATACCGCGTCACCGGCCTGCATATCGACCTGGGCATTCCCAACTCCTCGGAAGCGGCCAGGGCCACGGTGGAACGTTTTTGCGCCCGCCACGGCCTCGCCCTCATGGTCAAGGAAATGGCCAGGGAAGGCCTGGCCATACCGGACGTGAAAAAACGCCTGCGCCGGCCCATTTGTTCCGCCTGCGGCAAGATCAAGCGCCACTTTTTCAACAAGGCGGCTCTGGAGGGCAATTTCGACGTCATGGCCACCGGCCACAACCTGGATGACGAAATAGCCCGGCTGTTCAGCAACACCCTGCGCTGGGACGTGGGGTATCTCGCGGACCAGGGGCCCGCCCTGCCCGCCACGGGCGGGTTCGCGCGCAAGGTCAAGCCCCTGTGGCGGCTTTCGGAGTTCGAGACCGCCAACTACGCCTTTCTCAAGGGCATTGATTACTATTACGCCCCCTGCCCCTACAGCAAGGGCGCGTCCTTCACCACGCACAAGCAGATTTGGGCGGATCTGGAAGAGGCCATGCCCGGCCGGAAAATCGACTTCTACCAGGGTTTTCTGGAGCGCGGCAAACCCCGTTTCATGCAGGCCAGGGAAGAACAGGGGGAAATCCTCTCCCCCTGCCCCAGTTGCGGCTATCCCAGTTCCGCCGAGCTGTGCGGGGTCTGCCGCATCCGGGAAGCGTTGCGCGAAAAGGAAGCTGTCGAAGCCAACGAAGAGTGAGAGCAGGGCGCAATGCGGCACGTCCTGTGCCGCCCCCTTCGGGCGTCGCTGCGCTCCGTGCGCAACCGCCTCCTGCGGTTGCGAAATCCCTGCACCCGCCAAGGGGCGCGCCCCTTGGAACCCATTCAGGGATGGATAAGGGGGATGGCGCTCGCGTCTGACCGCTACTGGCTTGAAAGGTAAAAAAGGCATGGATCCCCCGGTCAAGCCGGGGGACGACGGGTGGAGAGGGCCGGGGGCTTCCGCCTCTTGAATCGGCCGAGAGTTCCTACCTTTGTACCCCCGGAGGGGGCCGGAGCGCAGCGCGGGCCGGCGCGGTAGCGCCTTGGAGCGCAGGGGCCGGGCGTGATCCGGCTTTGCCGGTCACGCATCTTCCCGGCCCCGGAGCGGAAGAAAGACGGCTTCGACAACTATCCCCTACAACGGCAGTTCCACCGTAAACACAGCCCCGCCTTCCGGGCGGTTCATGGCGCGCACCTGACCCCTGTGGTCCAGGATGATGGACTTGACGATGGGCAGACCCAGGCCGGTGCCGCCCTTTTTTCGGGAATAGTAGGGGTCGAACAGCCGGGAGAGGTCGTTGCCGCCCAGGCCTATGCCGTTGTCCGCCACGTCCACGAGCAACAAGCCGCGCCGGGCGTCCGCGCGGGCGCTGACATGCACCACGCCGTCCATCCGGCCTTTCAGGGCTTCCGCCGCGTTGGTGAACAGGTTCATGAAAGCCCGGTGCAGGGCTTCGCGGTCCAGGGGAAGCGGGTCCAGGGTTTCCGGCAGGTCCAGCTCCCAGCGGATGGACGAGTGGCTGTTGCTGAAAAAGGCCGTCAGTTCCTGCAACAACGGGGCTATGTCGCCGGGGCGGGGGTCCACTTCCGGCAGCTTGGCAAAGGCGGAGAACTCCTGCACCATGTACTGCAGGGCCTCCACCTGGCGCACGATAAGTTCCGTGCTCTGGCAGAACACCGGGTCTTCCACCTGGGTTCCGAACTTGCGCTGCAGGCGCTGCGCGGAAAGCTTGATGGGCGTGAGCGGGTTCTTGATCTCGTGCGCGATGCGGCGGGCTACTTCCCGCCAGGCGGCCAGGCGCTGCATTTTTTCCATTTCCGAAACGTCTTCAAACACCGCCACGAAACCCCGGTTCTGCCCTTCCGGCGTGACCAGGCCCACCGCGTTGACCAAAAGCCGCCGTTCCTGCCCGCTCAAGGTGATGGTGATCTGGCGCTGCCAGTGTGAAAGGGGACGGCGTCTGAACTGCTCCAGCATGGCCCCGGCCAGGCGGCGCATGTCCTGCGGCAGCAGCTCTTCCAGGGTATGGCCCACCAGGTCTTCCGGCATCGCGCCCAGAATGGCCCCGGCGGCTTTGTTGACCATGTTGATGCGGCCTTCCGGGTCCGCGGAAATAACGCCGGAAGCGATGGTATCCAGCACTGTTTCTATATACTGGCTGTGTTCCGCTATGCTGCGGTTCCGGTCTTCCAGCAGCTTGTTGGCGCCGGTAAGGTGCTCGCGGCTGGCTTCCAGGTCCGCGGCCATGCGGTTGAAAGAGCGGATGAGCACGCCCATTTCGTCATCCGCGTAGCTGTCCAGGCGCACGGCCAAATCCCCCCGCGCAATGCGCTGCGCCGCGTCCGCCAGGGCCAGCATGGGCGCGGAAATTTCCTTGGCCACCCGGAACCCGAACCACACCGCGCCCAGCATAATCAGCAGCGTGAGCGTGCCCAGGCCCACGTAAAGCATCCACTTAAGCGCCCGTTTCATGCGCCAGAGCTGCTGGTATTCCGTGGCGCCCCCGGCTATGCGGTCCAGCTTGGCCTTGAAGCCCGGCCCCATGCTTTCCGCCATCACGATATAGCCGCTTCTGCCCTTGTCCACGGCCAGCACGCCCAGCACATAGTCGTCGGACGCGCCGGATTCCAGCACCGACTGGTAGCCTTCCTTGCGCACCGTCTCCCAGTTCAAGGTCCTGGAAGCGGCCTTCCAGACCTTGTCCATGCCCGCGTCCCCGTGCCAGATGCGCGGCGCGGCTTCCGGCGTGAGCAGCGCGCTGAGCGCCAGACGGTATTCCTGGCGTTTGCGGGCCAGCACCGCGTCCATGCTCTGCCCGGCCCAGGTCAGGCGGCGGTCCTGCACTTCCGCCAGAGCGCGCTGGGTCTGCAGGTGCAGGCGCTGCCCGGTTTTGTCGTAGTCCGCGCGGCCCACTTCCAGGGCGGTTTCCATGGACGTGCTCACCTGGTCCTTGAACCAGAAGTCCACGGAAAGCTGCACGAATTTAAAAGTGATCAGGAACATCAGCACGCAGGGCACAAAGGTCATGCTCACAAAAGCCAGGGTCAGCCGCGTGCGCAGCCGCGAGCCCAGCACCCCGCGCCGCCGTTCCAAGAGCAGCTTAAGGCCGTTGCGGATAACCACCACGGCCACGCCCAAGAGCAGAATGAAGTTCAGGCTGAAAACCGTGATGAACAGCGCGCTGCCCGCGTCAAACAGGTAAAACAGAATCCAGGTCAGAATCAGCGCCAGCGTGAAGGCCGCGCCCGCAAACACCAGCTCCCGCCGCCGCCGCAAAAGCTCCCGCTCCCGCAGGCTCACGCCCTCGGGCGGTATGAACAGAATTTTTTTAAGGAAACGCATCATACGGGAACCAGCCTCCGGCGGCCGGGGGAAAGGGGAAACCAGTCTTGGAAGAAAGGTTTCCCCTTTCCCCCGGACCCCCCATCCCCTTCCAACGAACTTCAACAGGGGTATGGGGGCGTCTCTCTTTGATGTACGCCAACCGTACAGTTATC
>JAVBNC010000062.1:0-7275 GCA_031551765.1 Desulfovibrionaceae bacterium
GCGCACGGTCTTCATGCGGCGGTCGGTCTTGTAGTTGCCGTCCTTGTAGTGGCAGTCGCCAAAATGGCAGCCGCCCACAAAGACGCCGTCCGCGCCGCGCGCCAGGGCTTCGTAGACAAAGGAGGGCTCCACCCGTCCCGAGCAGGGAACCTTGATCAGCTTGACCGTGGGCGGGTATTTACAGCGCAGGTTCCCGGCCAGGTCCGCTCCCGCGTAGGTGCACCACTGGCAGGCAAAGCCGACGATATTGGGGCTGAAGGACATGGGCACCTCCCTAGAGCATTTACATTTTAAAATTACTCACCAACACTCTCGGAAACTGTGACACGATATACATATAACGTAACTCTACAAAGCATAAACGACACGCTTCGCGTCTGCCGAGCAATTTCAAAGAGAAATTGCTCTAAACGGCCCGGGCCGGGCTTTGGATTTTATCGATGAGCGGAGCGCGGTCCATGACGCTGATGGCGGCGACCTGTTTGGCGTCAAAACCCATGGCCAGGGCCAGGAACTGCGTGTAGTACAGCACCGGGATCTCGAAATCTATCTCGCCCTTCTCCCGCAAAATTTTCTGCGACTGGTCGAACTGCATGTAGCAGGACGAGCAGCTGGTCACGATACAGTCGGGGTCGATCTCTTCCTTCATGGAACGCAGCTTGGCCGCCAGAATCTTCATGGACTTGTCCAGGCTGGTGGTACGCATGCCGCCCATGCCGCAGCAGGCTTCCACGCGGCTGTAGTGCGGGGCTTTCGCGCCGGTGGCTTCCACCAGGTTGCTCAGCATGCGCGGGAAAAAGGGATTTTCCTCTTTGATATGCATGGCCTCGGTGGGCCAGAGGATATGACAGCCCACCTGCGTCGCCACAGTGAGGCCGTCCTGCTTAAACTTGAGACTGGATGTGATCTTTTCCGGCGTGATGTCGTTATGCAGCACGTGGACCGCATGGTAGATGTCGCTTGTTCCCGCGTAGGTCCGCCCGGCCTGTTCCAGAAGGGAATTGGCCTCTTCCGCCGTTTCCGGGTCGTGCATGAAGTGCTTGGCCTCGCTAAGAATGCCGAAACAGGAATTGCAGCCGGTCATGATGTCCACGCCCATTTCCTCCGCAATGGCCATGTTGCGGCAGGACAGCGCGCACCAGGTGCCCTTGTCGAAAGAAGGGGCCGTGCCCCAGGCCGGGCAGCAGCTTGCGCCGGTCAGGTCCGCAAGCTCCACGCCCAGGGCCGGAAAGACCTGGCGTATGGACTGCTCGATGTCGGGAGCCTTGAAGGGGATGTTGCACCCCAGAAATAAGCCGTATTTCCGCATGGCGCGTGTCCTCCTTAATAGAATCCCAGTTCGCCCATCAGGCAGTTTTCCAGAATGGTCTGCACTTCCTTCAGCCCCTTTTCGTCGCTGACCGTGGTGGGCGGCTTGGGCGGCAGCCCCACCCGCGCGCGCAGTTCCTCGTAGGTCTTGGTGTGCGCGGCGTGGCCCGTGGCGTGGAAGTCGATAAGGCTGGTGGTGGAAGCCGTGGAAATGGCCAGCTCGTTGGCCTGGAAGCGCCGGAAGGCGAAAACCACTTCCTGCGGCTTCACGCCCTGGGGACAGACTTCCGAACAGCGGCAGCAGGCCTGGCAGGCCCAGCTGGAGGGTTCCTCGATAATTTCCTCAAGCTGGCCGATGAGCAGCTTTTTGATGAGCAGGCGGCAGAGCACGGGAAAGCCCGCCTTGATGCTGGGACAGACGGCGGAACAGGCCCCGCACTGCACGCATTTGAAAATGCCCGTACCGCCGTACTCCGTAATAATCTTAACCGTGGCCGTGATTTTCTCTTTGGTCAGGGTGATGGACATACTACCTCCGGGTGCGGCGGATTAGGAAGTCAACGCGGCTATCTGGGCCAGAATCTGGTTATCCTGGTATCCGTGCAGGACAATGGCGTCGGAAGGACAGGCCGCAGTGCACACACCGCAGCCCTTGCACTGGGCGATATTGATGGCGGCGCGCATTCTGTCGCCGTATTTTTCCTGGCCGATGGCGTTGTACGGGCACAGCGGCAGGCAAATGCCGCAGCCGGAGCACTTTTCCCTTTCCACTTCCGAAAGCGTGGCCTCTATGCGCACCTGGCCCTGGGCCAGCGGCACGGCGGCGGCAGCGGCGGCCGCCTTGGCCTGCGAGACGGAGTACGGAATATCCTTAGGACCCTGGCAACACCCGGCAAGGTAAATGCCGCGCGTAGCCGTCTCCACCGGGCCGAGCTTGGGGTGCAACTCGCGGAAAAAGCCGGAACCGCAGGCTTGCAGGCCCAGGGTCTGGCCCAGCTTTTTGCTGGATTCGGGCTGCTCAATGGCCGTAGCCAGCACCACCAGGTCGGATTCGATTTCCACGGACTCCAGTTGGTCGATGTCGTAGGCCAGCACGCGCAGGCGGTCGCCGGGCAGAACCTGCAGACCGCCGACCTTGCCGCGCAGGACGTTGATGCCCAACGAGCGCGAGCCGGTGTAGTACTCGTCGTATTCTTTGCCCGGAGTGCGCACGTCGATAAAGTGCATGTAAATGTTCAGGTCCGGATACTTTTCCTTGAGCAGCCGGGCCTGCTTGACCATGTACATGCAGCAGATGCCGGAACAGTAGGAATGGTGGTTCTGGTCGCGGGACCCCACGCAGGAGACAAAGGTGACCGTGGCGCACCTCTGCCCGTCGGAAGGCCGCAGGAGCGAACCGCCCGTGGGGCCGGTGGCGGAAATAAGTCGCTCAAGCTGCAAGGCGGTGATGACGTTGGGCGACTGCGGCGCATAGGCCGGGAATTTCTCCTTTGGCATCACGGAAAAGCCCGTGGCCACCACAATGGAGCCGACGTTGATTTCCAGCAGTTCGCCCTCGGGGTCGCGGGCCACGGAGCGGTCGATGGCCTTGGACGGGCAAGCTCTTTCGCAGGGCGCCAGAATGGGACGGCCGGTTTTGGCGCTGGTTTTGGGCTGTGTCCCCATGGCGCGGCCCGCGCAGTTGATGCAGGCGTCCATGTCAATGACGGCCTTCTTGGGCACGGCCTGGGGGAATTGAATATATGCGGCCTTGCGCGTGTTCAAGCCCTGGTTGAAAGCGTCAGCGGTTTTGGCGGGACAGGCCGTGGCGCAGTCGCCGCAGCCGGTACATCGTTTCCAGTCCACGTAGCTTTGCTTGCGCCGCACCTTGGCCGTGAAATTGCCGATGTAGCCGTCCAGGCTTTCCACTTCGGAATAGGCCAGCAGTTCAATGTTGGGGTGCGCCGCCACGTCCACCATGACCGGGGTCAAAATGCAGGCGGAACAGTCGTTGGTGGGAAAGGTCTTGTCCAGCATGGCCATGACGCCGCCTATGCTGGACTCTTTTTCCACCAGGTAGGTTTTGTAGCCCATGTTGGCCAGCTCCAGGGCCGAAAAACAGCCGGAAACCCCGCCGCCGACAACCATGGCCGCGCGGGTGACGCCCACGAACTTGTCTTCCAGCGCTTCCAGGCAGCGGGCCTTGCCCACGGCGCTGGACAGCACCAGCTTGGCCTTTTCCGTGGCGCCGTCCGGGTCCTGCTGGTGCACCCAGGAAGCCTGGTCCCGGATGTTGGCCATTTCAAAAAGATACTTGTTCAGACCGGCGGATTCGCAAGCCGAGCGAAAAATGGCCTCGTGGGTTCTGGGGGTGCAGGCAGCCACCACCACCCTGTCCACAATGCCGTCCTTGATGTCCTTTTTGATCTGTTCCTGCCCGGAATCCGAGCACATAAACAGATCTTTCCTGGCGACGACAACGTCATCCAGCGTTCCGGCAAAGTCCCGCAACGCCTCAACATCAATGACACCGGCGATGTTTGAGCCGCAATGACATACATACACGCCAATTTTTGCCATAATTCCCTCCGGCGCGACAATTTTGGATCATTCCGATCCGGAACAGGCATCAGAGAAGAGCCACAGCTTCCATCGTATGTGAATTATGTGGAAAATTCAAATCCAGCTCTGTTTTTTGCATGAACCGTAAAATGCGACATATGCCCATGGCACAGTAAGTGAATTTTGATTGTGCAAAATATAACTATACATCTAAATATCATAAAGAAGTTATTCGCAAGAAATACGTGTAAAAATGCAACGCTGCGCGTCCTGACTCCCACTAATTCCAGCACTTACTTGGCATTTAGTGATATACTTCACAAACTAAAGTTCCACATGGCAAAAAGCGCCATACTCGCGCTATTTCTACACAAACCCTTGTGGTAGCGGATGTTAGCCATCTCATTTTTCCAATCCACTGCAACCTTCCTTACACAAAAACGCATAGTGGGGTTTCAAAGCATATGTTTTCCAATAAATTGCAGTCAGTTGCGAGATAACGCACGTAAAAAAACTGTTTCTCCTTTTGATTACAAAAAAACTGGTCTTCGGTGTGGCCACAATAGCGTTTACAGAAAAATATTATCTTTTTTAAACGTAACATAAGAATATGTCATTACCATTCAAATGGATAAGACTCTTAACAAGTGCGCCAGCCATGCATGGCAAACAGTTGCTTATTGATATATCGAATGCAGTGCGCTATAATACTTTATGTCACTATATAAACTTTTCGCATTAGGGCTCTATGACACACTATTGCCGCCTTTCAGCGCATGACCGCGCACCAGCTTCTCCCAAAGGCGTTTTTTTATGAATGCTCTGATACCGCGTACCCTGGCCCGCCAACGCATTACCGCCGCATTGAAAGCCGCGGTAAGCACCCATCCGTTGGTAGTGCTCACAGCGCCCATGGGTTACGGCAAAACCACAGCGGCGCGCGAACTGATAGCCGCGTTGCGGCAACGAGTATTTTACGTGGCTGTGACGCCGGGGCCGCACAACGCGCTCTATTTGTGGGATATGGCTTTTAGCCAGCTGGCTTCTCAGGGTTCGGAAATAGCCCAAATACTGCGGAACATGGGTTTTCCCGCTGAAACCATGCGCTTGCAACGCACATTTGACCAGGGTAGAGCCTATCTCGCCTCCCGCCCCACATTGCTGGTAGTGGACGACTACCACTACGTCACCGACCCGCGTATGGACGCACTACTAGAAGCGCTGGCACGCGAAGTCATGCCCGGTTTCTGCATTCTGCTGCTCTCCCGCAGCCGCCCCAACATGCAGTTGGAAGACATGCGCATCAAAGGGCTTGCCGCTCTGTTCGACCAGAGACTGCTGACCTTTTCCCGGCAGGAGGGCGTAGACTACTTTACCATGCACGGGCAGACGGACATCGCCCTGGCGGAACAGGCCTGGGAATATTGCGAAGGCTGGGCCGCCGCCCTGTGGCTGAGCCTGCAGAGCTGCCATACCCACGGAACGGTAACACCCATCAACAACCTGGAAAGCCTGCTTGCCGAGACTGTTTTCACGGCCTACGATGCGGCGGACCAAGCCTTTTTACTGCAACTGTCCATTCTGGACAGTTTTACCACCCGTCAGGCGACCATGATCTGCAACAACCCGGAAGCGCCCCGCCGTTTGCGCGATCTTCACAGCCGCAACGCTTTTCTCAGCTATGACCCGCCCTCGGAGCGCTATCAACTGCACAGCATTTTCCGCGCCTTTCTGGCAAAACGGCTGGCCGAACTGCCGCCGGCAAAAAACAGCGCTCTCCCCGCCGCCCGCCCGGAAGATATCCACAAGCCAAGCCTGTACCGCCAGGCCGGCGAATGGTGCGCGGCAGCGCAAGACCCGGTGGGGGGCATGCGCTTTTTTTTCAGGGCCGGGCGGGATGAAGACCTGCTGCGCATCTTGGAACTTTTCGCCGTTCCCGGCGACGGCCTGTTCGTCATGTTCGACCCGGAAGGGGTTTTCGCCATGCTCACGGCCATTCCCTGGCGGGTGCGCCGCCGCTGCCCCGTCGGATGGCTGGCGTTCATTTACCACTATATGTCGCGGGTCAATCTGGAAAAGGGACTCGCCATGCTTAAGGAAGCATCGGCTTGCTTCGCCGGGGACGAAGAGCTCGGCCAGGAGGAAAAACGCCGTATCGCAGGCGAAATAGAGCTGATTCACGGCATTGACGCCTTCAACGACCTGTTCGCCATGCGCGACCGCCACGCCCGGGCCTATGAGCTGCTGCAAGGCCGCTCTGGCATTTCCCACTCCCGGCTCATCTGGACTTTCGGCAGCCCCCATGCGGCGTTTCTATACCTACGGGAACCCGGCAGCTACGAACGGCTGGTGCGGCTGGTTGAGGACAACCTCTATCAGTATCAGGAGCTCACCGGAGGGTGCAGCGCCGGGGGGCAGGATCTGTTCCGGGCCGAACTGCTGCTGGAAACCGGGGGCTTGAGCCAGGTGGAACCCCTGCTTATGAAGGCCGCCTACAAGGCGGCGGCCAAGGAACAGCTGGCCAGCCTCATAGCCGCGCATTTTTCCCTGGCCCGGCTGCGTCTGGCTCAGGGAAATCCGAAAGAAGCCCGCGCCGCCCTGCATGAGATAGCGCCCCAGGTGGAGCGTTCGGGTAACCCCTTGCTGGGCGGCTCATTTGATCTGTGCGTGGGGTATCTGGCAGGTATCGTGGAAAAAAACGAAGACGTTCCCTCCTGGCTGCGGCGGGGCTATACCACTGCGGGCCGCAGCTTTTACCAAGGCACCGGGTTTGCCCTGGTCGCCCACGGCAGAGCGCTGTTGGCGGATAAAAACTGGGCCTGCCTGGAAGCCCTGGCCGAAGACATGCCCGCCCGGCTGGGGCCGTATCGCAACCTGTTTGGCCGCATCCACGCGGGTGTTCTGCGCGGCATTGCCCTGCTGCACCTGCGCGGCGTGGAAAAAGCCCTTGCCGCGCTGCGCGAGGCCGTGGAACTGGCCCGGCCCGACGGCATCACCTTGGCCATTGCCGAGTACGGGGCACATATTCTGCCACTGCTGCAACGCCTGTGCGAATTCGCGCCGGGCGATACGTTCATGCGCGGCCTGCGCGCCACGGCCAAACCGTATGCCCTGCGCTTTTCCGCCGCGACAGGCAATACCGGCCTCCTGGCCCCGCAGGAGCGGGCGGTTATGGAGAAGGCCGCGCGCGAGCTGACCAGCACGGCCATTGCTCAGGAACTCGGCCTTGCGCCCAAGACCGTGCGCAACACATTGAGCCGCATTTACGCCAAGCTCAATGTAAAAACCCGCGCCCAGGCCGTTCGAAAATGGCGCGGGGACCGCACGTAGAACACATGTTTCTGGCGGCAGGATATAAAAATGCGGCCCCGGGCAAAATGGACAAAGTTGCCAATTTTGAGGGGGCCCATATTTTTGTGTTGGTGT
>JAVBNC010000128.1:0-8750 GCA_031551765.1 Desulfovibrionaceae bacterium
CCTCCTCCGGACCTCCTCCCCTTCTCCAAAGAACTTTGACAGGGTAAAAAATGCGGCTCTCCGTTGATGGAACGGAGAGCCGCTTCGTTTTGCCGTGACCGTTTCAGCTTTTCAAGCCCGCCCCCGGCGGCAAACGCGCACCACCTTTTTATCCGCCCTGAATGGGTTCCAAGGGGCGCGCCCCTTGGCGGGAAGGTTCCTTATACCCCCGGAGGGGCCGTAGCGTAGCGCGGACCAGGCCCGCCAAGGCCTATCGAGCGCAGGGGCCGGGCGCGCATCTTACCGGCCCCGGAGTGGATAAAAGACGGCAGCGCCCTCTTTGGCCGCCGTAGGCACGCTCTTCATTGGCTTCGACAGCTAACTTCTACGCGTCGTTGGGATGCAACGGGTCGCTGGTCAAAATGTCGCAGGTGGCGTTGGAGCCGCACCAGCGCATGATTTTGGCCTGCAGACGGTCCAGGTACACGTAGTAGACAGGAGTCAGGTACAGGGTAAGCAGTTGGGAAACGATAAGGCCGCCCACCACGGCCAGACCCAGAGGCTGGCGGGCTTCCGCGCCCGCGCCGTGGCCCAGGGCGATGGGCAGCGTGCCCATGAGCGCGGCCAGGGTGGTCATCATGATGGGCCGGAAACGCACGATGGCCCCGTCATAGATGGCCTTCTCCGGGGTCAGGTTGGCGCTGCGCTGCGCTTCCAGGGCGAAGTCGATCATCATGATGGCGTTCTTCTTTACAATGCCGATGAGCATAATGATGCCCACAAAGGCGTACATGTCCAAATCCTTGCCAAACAGGGACAGGGTCAGCAGAGCCCCGACCCCGGCGGAGGGCAAGCCGGAAAGAATGGTCAGCGGGTGGATGAAACTTTCGTACAGAATGCCCAGCACGATGTAGATAACCATAATGGCCATGACCAGCAGCATCCACAGCCCGGCGAAGGAGCGCTGGAAGGCCTGGGCCGTGCCCTGGAAACTGGTGGAAATGGATGCGGGCAGCGTTTGGGCGGCCAGGGTCTGCACGGCTTCCACGGCTTCCCCCAGAGAGGTGCCGGGCGCCAGGTTGAAGGACACGGTGACGGAGGGGATCTGGCCGCTGTGGTTTACGGCCATGGGGCCCACGCCGGTGGTCACCTTGACCAGTGTGGAAAGGGGCACCAGGTTCCCGTCCCTGCTGCGCACATACAGAAGCCGCAACGCGCTGGGGTCGCGCTGGTACTTGGGGTTCACGGTAAGAATAACCTGATAGTCGTTGGTGGCGGCGCGGATGGTGCTCACTTCCCTGGTGCCGTAGGCGGAAGCCAGCGCGTCTTCCAACTGCCCGGCGGTAATGCCCAGGGCGGAGGCCTTGTCGCGGTCTATCTCAATGCGCACTTCGGGGTTGCGTATCTGCAGGTCCGAGGCAACGTCAATGACCATGGGGAGCGAACGCACCTTGCTTTCGAACACGGCGGCGTTGGCGTACAGGTCCTCGGTGTTGGGGCTCTGCATGGTGAACTGGTACAGACTTTTGGAGGACATGCCGCCTATGCGGATGGGCGGCGGCAGGTAGGGGTAAGCCTTGATGCCGGGAACCTGAGCGAACCGGGCCCGCAGCCGGTGGATGATTTCGGAGGCATGCTCCTTGCGCTCGGAGCGGTCCTTCAGGTTCAGCATCATGGTGCCGGTGTTGCTGAAGGGCTGGGAAAAGGTGGGCCCCACAGTGGACATGAAGTCCTTGACCGCCGGGTCCGCGCTGATGATGCGGGCCAGCTCGAACTGGTGAGCGGCCGTGTTTTCAAAGGAACTGCCCTGCACGGCTTCCGTGGAGATCTGGATCTGGCCCGTGTCTTCGCTGGGCAAAAAGCCCTTGGGCGCGATGGAGAACAGCCAGCCGGTGACGAATAGCACCCCGAAAGAGAGGATGAGCGTGGTCAGCTTGTGGCGGAGCACAAAGTCCAGGGTCACGCGGTACAGGGCCAGCATGGCGTCGAACACGCGTTCCATGAAGCCGGAAAAACCCGCCTGCTTGGTGTTGTGGTGGGTGGGTTTCAGAAAACGGCTGCAGAGCATGGGCGTGAGCGAAAGGGAAACAAAGCCCGAGACCAGAATGGAAGCCGCGATAGTCACCGCGAACTCGTGGAACAGGCGGCCCACAATGCCGCCCATGAACAGCACGGGTATAAACACGGCCGTCAGCGAGATGGTCATGGAGAGAATGGTGAAGCCGATTTCCCTGGAGCCGTCAAAAGCCGCCTCCATGGCGGATTTCCCTTGCTCCATGTGCCGGACGATGTTCTCCAGCATGACGATGGCGTCGTCCACCACAAAGCCCACGGACAGCGTCAATGCCATGAGTGAAAGGTTGTTCAGCGAATAGCCCGCCACCTGCATGACCGCGAAAGCCCCCATGATGGACAGGGGCACGGCCAGCGAAGGGATAACCGTGGCGGAGAGGTTGCGCAGGAAAAGAAAAATGACGGTAATCACCAGACAGACCGTGAGCAGCATGGTGAATTTCACGTCCGTCACGGAATCACGGATGGATTCGGAGCGGTCGTAAAACACGTTGATGTCCACGGCGGCCGGCACCTGGGCGCGCAGTTCGGGCAGTACCCGGCGCAACTCATCCACCACGGCCACGGTGTTGGCGCCCGGCTGGCGCTGGATGGCCAGAATCATGCCCGGCACGTTGTTGAACCAGCCCTTGCGGCGGTCGTTTTCCACGGAATCCACGGCGTTGGCTATCTCTTCCACCCGCACGGGCGCGCCGTTGCGCCAAGCCACAATAAGCGGACGGTAAGCCGCGGCGTTCATGAGCTTGCCTGAACTTTGCAGCACGTATTCCTTGTCCGAACCCTTCATACTGCCCACGGGCATGTTCACGTTGCCGCTGCGCAGGGCGGAAGCCACTTCGTCAATGCCAATGTTCCGCGCGGCCAGGGATTGCGGGTCCACCTGCACGCGCACCGCGTACTTTTGCACCCCGTACACCGTGACCTGGGCCACCCCGCTGACCATGGACAGACGCTGGCCGATAAAATTTTCCGCGTATTCGTTCACATCGGTGAGACGCATGGTGGCGGAAGTAATGGCCATATAGAAAATGGGCGCGTCCGCCGGGTTCACCTTGCGGAAGCTGGGCGGGGTGGTCATGTCCGAAGGCAGGCGGCGCATGGCCCGGGAAATGGCGGACTGCACGTCCTGGGCCGCGGAATCGATGTTGCGCTCCAGCACGAACTGCAATACCACCCGTGTGGTGCCCAAACTATTGACGGAAGTCATGGAATCCAGCCCCGCGATGGTGGAAAATTCCTTTTCCAGGGGCGTGGCCACGGAAGCGGCCATGGTTTCCGGGTTGGCGCCGGAAAGTTCCGCCGTGACCTGAATGGTGGGAAAGTCCACGGTGGGCAGATCCACCATGGGCAGCAGCCGGTAGCCCGTGGCCCCGGCCAGCAGAATGCCGAACATAACCAGCACGGTGGCTATGGGACGGCGGATAAAAATGTAGGAAATGTTCATGGCTTGCCCTTAGCCTGTTCGGCGGCCCCTTCCGGGGCTTTGGCCGTAATGGGCGTGCCCGGCGAAAGGTTGAGCTGCCCGTCCAGCACCACGCTTTCCCCGAGGTTGAGGCCCTTTTCCACCACCAGCATGTTGCCCGGCGCGCGGGAAACGGTGATCAACCGCACTTCCACGGTGTTGTCGCTTTTCACCACGTACACGTAGGGCCCGGCCACGCCTTCCAACACGGCCAGGGAAGGGATGAGCAAGGCGTTCTGCACTTCCGCCAGATTGACGCGGATACGGGTGAACTGGCCGGGCCAAAGTCTGAGATCGGTATTGGGGAAGCGAGCTTCCAGCTTGATGGTGCCGGTGGTTCTGTCCACGGTGTTGTCAATGCTTACCAGCGTGCCCTTGGAAGCGGGGCGGGTATCCCCTTCCGGGGTGGCTTCCACCTCTATCTCGCGCCGCTTCATCTCGTCCATGATTTCCGGCAGGTTCCGCTCCGGCACCGCAAAGGATATCTTGGCCGGGGACAGCGCGTTGATGACCAGCAGCGCCCGCTCGTCGTTGGCCTTGACCACGTTGCCCGCGTCCACCAGCACTTCCCCCACCCGGCCGGCCATGGGCGCGCGGATGGTGGCGTATTCCAGTTGCAGACGGGCGGAAGCCAGCGCCGCCTCGTCCTGCACGGTAAGGGCGCGCTGCGAGTCCGCATTGGTCACGGACTGGTCGTACTGCTCGCGGCTGATGGCGTCTTGCCGCACCAGGCGGGAAAAGCGTTCCTTGTCCTCTTCCGCCTTTTTCAGCAGCACCTGGTCGCGCAGCAGCTTGGCCCGGGCTTCGTTCACGGCGGCTTCAAAAGGCCGGGGGTCCAGCCGGAACAGCACTTGCCCCTTTTGCACGTCCTGGCCGGAACTGACCAGGGCTTCCAGTATCTGGCCGCCCACCTGGGGCTTGACGGCCACGGTGGCGTCCGGCTGCACGTTGCCCACGGCCTCCAGGGTGCGGGCAATGGTCCGCTGCTCCGCTTTGGTCAGCGTGACCGGCACGGCGCGGCGGCCCGAAGTTTTCTTCGAGTCGTCGGGGCCACAGGAAACAAGCAGAGGAAGGGCGAGAACGGCAAGAATGACAGGAAAGGCACAGCGGAACACACGGGTCATAGAAGCCTCTTTGAAGCTTTTTGTCCGGACGGGAACGCCGGGCGGAAACGGGCCGCGGCGCGCGGCGCGCCGAAACAGGGCGGGTATACACCAAAACGCACTAAGTTCCTAGCCGTTTTGGATACAAAAAATCGTGCCCGCCGCGCGGAATGCGCCGGTGCGGCACCTGCCGCGCCGGCGCATTTTTTTGCCGCCTGCCGATTTATTACCAAGTCTAGACCGCCGGGGGAACAGGGTCCGGCGCGGGAACCTGGGTTACCGTTTCCGGCGGGTACAGGGTCATGCGTCCGGCGGCTTCGCGGTAGCTCTGCGCGCTGCCGGTAGTGAGCACCTGAAAGCCGCCCCTGCCTCTTTCCGCCAGGGCGTTGTTTTGCTCCAGGTGGTGCCGCAATATCCTGGCCTGCTCTTCCGACGGATCGATAACCGTGAGAAAGGGGTAGAGGCGCAGAATGTTCTCCCGCACGTAGCCGAAATGGGTGCAGCCCAGAATCAGGTGGGTCACGATCTGGCGGGCCAGCAGCGCGTCTAGTTCCTTTTTGATTTCCCGGTCCAGCATTTCCTGATCAAAACCACCGTGCTCGATCAGGCGCGGCAGGTCCGGGCAACCCTGGCTGACCACCACCGCGTCCGGCCTCTCTTGCTTGATCAGGCGTTCGTAGCACCCGGAATTGGCGGTGAACACAGTGGAAATCATGCCTATGCGCTCCGCGCCGCTGTCCACGGCGGCCCGCGCCCCGGCTTCCACAATGCTGAAGACGGGGAAGGCGTATTGGTTGCGGTAGTCGTCTATCAGCGTGGATATGGTGTTGCAGGCCACGGCCACCAGCTTGACGCCCCGCTTTTGCACGTCGTCCAGAATCTGGCGGGCCATGTGCAGAATGACGTCTCCCCGGCGGTTGCCGTAGGGCTGGTTGGCGCTGTCCCCGTAATACACGATGGATTCCCGCGGCATCAGCCGCTGCACTTCGCGCACCACGGTGTACCCGCCCATGCCCGCGTCTATGACGCCGATAGGTCTTGCATCCATAGCTCAGCCCTCACTTGCCTTCGTAGCGCAGCCTGCCCTGAACCCAGACCTTGCAGATGCCGTCCGGCTGCGAGCAAGGTTCTTCGTAACTGTTGGTGTCGATGATTGTGTCAAAGTCGAACAGCACCAGGTCCGCGGACATGCCGATGCGGATCAGGCCCCGGTCCCACAGGCGCAAGCGGCGGGCCGGTTCATAGGTGATGTGACGGATGGCTGTTTCCAGGGGCATGATCTTAAAATCGCGCACGTAGCGGCCCAAAAAGCGGGCAAAAGTGGAATAGGCTCTGGGATGGGGCTGCACGCCTACCACGCTGTCCGTGCATACCACGTGGTAGGGGCTTTGCATCACCGCCCGGACATCGTCTTCGTTAATGGCGTGGTAGATGCAGATGATGGCGGAACGGCCTTCCTTGAGCAGTCTCAGAACGGCTTCCGCTTCCCCCATGCCCAGCTTTTCGGCCACCGCGTCCAGGCGCAGGCCGCACATCCAATGCCAGTCCTCGCGCGGCACGGAAGCGATCTGCACACTTTCCCCGCCACCGCGCACTTCCAGCTCGGCTTGGGATTCCGCCAGAATCTTCTTGTAGGTTTCCGGGTCGTCCAGGCGGGCGGCAAAGGCGTCCTCGCCGCCTTCGTATGCCCATCCCGGCGCGATGACTTTCATGCCGGTGCTGCCCGCTGTCCAGGGGTACTGGTCAAAAGTGATGTCGTAGCCTTCCGCCTGCAGTTCCTCCAGGCGCTTCAGGATGATGCGCACCCTGCCCCAGCTGACCTTGCCCAGGGACTTGAGGTGGGAGATGAGCAGGCGCACGCCGCTGCCCTTCATCACGTCCACCATTTCCTCAAAGGATTCCAGCAAGCGGGCCATTTCGTTGCGGGTGTGGACCATGACCAGGCCGTCATGCGCCGCCACGACTTTGCAGATTTCGATCATTTCCGCTGTGTCGGCGTAGCTGCAGGGGGGATAGATCAGGCCGAGCGACAGGCCCTTGGCGCCCGCTTCCATTTCCCGGGCCACGCAGGCGCGCAGTTCATCCAGCTCTTGCGGCGTGGGGGCGCGGCTGACGCTGCCCATAACCTGCATGCGCACCGTGCCGTAGCCCACCAGGCCCACGAAACGGCATGCGGGGTCCACCGCTTCCACGGCGGCCATGTATTCGGAGTAATTATTCCACCAGTATGGCCGGGGCGGACGGCCGCACAAGGGGGCCATGTTTTCCTGCAGCTCCAGACGGGTGGCGTCGTTGACCGGGGTGACGGAACAGCCGTCCTGGCCCAGGGTTTCCGTGGTGATGCCCTGGCCCACGGCGTCCAGCATGGCCGGGTCGTCGAACATCCGCAGTTCCGAATGGCTGTGCGTGTTGATGAAGCCGGGAGATAAAATTTTGCCCGTACCGTCCACTTCCAGGGCGCCTTCAGCCGCAAGTCGCAGGCCAATGTCGGCGATACGCCCGTCCGCGATTTTAACATCCGCGAAAAAAGGCCGGTCGCCTGTCCCGTCATAGACAGCCGCATTTTTGATGATAGTGACTTCCTTCATAGTCCCGCCATCCTTTGCGTCTCCTCTGTCCGGCAAAAAAGACGCCGTTATAGGACAACAACCGAAAGATGCAGATTTTTAGACGGTAGCCTTGGGGCGAGTATAACGCAGAATGCCAGCGGAGACGAGAAAAGAAAACGAATACTAAAGGGAGGGTAAGGAGCTTTCAGCGTATGAAAAGGCACCGGTTTTAAGGACCAGGCGGAATACCCAGCACCTGGGCGGGGTCCGCGCCCAGGTCTTTGGCCGTGACGGTCTTGACCACGCCCGGCATGCCCGTTTCCGAAAGATCCAGCTCCCGGCGCGGCAGGAGGGCGCCCGCGGCATCCCGCACCAACGTCACTTTGGGCCGCAAAGGAAAGGCCGGGTTGGATGCGCTGACCACACCGAAACCGCCGTCTTCCAGTTCCACGGCGCTGCCCACGGGGTACACGCCCAAAAGGCGGATAAAGCGTTCCACCATGCCGGGGTGAAATTCCTTGCCGCGCATGGAAAAGAGTATGCTCAGGCTTTTGCTGAGCGGCATGGGGTCTTTGTACACCCGCCTGCTGGAAAGCGCGTCGAACACGTCCACCACCGAGGCGATGCGCCCCGCCAGGCTGATGCCGTCCCCGGCCAGGCCGCCGGGGTAGCCCTGGCCGTTGAACTTTTCGTGGTGCTCCACCACGATGCGCAGCACGGTTTCCGGCACGCCGTGCACCTGGGCCAATTGCTCGTGCCCCAGGCTGGGGTGGCGGCGCATAACTTCGAATTCCGCGTCGTTCAGCTTGCGCGGCGCGTTAAGAATACGCAGCGGTATCAGGGACTTGCCCAGGTCGTGGAACAGCCCGCCCATGCCCGCGGCGTGCAGGGAATCCCCGGTCAGGCCCAGCCCCCGCGCAAAGACCACGCAGAGCACGGAAACGTTCACGCAGTGGGTGTAGGTGTAATCATCCGCCTGGCGCAGTTTGCACAGGCCCACCATGGCGTCCGCGTTGCGGTCCAGGCTTTCCAGAATGCCGTCCACCACGGGTTCCGCCGCGGGCAGTTCCAGCACGCCACGGCGCATGTTGTCCATCAAATCCTTGGCCTGGCTGAGCGAGGAACGGTACAGGGAGCGGGCCGCCCGTATTTCCTCGGCCAGAGGCACCCTGGGAGGCGGGGGCAGAAAGTCCCGCACGCCCTCCATGCCCGTCAGGGTCAGGGCCGCAAGCTCCGGCGGCAGACTGCCCGGCGCGCAGCGCGTCAGGTCTATGAACGCTTCGGTGTATCCTTCCGCCCGGACGGCATCCAACGCCGCGCCCGAATCCAGCAGTCCTTCCTTCGCGTACAGGTAGGGGCGCTGCATCCAGGGAACGTCCGTGTCCACCACGTACATTCCCACCCGCAGGTCATCGACGGAAAGCTTATGAAACATGGGCGTGCATGCCTCCGGCGGGGGGGGGGGGGGGGGGGGGGGGGGGGGGGGGGGGGGGGGGGGGGGGGGGGGGGGGGGGGGGGGGGGGGGGGGGGGGGGGGGGGGGGGGGGGGGGGGGGGGGGGGGGGGGGGGGGGGGGGGGGGGGGGG
>JAVBNC010000096.1:0-9848 GCA_031551765.1 Desulfovibrionaceae bacterium
GAGCATTTTCACATTGAAATTTCTCTTTACGAAAAAATGCTCTGGCCTTGTGAAGCCTTGCGTAACAAGGCCTGCGAGATTGACGTAGGCGGGGTTTCCCCGCCGTTAAGCGGCAATCTCAAAGCGAATATGCTCTAAAAGTCGAAGCAGGGCGCAATGCGGCACGTCCTGTGCCGCCCCCTTCGGGCGTCGCTGCGCTCCGTGCGCAACCGCCTCCTGCGGTTGCGAGATCCCTGCACCCGCCAAGGGGCGCGCCCCTTGGAACCTCAGGGTTGTTCTTACTAAAAAAACCCCGCATCGATAGCTGATGCGGGGTTGCTTTTCATCTGGCCTCAGATGACTCATGCCTTGGGAGGCGCGGCGTAGCCCTGCCGGGCGAACAGTTTCCAGTACTTGCCGACTTTCTTATACACCAGCAGGACCATGAAGTGCCCCTTCACGGGCTTGCCCTGGGCCACATGGTCCGAATCCAGCATATGGCGGACGACGGCCACATCCCCGTCCACGGAAATGGTCATCTGGGAAAAGGCCAGCTCCTTGAACACCGTGCCCTTGTCCACCAGGTTGTCCACGAATTGTTTCGCGCTTTCCGTGCGGCCCGTGGAATGGGCATAGGTCAGCGAGGGCAGAATCAGATTCTCCAGGTCGGCCCGTTTCGCGCTGAGAATGGCCTTGCGCAGGGATTCGACAGCCTGGGCCACGGCCTTTTCATCCGGGGTTTGCGCCTGGGACGCCCCCGCGCACGCGAGCAGCAGGACAAAGGCGATCAGAACTTTTTTCATAAAACGCTCCTTGGGTATGCTGTTTGAACAGGAACCTGAGCTTCTTTTACGACCCATTATTTCTATCAATAACCGAGGGAATGCACAACGCGGAAAGGGCCGCTCCGCGCGCTGGCGCGAAGCGGCCTGATTTGATAGGCTGCCGCAGCGGCGCCGTCATCATCCGGGGCCGTCCACCAAAAAAAACGCCCCATACCCCCCTGTCAAAGTTTTTAGGGGAAAGGGGTGGGGGCCGGAGCCATCTCCATGTCCACGCCGGAAAAATACCGTTTCGCCCTGCTTTCGCACTCCACGGAGCTGTGTGATTCCGTGCGGCGCTGCCTGGCCGCGGAGGACGACTGCGTTGTGGACTACCGGCTGGTGCCTTTGGGCGCGGAAGTGGCCGTGGCCAAGGAACTGCTGGAAGACGGGGTGGAAGCCTTGTTCTGTTACGGCGGCACGGCCCAGAGCCTGCTGCGGGAGATAGGGCATTCCCTGGCGATTATCGACCGCACGGACATGCAGGTGGTGCAGGGCCTGCTCCAGGCCAAGGACTTTTCCCGGCGGGTGGTCCTGTCCACGGATTACCGGGAAGTGCGGGATACCAAGCTGATGGAACGGCTGCTGGACATGGAGATTCTGCATGTGCAGTACGCCAACTGGGACGAGCTGCTGAGCGGCATAGCGGAAGCCTGCGAACAAGGCTTCTGCACCGTGGTGGGCGGGGGGCTGAGCTGCCGCCGCATGGAGCGCCACGGCGGCCGGGGCGTTATTCTGGAACCTTCCCGGCACTCCATTCTGGAAGCTCTGCAGCAAGCGCGGGCCATTGCCAGGGAAAAGCGGACGGAAGAGCGGCGGCACGCGGACCTGCTGGCCATTCTCAGTCGCCTGGACGAAGGTGTGCTGTGCGTGGACCATGCGGGTGAGGTCGTTTTCTGCAACCCCACGGCTTACCGTCTGCTGAAGGTGCGGCCGGGAACGCCCATGGCCGCGCTGCGCGAGCACCTGGCCCCCTTTGAGCCGAGACAGGTGCTGGAAAGCGGCGAAGCCAGGGTGGACGCCCTGGTGGCCGCGGGGAAAGAGCAGTTCATGGCCAGCACGCTGCCCCTGCCCCTGCGGGCCGGGAAACAGGGCGCGGTGGTCATGTTCCGGGACATTACCACCCTGCAGAACATGGACCGCAAAATCCGCTCCGAACTGTACAGCCGGGGCTTTATCGCGCGCCATAACCTGCGGGACCTCAAGGGCGAGACTCCGGCCATGCGCCGCCTGGCGGAAAAAATCAAGCGCTACGCGGCCACGGACGCTTCCGTGCACCTGTACGGCGAAACCGGCACGGGCAAGGAACTGGCCGCCCACTCCCTGCACAATGAAAGCGGGCGGCGCGCCCAGCCCTTTGTGGCCGTGAACTGCTCCGCCCTGCCGGAAAGCCTGCTGGAAAGCGAGCTGTTCGGCTACGAGGAAGGCGCGTTTACCGGCGCCAAACGCGGCGGCAAGGCGGGCCTGTTCGAGTTGGCCAACCAGGGCACCCTGTTTCTGGACGAGATAGGCGAAATTAACCACGCCACGCAACTGCGCCTGCTGCGGTCCCTGGAAGCCAAGGAACTGATGCGCATAGGCGGGGCCAGGGTGGTGCCCGTGGACGTGCGCATTATCAGCGCATCCCACAAACCGCTGATGGACCTGGTGCACAACGGCCGTTTCCGGGCGGACCTCTACTTCCGCCTGGTGGTGCTGCAGCTCACGCTGCCGCCCCTGCGCGAGCGGCCGGAAGACATTCCCCTGCTCTTACGCGGCCTGCTGGACCGGTACGGAAAAGGCGTCCGCACGATCACGCCGGGCATGCTGGAACGCATGCGCAACTACGCTTGGCCCGGCAACATCCGCGAGCTGTTTTCCGTGGTGGAGAGCTATTGCATTCTGCTGGACGGCAAGGAAGCGGACGAGACCCTGTTCGCGGAGCTGTTCGCGGAACGCGCCGCCCCGCGCCCGGCGGCCGCGCCTTCTCCCCCGTCCCTGACCGCTTCGGATCACCGGGGGCACCTGGGCCACCCGGACCAAGACGCCGACCTGAAAGAGCTTTTGGAGCGCAGCAAAGTGGCCCTGGTGCGGGAAGCCCTACGTGCCCACAACAATGACAGGCAGGCCACGGCCCGCCGCCTGGGCATCAGCTACAACACCCTGTGGCGCATTCTGCGCGGCACACCGGATGACGGGGAATAGCCGCGCCGCTGTCCATCAAAAATCCAACACGCTCTCATTTTTACACTTCACTTTTGAGAAGGGCGTTTGTTCCCTTTTTTTCCTACCAGATAAATCAAGATCATAGCGCCTGTTATTTTTGGCATGACTCCTGCTGTGGCATTCCGTCAACCATTGTCCGGCAGCGCGCCGGAGGCGGTCGTGTACCTCCACGCCAACCTCAAAGGAGTTGTGTATGTCGTCGCACATTATGGATTCCAAGTATTTCAGAAACAGCTGGGGCACGCAGGAAATGCGGGATATTTTCGAAGACGACCGCAAGCTTTCCTACTGGCTTGAGATCGAGGTGGCCCTGGCCCAGACCCAGGCGGAACTGGGCGTCATTCCCAAAGAGGCGGCCAAGGAGATCACGGCCATGTCCAAAATAGAGCTGCTGGACATGGACTTTTACAGCAAAGACCTGGCGGCCACGGGCCACGCCCTGGTGCCCCTGCTGCGCGCCGTGGAAAAACGCTGCAAAAAGGGCCTGGGCGAATACGTGCACTTTGGCGCCACCACTCAGGACATTCTGGATACCGGCAGCGTTCTGGCCATGCGCGACGCCACCAAAATTCTGATGCGCGATTGCGCCCGTCTGGAAAAGGCCATTCTGGCGCTGGCGGAAAAATACATCAGCCTGCCCATGGCCGGCAGAACCCACAACCAGCAGGGCCTGCCCATCACTTTGGGCCTCAAGTTCGCCAACTGGGCGGCGGAACTGCGGCGCGACATGGACCGTATCAAGCAGATGACCGAGCGCTGCTCCATCATCATGCTGCACGGCGGGGCCGGGACCCTGGCGGGCTTTGGCGACAAGGCCTACCCCACCATTGAAGGCGTGGCCAAAAAACTGGGACTCAAAGTGCCGCTGACCTGCTGGGCCAACGCGCGGGACACCATTGCGGAATACCTGTGCGTTCTGGGCATTCTGGCCGGTACTCTGGGCCGTATCGCCAACGAAATTTTCTCTCTTTCCAAAAGCGAACTGTATGAACTGCACGAGCCCTTAAGCAAGCACAACGTGGGCTCTTCCACCATGCCCCACAAGCGCAACGCCGCCGTGTGCGAAATGACCGTGGCCCAAAGCCGCATCGTGCACGCCAACGTGGTGGTGGGCCTGGGTTCCATGCTCTGCGAGCACGAGCGCGACGCCCGCATCTGGCGCCTGGACCTGCACAACCTGCCGGAATCCTCCATTATCACCGGCAAGATGCTGGACGCCATGATCAAGATTATGGAAGGGCTGGGCGTGTTCGAAGACAACATCGCCAAAAACCTGGACATGCTGGGCGGCCTGCTGCTCTCGGAATCCGTCATGTTCCACCTGGGCGAAAAGCTGGGCAAGCAGACGGCGCACCACCTGCTGCACGACATCACCATGCCGGTCAAGGGCGACAAGCGCACGTTCCGCCAGCGCCTGCTGGAAACCCCGGAAATCGCGGCCGTGATCACGCCCAAGGAGTTGGAGGAAATTCTGGACTACAGCAAGTATCTGGGCCAGTCGGAAAACGAGGTCCGCAACACCATAGCCCACTGCAAAAAGGCCGCGAAAAGCGACGCCGCTTTCATGTAACGCGTGCCTGACCTATCCGACCAACCGCCGCGCGGGGCCGCCGCCCCGCGCGGCACGCCCCCCCCCGCCGAGGAGCCATCTCATGGAACAAGCGCTTGAAGACAAACGCCTGAAATACGCCATCTTCATTTTTCTGCTGCTCTGCCTCGCCTATCTGTTCGTCACCTTCCACCGGGTCAGCCCGGCGGTCATCGCGGTGGACATCATGCGGGACACCAGCATTGACGCGACAGCCATGGGCGTCATGTCTTCCATCTTTTTCCTGACCTTCGGCTTCATGCAGCTGCCCTCGGGCATTCTGGCGGATTCGCTGGGGCCGCGCCGCACCCTGCCGCTCTTTTTCTCCCTGGCCGGGGTGGGCGCGCTGCTGTTCGGCATGGCCAACGCCGTGGGCTGGCTGATGTTCAGCCGGGCGCTGATGGGCATAGGCGTGTCCGTGGTCTTTGTGTGCGGGGTCAAGCTGATCAGCGTCTGGTTCCCGCCCCAGCTTTTCGCGCGCATGAACGGCGTGTACCTGGGCATGGGCGGGGTGGGGCTGATCCTGGGTTCCGGCCCCATGGCCTATTTGTGCAACTATCTGGGCTGGCGCAACAGCTTGGCCGCCTGCGGAGTGGCCACCATTATTCTTTCCGGCGCCCTGTGGGTCTGGGTGCGCAACCTGCCGGAGGACAAGGGCTTTTCTCCTTACCTGGCCGCCGCTGCCGGGCCCAAGGGCAGCGCGCTTGCGGCCATGCGCGAATCCGTGGGCGTCATTTGCCGCAGCCGCGATTTCTGGCTTATCGCCACCTGGTTTTTCTGCCATTTCACGCTGCACATGAGCTTCGGCGGGCTGTGGGGCGGCCCCTACCTGATGGACGTGCATGGGCTGACCCGCGTGGAAGCCGGCAACGTGCTGAACATGATGGGCCTGGGCATGCTGGCCGGCGGCCCTTTCGCGGGCTGGCTGTCGGACTCCTTTTTCAAGGCCCGCAGGCCGGTGATGCTGGTATACGCCGTAGCGCTTGCCGCCACCTTTGGCCTGCTTTCCTTCGCAGGCGCTTCTTTCCCCGTGTGGGCGCTGTACCTGTGGTTTTTCTGCCTGGCGGCCTGCGGCATGGGTTCCCTGTCCGTGGGCTTCGCTTCCATGCGCGACATGTTCGGCCTGTCCGCCACGGGCACGGCCAGCGGCTTTCTGAATACGCTCCCTTCCGTGGGCGTAATGTTCTTCCAGCCCATGACCGGCTGGATTCTGGAAAGCTACGGCAAAAGCCCGGCCGGAAAGTTTCTGCCGGAAGCCTACGCCGCGGCCTGCCTGGTGTACGCGGCCACGGCCGTTATCGGCTTTGCCGCCGCCTGGCTGGCCAAAGAGCCCATGGCCCGGGAGCGCTAGAAAGGATTTGCCCTCAAGTCTTTGCCGCGAGGTTGGCGCGGGCGGGTTTGATGCGGCACGTCCTGTGCCGCCCCCTTCGGGCGTCGCTACGCTCCGTGCGCTTCGCATCCTGCTCCGCGACGGCCCGCCGTTATCCCCCAAGAGGCGGCGGACGAAATCACCGCCAACGTGTCCATTTCCGAAAGCAACATCACCAGGAACCTGGACTTTCTGGGCGGCATGATTCTTTCCGAATCCGTGATGTTCCACCTGGCCGCCAAAGTGGGCAAGCAAACCGCCCACCAGCTGGTGCATGAAGTGACCATGATCACGGAAGAGCACCGCCGCCCCTTCCGGCAGCGGCTTATGGAATCGCCCGAAATCCGCAAGGTCATGGATCCGGAGGAACTTGAAAGCGTGCTGGACTACAGCAAGCACACCGGCCTTTCGGAAAGCGAAGTGCACCGCGCCGTGGCCTATTGCCGCGAATCCACATGGAAGGCCCAGTGCTGTAACAGCGGGCATGCCGAAAACAAACGGCCCATGCGCTTTTCAGCGCATGGGCCGCAATGTTGCGGGCTAAGCGCCGGCAACTTCCGCTATCGCATGGGCTACTGCCCCGGCACCAGCGGCATAATGTCCAGATCGTTGCGGACGTTTTTTACGCCAGGCGTCATGGCAGCCATGGCCTGGACATCTTGGAACTGCTGCCTGTTCCGCACGCTGCCGATCAGGGTCACCGTGCCGCCCTGGGTTCTGACGGAAATATTTTCGGGGTCGACCGTCAGGTTCTTTTTGACCTGACTTTGGACAGCCCTGGTAATGCCGGCATCGCTGGTGTCAGCGGCGTGGGCCGGGGAACCGGTCGCGAGCAACAATGCAAGCCCCGCCACCGGCAAAAAGGCAAACGCCCCTACTTTACTGAACATATCAATACCCTCGCGTTTTATACGCATTCAAAACACTTCGGCAACCGCGTGGCGGCTCAATGTCGCCATGCATCGGGCGAAGTCATCCCGCATCGGCACACTATAGGCACACAAAACTCCTTGTCCATAGTTTGCAGCAAGTATTTTTCGCAGAAAAAAATTCTGCCCCCGGGACCTCTCGTACTCCAGAGGCAGCAAACAAAAAATAGAAAAATAGCTACAAAATACCACCTGTTGCCTACCGCGAACAAGGGCTGGCCTGGTGGGCATAGCGGGACATGCGCTCCCCGGTTTCCCGGTAGTGGTCGCGCACGGTGGCTTCCACCCGCACGGGGTCCTTGCTTTTCAGGGCTTCTAGGATGGCTTCGTGGCGGCTGCAGAACTCCTGGGGGGTAAACAGCGTGCTCCAGTGGTTGTAAAACAGGAACTTGCTGATGTTCAGGCAGCTGCGCCGGGCTAGTTCCGTCAGCTGGGGGTTGTCGCAGCGGCTGAGCAGCAGGTTGTGAAATTCGTTGTCCAGCTCGGAGAAATCCAGAATATTGGTGGCGGTTTTGGCCGTGGCGCGCATGCGGGCCAGCAGCTCGGCGAAATGCGCATGATCCTCTTCGCTGAAATGCGCCTGAGAGGAGGCAATGGCCGCGCCTTCCAGCACGCCGCCGATAAAATAGCTGTCCCTCACTTCCTTGGCCGTCAGCGCCCGGATGAACTTGCCCCGCTGCGGTTCCGAGCAGATCAGCCCTTCGCGCATCAGAATGTGCAGGGCCTCGCGCACGGGCGCGCGGCTGATGCCCAGGCGTTCCGCCAGAATGACTTCCTTGACCTGGTCGCCGGGGGAAAGTTCGCCGACGAGAATGCGCTCCTTGATATAGGAGGCCACCTGCTCGCTATAGGTCTGTTTTGTAAATATCATGGGCATCTCATCCTCTCGGGCTTTGACAAAGGCGACATCCGGGTTGTATAGTCAACCCGCTGTTTTTCGTAGTTGTTTGATGGCGCTACACTGTGATCCCCTATCCAGTCAAGGAGAGAGAGATGAAAAAAACCGTGTATTTTATCGATGGCGACGGCATTGGCCCCGAAATCATGGCGGTTGCCCGGCCCATCCTGGATTCGGCGCTGCAAAAAGCCTACAACGGCGAGCACAGCTTTGAATGGATAGAGCTGCTGGCCGGGGAAAAGGCGGAAAAGGAAACCGGCTCCCGTCTGCCGGAAGAAACCATGAAAGCCCTGGCCCAGGCCGAACTGGCCATTAAAGGCCCCCTGGGCACGCCGGTGGGCAAGGGTTTCCGCAGCCTGAACGTCACCCTGCGCCAGACCCTGGACCTGTACGCCTGCATCCGCCCCATCCGCCACTTTGAAGGCGTCATCACCCCGCTTAAGCAGCCGCAGAAAGCGAACATGGTGGTGTTCCGCGAAAACACCGAGGACATCTACCTGGGCATCGAATACAAAGCCCAGAGCCCGGAAGCCAAAAAAATCATCACCTTCCTCAAAGACGAATTCGGGGTCAATGTTATTGAGGACGGCAGCGCCATCGGCATCAAGCCCATGTCCGCCCGGAAAAGCAAGCGCCTGATCCGCAAGGCCATCGACTACGCCCTGGCCCAGAAACGCGGCTGCGTCACCCTGGTGCACAAGGGCAATATCATGAAATACACGGAAGGCGGCTTCCGGGAGTGGGGCTACGAGCTGGCGGCCGAAGAATACGGCGACCTCGCCATTACCGAAGAAGCCGCCAAGACCACCCCGGCCGGCGGCAAGCTGATTATCCGCGACCGCATTGCCGACGCCATGTTCCAGGAAATCATCCTGCGCCCGGAAATTTACAATGTCATCGCCACCCCCAACCTGAACGGCGACTATATTTCCGATGCCCTGGCCGCGCAGGTGGGCGGCCTGGGCATGGCTCCCGGCGTGAACATGTCCGACAAGCTGGCGTTCTTTGAAGCCACCCACGGCACGGCCCCGGCCCTGGTGGGCCAGGACAAGGCCAACCCCTGCAGCGTGCTGCTTTCCGGCGCGATGATGCTGGAACACGCGGGCTGGAACAAGGCGGCGGACAAAATCTACGGCGCTGTGAACAAGGTTCTGGCCGGGGGCAAGGTCACCGGCGACCTGGCCGCGGAAATGGAAAATGCCACCGTCATCGGCTGCCGCGCCTTTGGCGACCTGCTTGGAGCGGCCCTCTAACTCTTGTCTGACTACAGCCGGGCCGCCACGCGGCGGCCCGGCACTTTCACCACCCGCCTTTTCCTTCCTTTTCGCACGCCTTTTGAGCAATTATCATTGCCTTCCCCTGCCAAAAGCTTATTTTTAACGATATCGCTGTATATTTTGTCTCCAGACTATTAAAGAGGGCTGGCTGCGCGTCTCGCAGCTTGGGCAATCGGGAATTAAAACGGCCCGCTCCTGCGGTTCTCGTATTTCGGCTTGACCAAATCGCCATTATCAATAATAGTTCCTAATAGTGGACATGTGCTGAAGAAGCCTTTTTGGGAGCTTTATGCCCGTAACGTGCAAACAAATGGAGCATGATATGGCAAAAAACAGCAAAAAACTGACGACAACGGCAGGGGCTCCGGTAGCGGACAACACCAATTCGGTCACAGCGGGTTCCCGTGGGGGCATGATGCTCCAGAACCCCTGGTTCATCGAAAAACTCGCCCATTTCGACCGTGAGGTCATTCCCGAGCGGCGCATGCACGCCAAGGGCTCCGGCGCTTTCGGCACCTTTACGGTGACCCACGACATCACCAAGTACAGCAAGGCCAAAATCTTTTCCGCGAAAGGCAAGAAAACCGAGGTATTCGTCCGCTTTTCCACTGTGGCCGGCGAACGGGGCGCGGCGGATGCCGAGCGCGACATCCGGGGTTTCGCCATCAAGTTTTACACCGAAGAAGGCAACTGGGACCTGGTGGGCAACAATACGCCGGTCTTCTTCCTGCGTGACCCGCTGCGCTTCCCGGACCTGAACCACGCGGTCAAGCGCGACCCCA